>NZ_JAOSKF010000003.1:0-129470 GCF_027493735.1 Candidatus Kuenenia sp.
CATCATCTCCTTCCACCCATTTTAACGCTTCCTTTATAGCGCCGCCAGTTCCGAGAGGCTTATCTTCTATTACATATTCGATATCCAAATTTTTATACCTTAAACCAAAATAGTTTTTAATAATTTCATGTTTATATCCAACAGAAAGCAGGATTTTTCGAATATTCTGGCATAATAAATAATCCATTAGATAGGATAGAAATGGGCGGCCGTTTATATCCGCCATAGGTTTTGGAATATCTTTTATAACACTTTGAAGCCTTGTGCCATAACCACCTGCCAAGATGATAGCCTCCATGAATTCTATTTGTACTCCGTTGCCATAACCATCGATTTAAACTCCTGGCTTTTATCGAACAATTCGTCATACACCCCATAGTCAGTAATAGTACCATCTTTTATGAAATAAAGCAGATTGCAATTTTTTATAGTACTTAAACGGTGCGCAATAATTATTGTTGTTTTTTCCCCACGTAGGTTTTTTACTGTCTGCATAATTTCCCATTCCGTTTCGTTATCCAATGAAGCAGTGCCCTCATCCATCACCAGCACCTCAGGATTACGATACAATGCCCTGGCAATACCTATGCGTTGCCGTTGGCCACCTGAAAGACGAATGCCCCGCTCCCCTACAAAAGTACCAAGTTTATCAGGTAGATTATTAACGAATTCCTTAAGTTGCGCAGATTCAAGAACCGACCAGATTTGATCCTCATCGATTTGTTCATCAGGCAAACCAAAAGCTATGTTCCGCCGAATGGTGTCATCGGAGAGATATATGCTCTGTGGAATGTAACCTATTCGGCGTTGCCAATCTGATAAATTATCTTTCATAATTTTACCATCGACCAATACCTCTCCATGTGTTGGCGTAAGCAGGCCGATAATCACATCCACAAGAGTAGTCTTACCCGCCCCCGATGGACCAACAAATCCGATAGAATAGTGCTTTGGAATTACGAGCGAAATACCGTTAAGAACAGCCTTCTCAGTATTGGGATATTGATAGGAAACGTTCTTAAGCTCTATTGCATTATCAAAGAAGGACTCTCCTGCGGGAAAGGAAACAGCAGGAGTTTTTGGTTTGTCCACTGTTTTTGCAATAACATCAGCAGGCGCCCTTTCAAATGAAGCAGGATGTTTATCGAAGGAAGTGAGTTCATTATAAACTATTTCAACCGAAGAACTGTTGTAGCGCATCAGTGTGGCGGCTGCAAAGATGCGGTTCATAGATGGTATGATTCGAAAAGCAGCCATTGCAAATAATGACAATGTGGGTATGATCGATCCCAAATCTTTATTCTGAGCCATCATTAATAGCATTATCAGGAACATACTCAAAATGCATATCGTCTCCAGAAATGGGCGAGGGAGTTGATTAATCACATAGAGAAATCTTTCTGCATTAACATATCCCTTGCTGTTTTTATTGTATTCATTAGCAAAGAACCCTTCCCTCCCCAGCACCTTGGTTTCCTTTATCCCGCCCAAACCCTGAGTAACCCAGCGGACCATCTGTTCGCCGAAATGATGCCTCATCTCACCGAGCTTCCCGATCTTTTTCCGAATTAACTTATAAAAAAAAATTGTAATAATGCCCAACACGCTTACTGCAATTATAGACGGCAGTGGTTTTAATATAATGAGTAGGCAAAGGATAGACAGAGTAGTTATTATTTCAATCACGAACATTATCGCATAAAGCAGAAAACCACTAAAAAGCGTAGAAACCGTAACGTTGATTTTATGCAATAATTCTGCGGTATTCCTTTGCACATGAAAGGTATAGGGCTGATTAAGATAGAAAACAAATAAACGGTGGGCAAACAATATCTGTTTATTATAAATGAATCTTGATTGTGCATAAGCCAATAAAACCAGGAAGACATTTTTGAGTAAATAAAATGCAATCAATCCTATTACAGCCCAAATTAAGAATTCTTTCAAGGACCCCATACCCATGAAAACATAAAACCAATGCAAGATTCTATAAGAGTGGATAACTTCCGGATTTTTAAGTATCGAAATAAAGGGGTACATTAGCCCCACCCCAAATGTCTCAAATAAGGCGCTTACAAGTATTAAAATAAACAGGGCAAATATCTGTAGCTTTTCTCTGCGGTTAAATAAATATAAAAATTTAGAAAAAATAGTTTTCATTTAGATGGCCTAACCCGAACGAGCCGGAAGAGAAAATTGTTCCACGCAAAGACGCAAGGGGCACAAAATTTCAAAAGATTATTTTCCCCCTTCTCAACCTGGTCTTGCAAAAAACCACAGAACCTCTTAATTCCCCTTATAAATTCATCCCATCTCATAGAATATCTCCCCTTTTTTAGTCCTACGTCTTTTTCTTCTTTTCCCGTTCCAAAACTACTTGAATTAATTTCAAAACAGCATCTTTAATGTGATAGCCAGGACAAGAAGACAATGGATGGCGTATAAACACGTCCATTCAAAATATGGATTTATAAGCAGCAGTTTCATTTTCCACCTCGTGTTTTTCAAAGCCAAGCATGCCGCTTTTCTCTACAATTCTCTTTTTATCTATCACAGAGAAGCCCCTCTAAGATTTTCTCTATGGAGAAAAACACTTAATTCGCAACAGGTTCAAATTCTATTTTTTCTATTCTTGACAAAACCTTAGGGCGAATATTTTTGATCAGTATATATACCACCCGCCCACCATCCGCTTCGATGTTTTTTCCCAATTGAAGATTAAATCTCTTTAATTCTTTGTCAAATTCAGGCAAAAGCACAACCTTTGCATCCAGTGGTATCTTTGTTTCAACTTCCGGATGTTCAAACAAATACCTGCTAAACTCAGCGCTTAGCTCAATATTGCGCTCTATCATTTCTTTTTCCTTGCACATCACCCCTCCTCCAAAAATCTCTTTTTGTAATACTCTCAATTAGATTTTAGATCATTTTCAGCAAAAGTTAATGCACTGTTATTGTCTTGATTAAATAAAGGTGTTTTCTTTACATCTCCATTGACACTCATCAAATCCCCATGTACAAATCCACGAGCAGTATCATATCTGACAACAGGACACCATTTATCATTAATTCTTGTCTTATATGGTACCCTGAAAAATACTATCTTTCCTCCCTCATGTCTCATGAATATGCCGATGTCTGTATCTATCGTTGATTACAATCATTATGACATATTCTATTTTTTTGGCAGCCATATCTTCACAAAATTCCTCTGTCTGAATATCCACATTCTCAGCAAACTGTAGTCTTGTAGAAGGTTTATCTCTCCTATCAGGGCAAAGTTTGACAGGACATTGTTGTCCATAAGTATCATTCAGCACTTTCCCTGGTACCTCTTGCAGCTATCCCTTCGGCTACTATTTCTTCTATCGTTTCTACACCTATCCTGACAGGTATGCCTTTTGATAAAAGTTGCCCTCTCAGCTTAACCGGGTGAATCCCCAATAGTTCTGCCGCTTTTCCAGGATTTATCTCTCCGTCAATATAGGCGCCTACTATCAATTTCTCCCTTAATTCAGGCTCTTTATTCAAAAGTTCAGCAATAGCATTGGGAATTACAGGGACATCATACTTAATTCAGGAGAGGCTTCTTTTCCTTTTGAGACCTCTTTGGGCCAGGTTTTTGCTTATGGAGTATTCTTCCATGGGCATTTTCAAGCTGGACTAAAAAACTGTTAGCGCCAGGAAGTCTTCCGGTTCGTTCATGACATCTAACCTCTTCGACTTCTTCTTCCGATAGACCGCTGGTAAGAAAATCGTCCCACTTGCCAAACATCTCAAGCAACGGCTCTACATGCACAAGACGGTCATCTCTCCCAGCAAGGGTGGTACAGTCATTCCTGCCTGTATTTCGCACAGGCAAAATGCCTGTGCCAACCCGTATAGGCAGGCAGCTTGTGTATTAAATATCACAAGCAGTATGCTTGTGTTACATTGTGCAGATAATTACAAAAAATCGGGAATGCACCTCCCAGCAATGTGTGCCGGTGCACTACTCCATCGGTACTCCTGTAGTTTCTTAACTAATTTTGCTCTCACCGGATTCAGTTCAACATAGCGTGCGGCTAAGTACAAATGGGTTTTGTCTATTAAGGAAGAGGCAAAACGTCCTTGTGACAGGCGCCCTCTCCAGCCTTCCCGGAAGTTTACGCGACTTGTGTAGCGTCGATGCACTTATCCAATCGCCTGACTAAGCGCATTTCCAGAGGACGGACCCCAATCAGGTGTACATGGTTTGGTAGCAAGCAATATGCACATATTTCAATGTCCCAGCGCCTACACCACTGAGACATCAAGTATATGTAGCCTCACAATCCTAGTCGCAGAAGAATGCCTGCAAATGTCGACTTCCTCGTTGAGTAATATGATGTGGCGTTTCCGGAACTACCATATGCGCAATTCTGGACATGAACACCTCTTAACTATTTTAATAATGAAGTCAATAATTTATGTATGGTGTCCCCAGAACTAAAAGGAATCTTTTTCAGTTCAGCTTTCGGCCTTCCTTTTACCATTAGCAACAAAAGTTTTAATATCTACTGGATTTTTAAATCTAGTATAGCGTTTCATTAGAATATCTACATTGATACCGTCATTGCGAGCGACAGCGAAGCAATCTTAAGTCTTTTGGGAACAAGAGATTGCTTCGTCGCTCCACTCCTCGCAATGACATTTTTTACGTACACATTTTAACGAAACGATGTACGAGAAACCGGAGTTTGGGAGCAAGTCGGTATTAAACGATAATATTTACGCTGAACAGTTACTCTGTAAGAGCAAAACGCTCCTCACAGGGGAATTCTTTCGAAAGTTCAAACAGTTCCATAGCAAGTGCATAAGCTTTCTGATACACCCGGAAGTCAGAGGGCAGAGACTAGAAGTCAGAAGTCGGAAGTCAGGGGTCGGAGGGCAGAAGTCGGAGGTCTGCGGTCGAGTCTTTTTTTCTAATGAGTTGACCAGTGAATTTAGTTCTTTTCCATATTTCATGGATAAGATATGAGGTAATAGTTCACCGTAAAGGGCGCGGATAACACGGAGAAAACAAATACCCGTGGGCACCTGCATAATTTTCTGTTTTTATCTCCTAAAAACCTCTGCGATTGTTCGATTGAGCTCACGACGAAGTCCCAGCGTTCTCTGCGGCAAGCTAAATTGTTACGATATGAGTTTTTCATGTTAGAGCAATTTTTCAATTTCTTCCATATTCTTTGATATTTTCACCGCCTCTTTTATTGCCTCCAGTTTCTCTATTACTACTATTTTACTGATACGTTCCAGAAGCCTTAAACCTTCAACGCCATACTTTAGCTCCAAACCAATCTCTATCGCTTCTTTTAGGCCTTCTATCCGGCCTTCTACTCTACCTTCTACTTTACCTTCTACTTTACCTTCCGCCCTACCGGCCATTTTGCCTTTTTCTATTAATCTGGCTGCTATTGTCATGCTTAATCTACCTCCTTCTTCCGATATCTCTTTTAGGGTATCTATTACCCTTTCTTCCTCTATATCCGACGCATAGTACAAATACCTGATCACACTTTCCAGAAACTTTAATCCTTCACCCTCTTCAAAATACTGCTTCCCTATTTCAAAGAATGCCTTTAGCTTGTCTCCCAGAATTTTGTCATTATATATATTCCTCATTAATAACATGGTTATTTGAAGGGATACCCTTCTAAATGCCCTGTCCTTTATTTCCTCATTACTATAACAACTCAGATCCGTCAGCAGATATTCAAATTCCGGTATAAATCTAAAGAATACCTCGTCTATCCCTTCAAAATAGTCTCTGAATCTCCTGACTTTCCACGCATCTTTGCCATGATACAATATCACCGGAATTACCGGCATGAGCCTTTGTGACTGCTTGCTGTTTGCTTCCCATATCTTTAAAAGGTATTTCATCAACTGTAGATACGGACATGCTACGGCATAACTCTTGTGCTCGAATAAAAGGGTTATCCGGAGTTCTTTGTCTTTACAGAAACAGGTATATACAATGTCTGAGAAATGTTCTTTTAGTTCTTCGTCGATATATGAATTATTATCCTGTGTTAAAGTGGATAAATCCAGCTTTTTCAAAATTTCAGGGGGAAATGTTCCCTGGAGAAAATCGATTACATTTTTCTTTATGGAAAAGGTCTCTTTGAAAAATTTGTCGTGTGGATTGATTATTTCCATTGATGCTCTTTCTGTAACATTTATCTTTTGATTCGTTAATTGGTTTTAATCTGAGGTCATAGGTCAGAAGTCAGAGATCAGAGACCAGAGACCAGAGGTCAGAGGTCAGAGATCAGGGGGCGGAGATCAGAAACGGCTTTGGATTATTGATCATACTCCCAAGCATTTTTCCAACTTCTAAGCAAATAGACGTCAGCTCCTTATGATGTTTGTCCGTAATGTAGTTGCAGTCTCGTGCAAAGTCTAACCATGTATCTGTTTCACTGTTTTCTCCGTCACAGTCTGTAAGTTTGCTTACAAAATGTGCAGGGTAACGCCTTTTTGCCCAAGCTTCTCTCAGGTTGGCGCAGACTGATCTTGATGATCGGCGTATTTGATCTGTAAGAGCAAAACGCTCCTCACAGTGGAATTCTTTCGAAAGTTCAAACAGTTCCATAGCAAGTGCATAAGCTTTCTGATACACCCGCAAATCCTTAGCTGATTCAATTTTCATATTATCCAGAGGCCTGAAGTCAGAGGTCAGAGGTCTGCATTAGAACGGTTGAGTCGTTAAGACGTTAAATGGTTGATTAGATAATAAACAGTTGGCAGTTTGGCCGTGAGCGGTCAAAGGTCAAAAACAGGCTGACAAGCTGACAAGCATGCAAGATTTATTAAAAATCAGGATGACATCTTACTCTCTACATCTTTTTTAAACTGCTCAATAAGTTTCTCGCCTATCCAGAAGCCGTTCAACCGTAACTTATTTATCTCATGGATTGGTTCTTTTATTAAGCCTTTCGTCCATGCAAATCTAATAACACCAACTGTGCCAATCATTTTCAGATTAACAGTCCTTGCAAAATTACGTGGCTCTCTGTTGTCAAGTAAAAGAATGCTTTTTTTAATCTCCTGTCCCAGCGTTATAACTTCGGCTTCGCCTTCATCAAGAATGGTCTGCAATACTTCAACTTCTGGCCTGTTTTTCACAGAAACAACTCTTATCCATTCTTTACATGCCTCCTCTATTACATTCGCTCCCTGTTTTCCTCTTCCTTCTACAACAACTTCCTTATACACAGCCTCAGGAATAACTATTTCCGACCATAATTTTCTTAAGATATGCAGTTGTTCAATTCCCACAAGTCCTATTAATGGAGAAGCATTGGAAATAACAACAGGCATTATGATAATTCCCTGATTGTTTCTAAATCTTCCTCATACTCAGCCAAATCATAATGCAAAGGGATTTTCCTTTCTCTTAAAAATTCCAGAAAGTCCCATACTGATAACCCTGAAAATTGTCTTGCCTGACCAAAACTTAAAAGTTTTTTTTCAAAAAAATAAACTGAAAGTTCTTTTTTTAGCGTTTCACTTACTTCACTTTCACGCAAACCAAGCGCTTTTATCACTCTTTCTGGTATTTCTATATCATATTTAACAGGCATATAGCACATTCCCCATTTATAAAAAGTAAGGCGGAAAACTGGCAAAGGGTAAATAGTTCAAATTCGAGGTAAGTGGGCAAAGATCGGAAGTCAGAAGCCAGAGGTCAGAGGTCTGCATTAGAACGGTTGATTCGTTAAGACGTTAAATGGTTGATTAGATAATAAACAGTTGGCAGCGAGCGGTCAAAGGTCAAAACAGGCTGACAAGCGGACAAGCATGCAAGATTTATTAAAAATCAGGATGACATCTTACTCTCTACATCAAAGGCAATATTCTTCACGTCAATACGAGGATCGGAAGCTTCCGAATCTCTTCCGCTATGAGGTGATGTCCCTTACACTCCTTGTCGTCGTAAGCTATGTCAATATCATTCGTTTTAGTAAAAAGGAAACAGTGCCTGGACTCCGTCCCTCTCAGTTACATGGATATCATATGTGTAACTTATTATATTGCGGTACTTATGAATAACTTGCCCGCCTGCCAGTGAAACGAGATTGTCGCTCCATGTTAGACGTCACCCTTACAGTCCGTTTACCTATGCGCGTGGCAGTAAAGAATTGTTTGAATTGTTAAACGTTTAGAATTTCAAACGTTTGGCATAATAAACACTTCTTCGGGGATTGTCAATCCAGAAATGGGAAAACTTGTTAAATAGTTGAAGTCTGAGGTCTGGGACAAATTGAGTAGCGATAGTAAAAAGCATTTATTTTTAGAAGAACCTGTTTTTTTCTTGCATTTGAATTGTTTCTAGAGTATTAAATTCTGCATGAATCCATTTCTCAGTGAAAAAACCCGAATAGAATTTAAAAAAGCACATAAGAAAGAGCCTCATAGACGTCATGCCGACCGAATCAAAGCTATACTTCTTCTTGATTCAGGATGGAGTTATGAAAAAGTAGCAGAGGCGCTCTTGTTAGACGATCAAACAATCAGGAATTACGAAAAACTATACAAAGATAAAGGTTTTGACGGGCTTTTATCTGACAATTATATTGGCTGTGTGCCAAAACTCACCTGCGAACAAGAAGAACAATTAAAAGATCATATCAGGAAAAACAACTATAGTGCGGCAAAAGAAATTGTTGAATATGTAAAACAGACATTCAATAAAATCTATACACCCGAAGGAATGGTACATACCCTCGATAGATTAGGCTTTACTTACAAGAAAACTACAATAGTTCCAGGCAAAGCAAACCCTGAAAAACAAAAAGAATTTATCGAAAACTACAAACAACTCAAAGAAGAGAAAGCCCCTGGAGATAAGATACTTTTTATGGATGGAGTTCATCCACAGCACAATTCTACGTCTGCATATTGCTGGATAGAGAAAGGCAAAAAGAAGGAAATACCCTCTAATACCGGCAGGAAAAGAATAAATTTAAACGGTGCTATTGACATAGAAACCTTTGAAGTAACAATCCGGGAAGATGAAAGCATCAATGCTCAATCAACAATAAAGCTTTTCCATGAAATAGAGTCAAGGTATGCTCAAGCCGGTACTATTTACATAATCTCTGATAATGCTAAATATTACAGGTCTAAATTGGTCAAAGAATACCTTGCAAATTCGAGAATAAAGATCAAATTTCTCCCTTCCTATTCACCCAATTTAAATCTCATTGAAAGATTATGGAAATTCTTTCGCAAAAAAATATTGTATAACAAGTATTATGATACTTATGAGAAGTTTAAAAACAAATGTTTAAGTTTTTTCAAAAATATTAACGAGTATACAGATGAATTGTCTACTCTTTTAACTGAAAATTTTCAAATTATTGGCGAGCAAATTTCGAAAATCTGATTTGTTTGACTATATCTCTATTGTCTCGCTAAACGCCGCTATTTTATCTAACGATGGCTTCCCGTACAAATTTTCAATATCTTTCATTTCTTCCTTTGAAATCAAAGGTATATTTTTAAGAAATATCTCCACAATTTCTTCGTGCAAAACCTCTCTTACCGCTTCTTTAATAAGTTTATAAAGTTCTTCTTTTTCTGTAATAACTTTCATGAAGCTAATCCTCCCGTTAATCTTATTTAATTTTATCTTGGAAAAAGGAGACACATCCCACTTATTGAGAATTCATGGGACGCCATACTTAATTTTGGAGATGCTTCTTTTCCTTTTGAGACCTCTTTGGGCCAGGTTTTTGCTTATGGAGTATTCTTCCAGGAGCATTTTCAAGCTGGACTAAAAAACTGTCAGCGCCAGGAGGTCTTCCGGTTCGCCCATGACATCGAACCTCTTCGACTTCTTCTTCCGATAGACCGCTGGTAAGAAAATCGTCCCACTTGCCAAACATCTCAAGCAACGACTCTACATGCACAAGACGGTCGTCTCCCCCAGCAAGGGTGGTACAGGCATTCCTGCCTGTATTCCGCACAGGCAAAATGCCTGTGCCACGGCTAAGCACAAATGGGTTTTGTCTATTGGGAAAGAGGCAAAACGTCCTTACCGCAGGCGTCCTCTCCAGCCTTCCCGGAAGTTTACGCGACGTGTGTAGCGTCGATGCACTTATCCAATCGCCTGACTAAGCCCATTTTCAGAGGGCGGAACCGCAATCAGGTGTAAATGGTTTGGCGGCAAGCAATATGCCCATATTTCAATGTCCCAGCGCCTACACCACTGAGACCTCAAGTCTATGTAGCCTCACAATCCTAGTCGCAGAAGAATGCCTGCAAACGTCGATTTCCTCGTTGAGTAATTATGATGTGACGTTTCCGGAACTACCACATGCGCAATTCTGGACATGAACACCTCTTAACTATTTTAATAATGAAGTCAATAATTATGTATGATGTCCCCAGAACTATCAGTCAATTGACGCCTCACTATATTTTGATTAAAGAAAAGTGGATTATGGAAAATAACGATAAATATAGCCAAACAAATATGATTTTAGAGATTTGGCGATAAAATGGCTTTCTAAAAAACAGATTTATTTGACTAGGCATATTATCAAACACACCCCTAAATCCCCTCTTGATAGAGGGGACTTCTTATCTCCCCTCTAAAAAGAGGGGCCGGGGGTGTGTAAATTTTTCGAAAACCTTATTTGTTTGACTATATCTTTACGATGTAATACACGCATAAAAACCAGTGTATTATTATTCAATCTAACTCCTATTCTATATTCCCCAATACGAATCCGGTAATATGGTTTGTTATTTTTTAACTTTCTTAAATTCTTCACTTTGTCTATATCAGGTAATTTGGGAATATCTTCGAAAACCATAGTTTTAATTTTCTCATAATAATGGGAACCTTTTAGCGCTCCCAAATCCTTTATAAAACTTGATATATACTCCGTCTTCATTTCTTTTCAAGTTCATTTAATGCCTTTTCCAGGCTCATAGACGCTTCATTTTCAACCTCATTCATTGCCAGAACTAATCCTTCATCTTCAACCCAATCAAGAAAACGTTGATAATCATCAAAATCCATAATTATTTTGGTAATGTGCCCTTTAGAATCTGTTATAAATTCTTTTGCAAATGGAAGGGTTTTTGTTTTCATCGTTTTTTCTCCAATAAATTTTTATTACCATCAAGTCAATTAACACTAAGGCAATCATACTTATCAACCTTTGACGAATTCAGGGACGCCATACTCAATTTTGGAGATGCTTCTTTTCCTTTTGAGACCTCTTTGGGCCAGATTCTTGCTTATGGAGTATTCTTCCAGGAGCATTTTCAAGCTGGACTAAAAAACTGTCGGGTGCATTCCCGATTGTTTGTAAGCGTTCATGGAGTCGGGGCAAAACAACCCTGACAGGGTTTGAAACCCTGTCAGGGTTAACACTACTGCAACGTTTCATAAAACATGGCGGAAATCACAAAAAATCGGGAATACACCCAAAACTGTCGGCGCTAAGAGGTCTTCCGGCTCGCTCATGACATCGGGCCTTTTCAACTTCTCCTTCCGATAGACCTCTGGAAAGAAACTCGTCCCACTTGCCAAACATCTCAAACAACGGCTCTACAGGCACAAGACGGTCATCTCTCCCAGCAATGTGCGCGGATGCGCTACCCCATCGGTGCCCCTGCAGTTTCTTAACTAATGTTGCTCTCACCAGATTCAGTTCAGCATAGCGTGCGGCTAAGTACAAATGGGTTTTGTCCATTGGGAAAGAGGCAAAACGTCCTTACCACAGGCGTCCTCTCCAGCCTTCCCGGAAGTTTACGCGGCGTGTGTAGCGTCGATGCGCTTCTCCAATCGCCTGACTAAGCGCATTTTCAGAGGGCGGAACCGCAATCAGGTGTACATGGTTTGGCAGCAAGCAATATGCACATATTTCAATGTCCCAGCGCCTACACCACTGAAACGTCAAGTTTATGTATACCTCATAATCCTCGTCGCATAAGAATGTCTGCAAACGTCGTTTTCCTCGTTGAGTAATATGATGTGACGTTTCCGGAACTACCATATGCGCAATTCTGGACATGAACACCTCTTAACTATTTTAATAATGAAGTCAATAATTTATGTATGATGTCCCCAGAACTATCAATTGCACTGGAAACTTTGTTTCCAGTGCGGGTCTGACTTGACAAATTACAAACTGTCTTAACCCTGTGATTTTATTCCCTATCTATCAGCAAACAGGCGAGAAACCGGAGTTTCTCGAACAAATGCATTCCCAAACAGATACTTCACTATGTTCAGTACAAGGTTTGGGAACGAGCCGTGTATCGTCTACGCTGAATAGTTACCTTTTTTTAGATGAGGATGGTCTTCGATAATTTCATCAGGAGTTATACCACCGCCTAATTTACGGAGTATATGTTCCACAGTAATACGAGTACCTTTAATTACAGACTTCCCAAACATATCCTTTCATGTAAGTTCATTCCTCACTCCTCCTTTCATTATTTTCGCTGCAAGGTGAATCTTTCATTTTATGTTAATCCTCTCCTTTGATTTCTTCTATAATTTCTTCAAGGGGTTTTTTGTCGAATATCTTTGTTCTGTCTTTGGTGTAATCTCCATAACCTTTTTCGTATTCCAAAATGAATAGCGTTGCGCCGCTTGCTCCTAAGCGTTCAACGAGGGCGTCCCATCCTATCTCTTTAACCTCACTAATTGTCTTCGCCATATTGCATTACCTCCTCCAGAAATTTCAATATACTACAAACCTTCACTCTAAGCATTTCTGAGAATTCTTTGGCTCTTTTTATTATACCATCATCACAGGTAACAAAGTATTCGGCATTCTCATGCTCTGCCATAGCTATGTGCACGGCATCCATCCCCCTCATACCTAAACCAACAATCTCTTTCGCCCTCTCAGCCAGAGATTCAGAAAACTTTGCATGCGCCTTTGTCATGGCAAGGTATGTCTTAATCCTGATTCGTCTGTCAGGATCAGGCGTCATACCGTTTTCATATTCAAGGGCATCGGAGTTGATACTCGTTATTTTCCCATCTTCAATCCACTTAAGAATAATATAAAAAGCCCTTGCCTCAATCAAAACCCTCTCATTGCCCTGATCATCAAAGGGTCTGTTATACACGCAGTTATCAAAATAAACTTTTATCATACTCCATAATCCAGACTGATTATAAGAGGCTTGCTATTAAAATTTTGGCCCAGGAAGAGCCTTTGTTGAGGATAACCTTTTTTCTTCAACTATAAATATCAATTCTATGTTCACAATCAAGCTTGACGCTTTTGTATTCAAAAGGAAGAGGCCTTTGTTGCTCAAACTTCAGACAGTGTAATTACTCTGCACTTTTTAGATATGCCTACCCTAACCCTGCAGAGGATGTTCTCGGATCTGCCGGAACTGCTGATAGCAAAAACCACATCTCCTTCGCCCGCGAACATTTCAATCGGCATTTCAAGATTGTATGCCTTATCCGGATGCACAGCTTTCATGATTTCTTCATATCATCTTCCAGATATTTCATTATGGCATTTACAAAATAAACAGCCTCAGATAAAGTGTCCTGAGCCCTTTCTTTTGAGATTGGTTTAGAGGTCTTGTAGGGGTGCATTCCCGATTTTTTGTGACTTCCGCCATGTTTTAATAAAACGTACAGTAGTGTTAACCCTGACAGGGTTTGAAACCCTGTCAGGGTTGTTTTGCCCCAACTCCATGAACACTTACAAAAAATCGGGAATGCTCCCAAAACTGTCGGCGCTAAGAGGTCTTCCGGCTCGCTCATGACATCGGTCCTTTTCAACTTCTCCTTCCGATAGACCTCTGGAAAGAAACTCGTCCCACTTGCCAAACATCTCAAGCAACGGCTCTCCATGCACAAGACGATCATCTCTCCCAGCAAGGGTGCATTCCCGATTTTTTGTAAATATAGTCAAAAAAATAAGGTTTTCGGAAGATGAATAATAAAATTTATTGCAAGGGTGGTACAGGCATTCCTGCCTGTATTCCGCACAGGCAAAATGTGCCACTAGGCTAAACACAAATGGGTTTTGTCTATTGGGAAAGAGGCAAAACGTCCTTGCCGCAGGTGGCCTCTCCAGCCTTCCCGGAAATTTACGCGATGTGTGTAGCGTCGATGCGCTTCTCCAATCGCCTGGCTAAGCGCATTTTCAGAGGGCGGAACCTAATCAGGTGTACATGGTTTGGCAGCAAGCAATATGCCCATATTTCAATGTCTGAGCGCCTACACCACTGAAACGTCAAGTCTATGTAGCCTCACAATCCTAGTCGCAGAAGAATGCCTGCATACGTCGACTTCCTCGTTGAGTAATATGATGTGGCGTTTCCGGAACTACCACACGAGCAATTCCGGACATGAACACCTCTTAACTATTTTAATAATGAAGTCAATAATTATGTATGGTGCCCCGGAACTTGAGCCACACTGACAGGTTCTCTATCTTCTTCGTAACTCACGATTACCCCTCCTGATTCTTCAATCGCATCAACTGGAGGGTCATCACAAAGAACACGTAAAAGAACATCCGCTTCAATATTAGAATGTTCTATAAAAATTTTTTGTCAAATGAGGTTCCGTCTCCGATTACAATACATTTCCCAAAAGCCTTGAGCCATGACAAATGGCAACAACCTCAATAAGTTCTCCTTTAATACGATAAACGATTCTGTAATTCTCATAAATCTTTTCTCGTAAATCTTCATCTCCATACTCAGGAACCATTCGTCCAGACTTGGGAAATTGAGGAATTGATTTAACAATGACATTTACTTTTCTCGCAAAAAGAGCAGCATAATATTTGCGATGTACTCACAAATTTCTTCAAAATCGGAGGCAGCCCGTGGAGACCATTTTATATTGTATGCCATTTAGACACTGTCCAAAAATAATTTGGTATTTTTATTAATTTAGTTAAGTGAAATTGTATAATTCCAATCTGGCAAGACACTGTGTTTGTTTATGTTTATTTCTTTCATTTGGTCATCAGTGATTTTGATTCCTTTTTGGTATTCTTTCTCGTTAAGAATGGTTTGTACGAGAAGACCCGCTGTTGTTGTAGTGCCAGCAATTAAACTTAGCATAACATCATAAGACCTCAAAGGATTCCCCTCCCAATTTTTACTGATAAAACTAAACAGACGATGTTCTACCGGATTCCATTTTGATGCTCCTGAGGGATAGTGGCAAATCCTGATGGAGAGTCCGTAAACTTTACAAATATTTTGATAAAGCGCATATTTCCACAACCGGGGACGAAATCCGTTGCTCCCTCCTGCGTCACAAAGAATAAGGAGTTCTTTTGCGCATGGATACCTCTTCCAACCAAATTCATCCAGCCAAATCTTAATTGACTCGACTGCAAATTCCGGTGTGTCATAGGACGTACCAACAATAACTGTCCCTAAATTAGTCAGCAATTCATAGATACCAAACGGACATCCAACACCAATTGCCTGAGAACGAAAATCATGGGCCAAAACTTCATTTACTATTTTTGTCCACGCCTTGCCCTCATTTCTGAAATTACCTATCAATTCCTTTTTCTTACTGTCAACACTGATTATTGGCTGACCAGAATCTTCAAAATACTTTTTTGTCTCATTAATAATTTCAAACTGTCTATTACGGTCCGGATGACGTGTCTCTGCTATCGTTTTGCGATTTACTCTCAGAGAATAATCCATGTCCTTAAGAAGCCTACTAACTGTTGTTGCACATACGCTTACACCTCTATCACCGCATTCTTTTTTTAGAGTACGTGTGCTTCTTCTCGTCCATATTTTTCCTTTACCCATTGGGTCTCCTGCAGTATCGCCCTCCATCAATTCTTCAAGAAGTTTTACCACATCAGTTTTTTTTTAATCGAAGAACGACCTGCACCAACCTTACGTATCCGTCCCGGTGTAATGTTCTTACTCGAAAGTTCCCGACGCCCCTTGGCAATTGTTTTTACATTTATGCCGGTTAGCTGTGAAAGTCTTAAATCGCCGCCATGTCCCAGTTTCATTGATTCTAAACCAAGATAAAGCCGTTTCTGCCTTTCATCAAGTATGGAAAGAAATGTCTGCAGGCAATCCGTAACCACTTCACTCCCAAAGCCGGGAATTAATACCTTTTCTTCCTTACAAGCACACAACATGATTGACTGTTTACGTCTGGCGAGTTGATCCGTACCTAACACCTTGGAGATATACAAATATTCTCCGGCAATCTGCTCGCGCAAGACCCTTCCAGATACCACTAATTGAGTCAGTGCATTAAAGACTCGCACATGTACCAGCGTTTGAAGCTCCGAGGCAAAATAACCTTCCTGGGATTTATTAATGATGGCCTCGAGAGTATCTACAAGACTTCCTTGTTGAGAAAAATATATTTGATTGAAACTCCAAATGCCATATTTATTATAGCTTGCAAGTGTATCCAGTGTATGGTATTTGCCCGCATGGGAATAACTCGCACGATGTCCGAGCGATTTTAGCTTCCTGAAAACCGTTGCTTTTGAAGTCGTTCCCAAAGCTTCTTTGATACTGTCCAGAGTTAAAACGACATCCCTGCTGAATAGTCCCAAGAGCTTGCGATGAGAATACTTAGCTAAACGCATAATGACACCATTAGGATTAATACGCCGGATAAAATACCACTTAATCCTAATGTTATCATAATGGCTGGAGGGTGTCAATGCCTATATTTACTAGTTGTAACGGCTATTACCGTGACATACACAAAGACACTACAACGATACTATTGGTACTATACAATACCATGTTATTTGTGGTCGCTCCCAAAGGATGTATTTTTGATTTTTTAATTGTGCTTTTCATAAAAAACAGCTTCCTTTTATCTTATGCAATCTAATAGAACTAAACCTCTGTTTTTTCTTTATCAAATTTAATAGTAGGAACGGAAATTTTGGGGGCTTTTGCAATCCGTTCAGTATTTTCTAATAATCTTGTTATCCGTCGTCCTACATCCGCTTTTACTACTTTTTCACCGCATTGGGGACATACACCTGCCGGCACATCTTCCACAACAATAAGTTCACCTCGAATCCAGAAATCTTGTTTTATATATTTTTCTTCCATAGATGTATTGCAAATTTCACATTCTCCATAATCATATTCCTTTTTCCTATTCTTTATCTTCATGTTATCACCTCTAAAGTGCGTACGTTGTAATCAATAACAACTTTCCTGTGCTTTTAATCCTGCAGATAACTGCTATTTCTCTCCCATCCTTTGCAGGACAGACAATTTCATAACGTGTGCCTCTTGGGTCTCTAGTAAATTTACGTCTTATTTTACCATTAGCAATTGCCATTTCGATATCTGCAAAGATAAGGTTGTCATTCCCCATTTCCTCAAAAAAATGGGGGATAGTAAACTCGTATTCTTGCTTTACAACCTTTTGTCGAATCTTATGAATAATATTCAGGAACGACCCTTTTGTTTAGAAAATAAATGTTTCATAGTATGTTGATGCATCTTGCCCTATGAAAGTTCTTCTATTTCTTTATAAGGGTAAAGTGTACCATTCTTTACATGCCTCCGCTATTACATTTGCTCCCTGTTTTCCTCTTCCTTCTACAACAACTTCCTTATACACAGCCTTTGGAGATAACAACAGGCATTATGATAATTCCCTGATTGTTTCTAAATCTTCCTCATACTCAGCCAAATCATAATGCAAAGGGATTTTCCTTTCTCTTAAAAATTCCAGAAAGTCCCATACTGATAACCCTGAAAATTGTCTTGCCTGACCAAAACTTAAAAGTTTTTTTCAAAAAAATAAACTGAAAGTTCTTTTTTTAGCGTTTCACTTACTTCACTTTCACGCAAACCAAGCGCTTTTATCACTCTTTCTGGTATTTCTATATCATATTTAATAGGCATATAGCACATTCCCCATTTATAAAAAGTAAGGCGGAAAACTGGCAAAGGTCAGAGGTCAGAGGTCTGCATTAGAACGGTTGAGTCGTTAAGACGTTAAATGGTTGATTAGATAATAGACAGTTGGCAGTGAGCGGTCAAAGGTCAAAACAGGCTGACAAGCGGACAAGCATGCAATATTTATTAAAAATCAGGATGACATCTTACTCTCTACATCAAAGACAATATTCTTCACGCCGATACGATGATCGGAAGCTTCCGAATCTCTTCTTCTATAAGATAATGTCCCTTACACTCCTTGTCGCCGTAAGCTATGTCAATATCACTCGTTTTGGTAAAAAGAAAAACAGTGCCTGGACTCCGTCCCTCTCTGTTACATGGATATTATATGTGTAACTTATTATATTGCGGTACTTATGAATAACTTGATGCTGGAAGAGCCACCATTCACAGCGAGGAGATATTTTTCTTCCGACTTCATAATGCATTGTTCTTCTACTTTAAAGTGCTTTGTATCTTCAGTGGGCATCTGCGAATCAATAATCATAGTTTTATTACGTCTCCAGGCCCTGGGATATCAACGGATTGGAAACCATGGTCACTAAGTTTCGTTTTCAAAGTCTCCTGAGATTTTGGTTCTCCATGCACAAGAATGACCTTCTCCAGATGCCCTTTACTTCGGAGGGCATCAGCGAAGCGAAGCAATCCATTCTGATCTGCGTGGCCGGAAAAACCGTTCAGAACAACCACTTCGGCTTCGAGGCGGCGCATGACTCCATAAATTTTAACTTCAGGCCGCTTTTCCACCAATCTTCTCCCTAAGGTGTGTTCTGCCTGATATCCAACGATAATAACGGTGTTCCTGGCGTCCCCGATCGTGGCAGCAAGATGATGCAGGATTCTGCCACCTTCGCACATACCGCTTGCTGAAATTACAATGGAGGGCTCGGTAGACGAAGAGATTTTCTTTGAGTCTTCGACACTTGAAATATACTTTAGACCTGGAAATTCAAAGGGCGAATTCTCACTATGAAGTAGAGCGAAGGCCTCCGTGTCGTAACACTCCGGGTGCAGTTTGAAGACGTCCGTCAGTTTCACGGTGAGAGGAGAATCAATGTATACCGGAATTGAAGGAATCCGCTTTTGGTCATGGAGTTTCTTGAGTGCATAGATGATCTCCTGGGCACGTTCCAGAGCAAAGGATGGAATGACAATTTTCCCGCCCTTTTTACCGGTGCGATTAATCACTTCAGCCAGTGCCTCAATCGTCAATTCAATAGGAGCGTGAAGTCGGTCTCCATAGGTGCTTTCCGTCAGGAGACATGAAATCCCATCTGGAATTTCCGGGTCCCGCAAAATGGGAAGATGCTTGCGGCCTAAGTCACCCGTAAAAGCGAGACGCACTTTTTGACCATCGTCTTCGACATCGATAACGGATATAGCGCTTCCCAATACATGGCCTGCATCGAAAAATGACAATGAAATGCCTGGGGCAATGGTCTGTTTTCTATGGTAGGGAATTCCTATAAACTGCGACAGCGTGCCGGCCACATCTCTTTCGCCATAAAGAGGTTCGACGGGATCGAGATGCTTAGCGCCGCGTGATATGAGTTTTTGAATGTGTTCGGCATCACCCTTCATGATCCATGCTGTATCCATCAACATGGGCGAGCAAAGATCCCGAGTGGCTGGAGTAGCGTAGATAGGGCCTCGATAGCCATTTTTGAAAATGCATGGCAGAGCGCCCGAATGGTCGATATGGGCATGGGATAATACGATGGCATCGAGCTGTTTACCATCTATAGAGAAATTTCGGTTTTTCTCGTCGGCCTCCTTGCGATGGCCTTGGAACAAACCGCAGTCCAGCAATACAGATGCGCGTGATGTGCGGATCAAATGTTTAGATCCGGTGACGGTCTTCGCTGCGCCTATAAATTCCAGTTCTATCATCGTGCATCCTCCTTAATTCGACATTTTGAAAACTTCGCCTTAGCGATCGCGGGGCAAACCGCTTCTTTTTCTTTCGGCAGGCGATTTTTGAGCAGTTCAAATGCTGTTTGAACATCGTCTACGTGATGAATAAGATTTAAGTCTTTCCTGTCGATCATCCCATGCTTCACGAGCGAATCGAAATTGATCACTTCTTTCCAATACTCCGAGCCGTAGAGAAAAATGAGAATGTCCCGGTCAAGCTTTTGCGTCTGAGCCAGTGTTAGCATCTCCATAAACTCATCCAGCGTCCCGAATCCCCCAGGAAACACAATGAGTGCCCGTGCCAAATGCGTAAACCATAGTTTGCGCATGAAAAAGTAGTGAAACTCAAATAAGAGCGATGGGGTGACGTAAGGGTTCGGGCGCTGTTCGTGAGGCAGACCTATGTTGAGTCCGATAGTGCTACCACCTGCATCCACAGCGCCTCGATTTGCCGCTTCCATAATGCCGCCGCCTCCACCGGTACAGATCACAAATCGCCTTGAACCGGAAAGGCCGCATGACCATTCGGTCAGAAGCTGCGCCAACAGGCGAGCATCTTTGTAGTACTGTCCGAGCGCCCCGTCTTCCTTCATTCTTGCAGATCCGAAAAAAACAATTGTGTCCTGAATCCCTTCCCGCCGAAGCCGGTAAAGAGGTTCAAGGTACTCGGCCAGGATGCGAAGAGGCCTTCCGTCGTCGCTGTCTAGAAATATTTGATTATGATAAGCGGGTTCAGCAGCAATTGGTCTATCAGGGTGGTTCATAGTTCCTCCTTGGCTAGTATAGCGTTTCATTAAAAATCTACATTGATACCGTCATTGTGAGCAACAGCTAAGCAATCTTAAGTCCTTTTGGAACAAGAGATTGCTTAGTCGCTCCACTCATCGCAATGACATTTTTTTACGTACGCATTTTAACGAAACGATGTACCAGATAGAAAGCAGAATAAATATTTATTTCAAAAAATAAAATGGTTTTTACAACAGACTCTCTTCGTATCACTTATAGAACATCCCGCTTCCCAGTATCTCAAGCATCTCTTCCGTAATTTCTTCCTGTCTGGTGTACATCTGAACAGAATTAAGGTTCGAGAGCTGTCTTTTTAAAGTTTCTGATGCGCCGTCCATGCTTCTCAGCCGATACCAGTTCTCGCTTCTGAGCGACTCCATATAACATCGGTAAAGACTGATAAATAAAAATTCTTCTAAGATTTTATTAAAAATAATCTTTGGTTTAAGGTAGGTAAACGGTGGAATTCTGGTTGGGCTTAAAGCGTTTACTTTATTAATATCAGGAGGGAGGATTTGTTCCACAGAAATTTCAGCCTTTTTTTCAAAAATATAGGTAAAGACAAAGGTAAGCTTATAGTATTCCTCCTTTTTGTAAATATTCATTATTTTCGAAACAGTCTCTTTTAAAGCTGGCCGTATACCGTTAATGCTCGCTACGGAATCGCTGTAATCTTCATAAGGTACATGTTTTAATTCAAAAGACGATTTTAATCTCTTCCCTATAACAAACAGGATATCATTGCCGGTAATTACAGAAGAAACGACATCAACCATTTTTTCATTAAAGGAACCACATAACCCCTGCGAGGAACCGAAGACCACGAGAATTTTTTTCCCTTTACTTTGTTCCTTCAATGAAATTCCAGGATAATGCGTTATGATATCGGCCATTGCCAAAAGCATATTTTTTTCATATGCCCTTATATTCTGAACAAGATCCTCTGTTCTCCTCATTGTGACTCCGGCATATGCTTTCATAACACCGACTATGTCTCCAATGATATATGATGCCCGTATCTTTTTTTCGATATCTAAGGAAGAAAGCATATTTATACCTTTTCCTTTGCGATAAAATCTTTTAATGTTCCTAAGTCTGTTTTCCCGAGCAATCCATCCTGAATAATACGATTTATAATTTCCGGGAATGCAGGCGTAATCTTTTTAATTATTTCATCACACACTTTTCTTACCGATGGAATTGTTACATTATCAAGTATTCCAGATTCTATAATGATGAAGCTTAATACTTCATGTTCAAGGGGGAATGGATGGAACTGCGGCTGTTTAAGGATTTCCCTTAACCGTTCTCCGCGTCTGATGAGTTTTGCGGTTTCTTCCTCTAAATGCGCCCCGAATTTCGTAAACACCTCCACTTCAATGAATCTTGAATAGTCTATTTTCAGCCTGTCGGCTACGGCTTTCATCGCTTCTACCTGGGCCTTCCCCCCTATTCTTGATACCGATTTGCCGACGTCCACCGCCGGTCGAATACCTTTGTTAAACAGTAATGTATCTAAATATATCTGCCCGTCTGTTATCGAGATAAGATTTGTGGGGATATATGACGATATCCTGCCTTGCTGGGTTTCCACTATTGGAAGGGCGGTGATGGAACCTCCACCGTTCTTTTGATTCAGTTTTGCAGACCTTTCGAGGAGTCTTGAGTGTATAAAAAATATATCTCCAGGATATGCCTCTCTACCAGGAGGTCTCTTTAATAAAAGGCTTAACGAGCGATACGCATCGGCATGTTTCGTAAGATCGTCGTAAACGATTAAGACGTCTTTACCCTTGTAGAGGAAATACTCGGCTATGGCGGTGGCGCTGTAAGGTGCAATAAATTGGAGACCCAGAGAGTTTGAAGCATCGGCAATTACGAATATAGTCCTCGAGAAATCACCGTATTTTTTTATTTCTTCAATGATTTTTAATACGTGAGACTTTTTCTGTCCAATGACTACATAAATAGAAATTACACGGGAGTTTTTTTGATTGATGACGGTATCAATAGCAATGGATGACTTCCCTGTTGAGGGATCTCCGATAATCAATTCTCGTTGTCCCTTACCTATGGCAAGCATAGAGTCAATAACTTTAATACCCGTATAAAGAGGTTCGGTAATAAAGTCTCTTTGCAGCAAAGAAGGGGCATCCCGTTCTACCGGACAGGACAGACATTCTTTCAATTCCGGCCCATTATCAATGGGATTTCCAAGGGCGCCCAGCACCCTTCCCAGAAGCCCTTCAGTTGCATTTACCGAGGCAATCCTATCAGTTTTGTACGCCGTATCACCGGCCCGTATCCCATTGCGCCCGGTAAGCAACACTACTGCTATACTATCAACACCGAGATCAAATGATATCCCCTCATCGCCACTTTCAAACAGTATAAGTTCGTAGAGTTTTGCATCTCTCAAACCGGCAATATGTACAATACCATCCCCTACAGATAGTACCTTTCCCTCTTCAGTGAACCCAATAGAGAATCTGCTGGTTTTGGCTTTTTCTCTTATTTTTTCAAAAAAAGCCGTTAGTTCTTTTTCCATTTACCTGGTTTCTCTGAGCTGTGAAGCAAGTGCATTTACCTGGCCTGCCAGTGAGGAATCGTAAATCATATCGTAGACCTTTATCCTTACTCCTGCGATAAGAGTCTCATCAATGGTCGTATTCATTTTTACTTTTTTTGCAAGCTGTGATTCAAGTGTTTCTTTAAATGTTTTTACATCATCCAGAGGTAATGGGTATGCGGTAAAGAGTTCTATATTTAATATCTCCTCTTTTCCTTTTATTTTGGAAATATCAGAAACAATTTTCCCGTTCTCCTTCAAGAGCTTTCTAAATATAGACCTATGAAGCTCTTCGTCTGAAATGTCTTTTAAAAGATTTGAAGCGAAAACAGAGACCATCTCAAGGGTCTTATTTTTCAGTTCTAATTCTATCCTTATTTTTTCTGCATCAATCAAAGCCTTTTCTTTTTCGTTTATTTTGGCAGCCTCTTTATTTGCCTCATCGAGTAACTTACTCCTGTCTTTAAGGGCTTCTTCCCTCGTCTGTTCGAGCATTTGGCTTTGAAGTTCCTTTACCTTGTTCAATTCTTTCTGGTTTTTTTCCTTAAGTTCCAGCGCCTCTTTCTTTGTCTTTTCGGCATCCTCTACCGTTTTTGCTATAAGCCCTCTTCGTTTTTCAATAATTTCACGTATGGGCTTGTACAATATCCTTCTAAGGATATAGAGCAAAACAACAAAGTTTATTATCTGAAATAAAAGTGTCCAGATATTGAATTTCATTTTAAAATATACCCGATAAGAGGATTTGCAAAAAGGACAATCAAAGCGATAACAAATGCGTATATGGCAATGGATTCAATCAGCGCCATTCCGACAAAAAGCACCCTCATAATTTTGTCGGACGCCTCAGGCTGTCTTGCTGTGGCGTCAAGGGCCTCGGTAAGGGC
The DNA here is from genome assembly GCF_027493735.1 of Candidatus Kuenenia sp. Taxonomy (NCBI): domain Bacteria; kingdom Pseudomonadati; phylum Planctomycetota; class Candidatus Brocadiia; order Candidatus Brocadiales; family Candidatus Brocadiaceae; genus Candidatus Kuenenia; species Candidatus Kuenenia sp. The sequence goes on from NZ_JAOSKF010000003.1 coordinate 24,121, forward strand.
ATTTCCAAGCGCTTTTGCCGGCCCGTAACCACCGATAGCCATTACAAAGGCCGCTGCCAGTATCGAAACAGAAATAACTACGGTTTTGGCGTCCATATAAGCCTCCTATTAAGATTTTGTTTTAATGCCACCGGCTATAAATACAAGCGTTAAAACACCAAATATATATGCCTGTATAATACCAATAATTATGTGGAGCAGGCTAAACGGAATCGGTACCAGCAACCCAACGATACCGAGAAGTATTATGGCAATCATATCGCCGCTTAACATATTCCCAAAAAGCCTTACGGCAAGCGCAACCGTTCTTGTAACCTCTGCTATAAGGTGGAACGGGAGCAATATCCATGTTGGTTCTTTATAGTGTAAAAGATATCCTTTAAACCCTTGTGTTGCAATACCAATAACGTGAGTCATGGAAAAAGATATTAACGCAAACGCAAGGGTTGTATTGAGGTCTGCGGTAGGCGTCTTCAATCCTGGTATCAGACCGGCCATATTGGAGAAACCAATAAGTATCCAAATGGTACCCAATATAGGAACAACCAGCCACGGATTCAATGGCAGGACATCTTTTATCGTTTTTTCCATGAACTCAAAGATAGCCTCTAACACCTCCTGGAAAAAGGATGGCTTTATGGAGAGTTTCCTTGTAGAAAAATAGCAGATTGTTATTATAGCCGCCATGACAAACCATGTGGTAGTAACTGTGTCTGTAACCTGAACACGACCAATTGAAAAAATTGTTTCCGGAAAAACATTAAATACCTTCATTGCCGATGTTTCCTAACGAACAAATACCAGACATTATAAACACCAACGGCTATGCCAATCATAAGAAGTGTTATTGTCCACGAAATGCCTTCCCCGTGTATTTTTTTGTCCAGATACCTTCCCAGATAAGCCCCTCCAACTACCGGGATAACGAAAGTCCATCCACCAACGCCAAGAACATTGGCATAGCGCCAGAAGTTTGATTTCTCCTTTCGGGCACTCAGTAGTTCTTTCGCAGATCTCTCTATATCCATTGAAAATTTTTTATCTTCCATCAAAGGCTTCCTTTTACCAATTTTATAGTCTTTTCCATAAATGACCTTTCGATCCCCTCAAACATCTCACGAAAAGCCATCTCAGATTTGTCTCTTTTAGCAAGGTTGGTTTCAATGATTTCTGCAAGTTCTTCAGCATTGTCATTTTCGAATACCTCCCTGGACGTGATGGTCACGATTCCTTCCCTTACGCTTACTATTCCTTCATCAACTGCAAGAAAAACTTCCTTGCCATTAACATCTGTATAATAGCAAAGAGAGGGTACTGTGACGGTTAAGAAATTCGTGTGACCCTTTAAAATACCAAAAAAGCCTGTCTCATCTTTCAACCTGATATAGGTTATGTTTTTTTCCATGATCTTTGTGGGAGTTACAATATTTAATTTAAAAGACGAATTGCTCACCGTATCTCCTCAATGTCTCCGATCATAAAAAATGCATTTTCAGGGACATCGTCCATTTTCCCCGATAGTATTGTTTCGCAACCGTCAAGGGTCTTACCGACAGGCACATGCTTCCCCTCTCTGCCAGTAAATTCCTTTGTAAGGAAAAATGGCTGTGTGAGGAACATCTCGAGTTTCCTTGCCCGCTTAACAATGAGCCTGTCAGACGGAGAAAGCTCTTCTATGCCCAGCATAGCAATAATATCAAGGAGTTCCTTATACCGGGAAAGGTGCTCCGTTACAGACCTTGAGATTTGATAATGTCTCTCTCCAACATCTTCAGGGCTAAGTAATTTTGAGGTAGAAAGGAGTGGATCAATGGCAGGATAAAGCCCTTTTGATGCTATTTCACGGGAAAGAACAACTGTCGTATCAAGATGGGGGAATACGTTCGCAACGGCGGGGTCTGTTATATCATCAGCCGGCACGTATATCGCCTGTACAGAAGTAATAGAACCCCTTTGAGTTGACACAATCCTTTCCTCCACTTCGGCAAGCTCAGAAAGAAGTGTAGGCTGGTAACCTACCCGAGAGGAAAGCCTTCCCAAAAGGACAGAGACCTCGTTGCCTGCCTGAATAAAACGATAGACATTATCCATTAAGAAAAGTATATCACTTCCCAATTCATCCCTGAAGAATTCCGCCAGGGTAATTGCCGTTAACGGCACCCGAAACCGAATCCCAGGGGATTCACACATCTGGCCGAATACGAGTATTGCGTTGCTTAAGATATCCTGCCTTTCCATTTCTCTCCAGAGTTCATGCCCTTCCCTCATTCTTTCTCCAACACCGCAAAATATGGATATCCCTGAATAAACCTTCACCACCTTGTAAATGAATTCCATAAGCAACACGGTTTTCCCAACCCCCGCACCGCCAAAAAGACCAATTTTGCCTCCTTTGGGAAAAGGCGAAAGTAGGTCTATTATCTTTATACCAGTCTCCAGTATACCTGAAGCAGGTATCTGTTCTTGTAAACCTGGAGGTGGTTTATGAATGGGTATCAAGGTATGGTCTTCAACCGGGGGTTTCCCATCTATCGGCTCACCAAAGATGTTAAACGCCCTTCCCAGACAATTCTTACTTACCGGGATTTTGAGCGAACTGCCTGAAGGGACAACTGCCATGCCCCTTTTCAGGCCCTGTGTGAATCCAAGCGCAATAGCTTTTACCATTGTGCTGCTTATGTGGTCATGTACCTCAAGGATGATATGTGACCCATCCGTTTTCTTTACAACGAGGGAATCGTAGATATTGGGGAGTCCCCCGCTGAACTCAATTTCTACAACATCGCCATGAATAGCCGCTATGATACCTTCCATAATTATCTCTATTGCTTATCTGTCTTACTCATGTTACAAAAAATTATACTTTGGCGCTATGTTAGGTTTCGAAAATTACACAAAAATCTTCATAATCTGACAGGAATTAATGACTTTTCTTGTTCCATGAGGGAAATCTTAAGCAATATCAGTTGAATTCAAGAAGTCATTAATATCACAGGAGTAAAGCAGATAAGCAATTTTTCCCTTGTCTTTAAAGGTCAATACACCATATGTTATTACCTTACTCTTCGAACTCATTTTTTGCAATAAGTATTCTATAAACATTACTTTGTTAAAATAATATGCAAAACTATCTTAATTGCCGCTATTTAAAAGGATTTATGTTTTGAAAGATTCTTGATTAATTACCATACAAAATTAAGTATGACGCCGAACGTGAAGGCATGCAAAACATATTACTTTACGAACGGTTTCAATGGTTTTTGAAACAAAGTAATGTATTTGACTATTCCTTAATTTTTGCGTAATTTCCTCTGTTTTTGTCTTTTATGTATTGGATCATTGTGCGAGCTTCATTTTCCACTCTCTGAAAATCTACAGATTTACTTATGCCATAGGCTATGTAGTTCCAGAGTATATTAAAAGCTTGGGAATATGCCGAGATTATATTGTTTATAATGGAATCTCTTGCTGTGGTGGTGTTTTGGTTTTGTTGTATATTGGGGTAGCGTCTGTTTTGGTTTTGTTGTATATTTAATGAAACGGTTAAAAATATCAAGTTTTTAAGCAGTTTCTTCAAGGGATATTGGGGACTTAAGGGAGAGACTTGAGAATTGGCGACAGTCTCGTTTTTTTTAAAATCCAGGGGACATATAAGAAACAAATGAAAAGGCTTTAAGATGCTGCACAAATACCTGCATACCCAGGGCAAAATGGTGATCTATCCTCTTACCGACACAAACCTTAAAAAATGGACAAAAATGTATGAAGACTATTCATGTAAATCTTTCCGCAGATAGTTACAATATTTACATAGGAAAAGATATCCTTGCGAAAGTAGGGGAGATTGTCGCAAAAGACAAAGAACCATGCAAAACGCTCTTAATAACCGACGAAAACATAGAAAAAATCTATGGAGACGTGGTTGCAGAAAGTTTCCGACAGAACAATTTTGATGTAAAATTACTTTCCTTACCGCCGGGAGAAGAACAAAAAAATATCGAAAATGCATTATTGCTTTACGACAACTGCTTTGCCCATAAACTTGACAGAAAATCCCTCATCGTAGCCCTTGGAGGAGGCGTTGTCGGGGATTTAAGCGGTTTTATTGCAGCAACCTTTATGCGCGGCATTCCTTATATACAAATTCCCACCTCGCTGCTTGCGCAAGTTGATAGCAGCATCGGCGGAAAGGTAGCCGTCAATCACCCGAAAGGGAAAAACATGATCGGGTGTTTTTATCAGCCAAAGGCAGTATTCATAGACACAAACACGCTTTCTTCCCTCCCGTCGAAAGAAATGGTTGCCGGAATCGCTGAGGTTATTAAATACGGCGTTATAAGGGATGCGGAATTATTTGCGTTTATGGAAAAATCAATGGATGCTATTCTTCAATTACAAGATGAAGCATTGCTTAAAATTATTGCCACGTCGTGTCAGATAAAGGCCAATGTTGTAGAACAGGACGAAAAGGAGAAAGATCTTCGTGCCATTTTAAATTATGGACACACCATAGGCCATGCCATAGAAACGGTTACCCATTACAAACAATATCGTCACGGAGAAGCCGTTGCCATAGGCATGCTTTATGCCACAAAAATAGCAATTGAACTTGGCATCGCGGATACCTCCGTTTTCGACCGGCAGCTATCCATAATGAAAAACCTGGGCTTATCCATTCAAACCGGACTGAAATCAGAGGATATTATAAAGGCGCTGTACACTGACAAGAAAACGGTCTCCGGAAGACTCCGTTTTGTGCTCCCTACAAAAATCGGCGAGGTTATTATCTCTGATAAAGTAAATGATGAAATGCTCTACCGCGTATTAGATAAACCCCTTTTAGCCTTCTAACCATGGACTCGAAAAAACATCACCCGCAATGCGTGCCGGGTATTTTGGTTTTTCGATGGAGTATGTTTCTTTTAAAAACCTTATCATTCCCTTTCTTTATAAAGGATAAGCAACTTGACTGAATTTGAAGCCATTCTGCGCCTTCATATGACAAAGGGCATCGGGGCGAGGACATACCAGACACTTGTCGAAAGATTTGGTTCTATCGCCGGGGTATTTCAGGCGGTGAAACCCGAATTGGAAAAGTTACCCGGCATAGGCGGGAAAATAGCAAACGCAATACTGGAAGAATCGCAACGCGTTGATATACACCAGGAAATTGATTTAGCAGAAAAAAACAATATAAAAATTATCCCCTATACAAGCGCCGATTATCCGCAACACCTGAAGAATCTTTACGATCCCCCTCTAGTCCTTTACGTAAAAGGCAATTTGCTGGAAACGGATCTTATAGCCCTTGCGATTGTTGGATCGAGACGCTGCACCTATTACGGGCTGTCACAGGCAGAACGGTTTGCCCGCCAACTGGCGCAAAAAGGTTTCTGCATAATAAGCGGGATGGCACGCGGAATAGACACAGCAGCCCACAAGGGAGCGATCAGCTCAAATGGAAGAACGATAGCCGTTCTTGGCTGCGGATTAGGGACAGTCTATCCCAAAGAAAACACCGTATTATCAGAAAACATAATACAGCATGGCGCACTCATCTCGGAATTCCCGATAAACACGCCTCCTGACTATCGGAATTTCCCGCCGCGCAACAGAATTATCAGCGGTTTATCGCTTGGCGTACTGGTTATCGAGTCAACGCTGAAAAGCGGCTCCCTCATCACTGCTCAATGGGCATTGGAACAAGGAAAGGAGGTCTTTGCATTGCCGGGAAACGTTGATAGTCTCTACAGCCAGGGCACAAACAAATTGATCAAAGAAGGCGCAAAACTAACGGAAGACATTACCGATATTATCCAGGAATTAGGGCATGTTGCAGATAGTTTATGCCCTGCCGGCGAAGATGCAGCCTTAAATGACCCAAGAGATTTATTGCTCAACTCACATGAGAAAAAGGTTTTTTCCCTTTTATCCAGCACTCCAATATATATTGATGAGATTATTCAATCCACCAAACTACCAACATCTATTGTTTCAAGTACATTAATGATCCTCGAAATTAAAAAACTGGTAAAACAACTTTCAGGCAAACGGTTTGTTAAAGCCTGATTGCCTGCCAAATTCATTTGAATATACGTAATTTCTAAATAAGCTGATGTTTTTATAATAATTCCTATCTTTTAAATTGAACCTTTAAATTGGACCAGTGCACTGAGGATAAATAACGTTTGAGCTGATCCACCCTTTATTTTATCACTACCCAAAAGAGGGCATTGACGACGCTCAAAATATAAGGATAATATATAACGACGTGTACTGGTCTTTTCAGTGGCATTCTTATTGCGCTCTTAAAATATACAAGGAAAATAATTATTCCTTTTTCAAGCAATCTGTTTTCTGCATTTGCATTGCCGGGCGGTTGTAATCTTTTATTATTCCGGAACTAACGATTGTAAAACATTGCCAGCAATATAAACAATACGCTGTTATGGAATGATATCTTGTCTAAAACGATAGATTGCGCAATCTATCGTTTTAGAAAAATCATATTGTTCCATGTTTTAATTTAACATTCATTTTTTTATTGGTAAGGGAGGGGTGTAATGAATTTAATTCGTTGGGAGAATACAGATCCTTTAGAAGGCTTTACTCATATTCAACGTGAAATGGGTGATTTGATTGATTTTCTCAGTTCCGGATCTAAGACGGAAGGATATGTGGGCGCAGAATTCCCCCAAATGGTGGTATCTATGAATAAAGATAACGTTATTGTAAGGGCAGAACTTCCTGGCATTAAGGTTATCGATCTGGACGTTCAGGTTGCGGATGATATTTTAACCATTAAGGGAGAGAGAAAACCAAACACGGGCGAAGGACATATAACTTATTTGCGCCGGGAAAGAAACTTCGGTACATTTGCCCGTTCTACTATGTTGCCGGAAAAAGTCGATGCAGAAAAAGTTGTGGCATCATACAAAAATGGTGTCCTAACCATCACATTGCCTAAGGCAGCAGAAAAAAAACCGAAACAAATTGAGATAAAAAAATCTTAAAGAAAAAGGAGATTTTTACAATGAGTAATACAGAGTACCCTGTCGTTAAAAAAAAGAAACTTGCGCCGGACAGATGTATTGTGACGGGAAAAGGCAATTGGTATTATCCCTTGTCGGATATTTATGAAACACCGGATAATTTCACAGTCGTAATAGATATGCCCGGGGTGGGAGCTAACAACATTACGGTAGATATGCAAAGCAATGAATTAATAGTTAATGGAGAAATCTCTCAGGAAGCATACACTGATGAGAAATTACTTTACAGCGAATACAATATAGGACATTATCACAGGCACTTTATCCTTTCGGATGCCGTAAACAGAGATAAAATCGAGGCAAAGATGTCTGATGGGATTTTAACGATAATACTCCCAAAGGCGGAGCATGTAAAACCACGAAAGATTCAGGTAAAGGAAGCATAAGAGAGATTCGCACCATTCGCGGGCAATATGAGAATCTGGCGTATGATTAAGCGCCAGGGGTATTAATTAACTATGGCTCAGAAACAATGATTATTGTGGAGAAAACTGAATGTGTTGGATGTGAAGAATGTTTATATGCATGCCCCCCCGCGGCAATTATCATGAATATGGACAAGGCAGAGATACTTCAACACAAATGTGATCAATGCGAACTGTGCATTAACGCATGTCCTGTAAAGGCAATAAAAAATGTACCGGAATAAGTTGGAAAAACAACCCTTTAGTGTTGTAGCAGTAATTTCTTGTAACAGTTCAGATTTTTGAAAAAGTAAAAACGCTCGTTCCCAAGCTCCGGCTTGGGAACGCAAGTGGCCTTGGAAGCTCCCGCTTCCCTTATGCTAAATTTCAATCCTAATCCTCCCCCCTTGCCCCCTCAAAGAGGGAGAATGTCCCCCGCTAGCGGGGAGTGTTGGGATAGTTGTCCCCCTTTGAAGGGGTCAGGGGAGGATTTTATATTTTGTTTCGAATTTCGCATTTTCTTTTGGTGCTTGTTTCGTTCTGGTTATGCCAGCGTATGGGTGAAATAATTGTAGCAATCATTTTTATTATTTTTAAAACCTGATTTATGGAGGGAAAAACTATGTCTGAACCTGGATTGTTCTGTCAAATAAACACTGCAGCGACCGGCCCGGCGGAGACTGTGAAAAAACATGTACCGGTAATAACATTGCCCGAAAAGGTAAAAGCGGGAGAACCATTTACCGTAACTATCAAAGTCGGTGAAGCCCCGCATGTGATGGAAAACGGGCATTTTATACAATTTATCGATTTATACTGCGGCCATATCTATCTTTCACGTGTGGATTTTACCGCAGTTATGACAAAGCCGGATATCTCTTTTTCCATTGTACTGCAACATGAAGGCTCCAGAACACTCAGGGCATTCAGCCGGTGCAATCTCCACGGTATATGGGAAGGTACGAGGGAAGTAAATGTAATGACATAATCTTTCTTTTCACAAGGAGTAATTATTATGATAAAGGTAAAAACATTTACTTCCACTCTGAAGATATTTCATGTTCATAATGAACTAGTTGAACTGGATAAGGAGGTGAACGATTTCTTACAACAAAACAATATTACAAAGGTAGTCTCGGTTTCTGACAGCACAACAAATACCGGCGGCGATACTATGGGAATAATACGTGTACTTGCTTATGAGTATTAAATACCGTGAATGAATCTATTCGCAGGATTATTCTAAAGACCGGTATTAAAAACGAATCGCTATTATTTATTCTATTGGTTTTTTTTCAGGAGAAGAAAAAATGAAGAACAAAAGCACTTTAACCCTTGCATTATTTTCCGTTACCATTGGCGCAAGCGCCTTTTTTTTCGGAACGTCTGTTTCAAAAGCCTCGAACATTGATGGTATGAAATTATATTTACAACACTGCAAAACCTGTCACGGCGTTGATGGAAACCCTACAGATCTTGGCGAAGGCCTGGGCGCGCGTAAATTTGCAGACGCTGAGTGGCAGGCAAAGACGAGTGATGAGCGAATAATTGAGCAGATAAATGAAGGCACGCCGGAAATGATGATGCCTTTCAAGGAAAAACTTACCCCGGAAGAAGTGAAGGCTTTGGTGCCTGTTGTCAGAGGGTTTAAAAAGTAAGTTGTGCTGAAAATTTTTACACCGGGAAGAGGATACCATAATTATGGCACATAAGAAAACAAGTATGTTGAGAATCGTTTTTATCTTTTCAGCCTTATTTTTGCTTGCAGGTTCCGTCATTCCTTTTCCTTCCCGTGGGGAAGAAAAGGCCATAGACGCACGAAATCTTTTTGAATATCACTGTGCCAAGTGCCATGGATTGACAGGAGAAGCAAACAAAAGGGGAAAGGCATTAAAGGCGCCGGATTTATGTGATCCTGGATGGCAAAATTCAAAAACAGACAAAGAAATTCTCTATTCCATCACTAACGGAAAGAACAAAATGCCGGCATGGAATGAAAGGCTGTCACCTGAAGAGATAGAGGCCCTGGCCAGGTACGTGAGGAAATTATCAAAAAAGCAACGGTGATGAACGCCATTGCAGATTAAAAATTACCGTTAATAAATTTTTACGACTTTGTTCTCTTTTATGTTCATGTTTAGGAATTTTAATATTTTTAGTTAAACAATGAACAAACCCACCCCTCAATATCCTCCCAAGAGGGGACTTATCAAACTCTCCTTTTAGGAGGAGTTAGGGGTGGGTAAAAATGAATGTCGTTGGGTTTTTTGTCTTTTTAAAATACAACCTAATTTGCGAAAAAATGAAGGCGTGTTTTTTTTCCCACCGGGGGCAATATCTCTTATGTCACATAATGTAAAAAAGATTGGTGTGTTAACAGGTGGAGGAGATTGTCCCGGACTGAACGCAGTCATCAGGGCTATCGTGAAGTCCGCTGTCCAAAAACATGATATTGCCATAACAGGAATAGAAGATGGCTATGATGGGCTGATATTACCAAACAAAACAAGAGAGTTGACCCCATTTAACAGCAGGGGTATTCTTCATGTCGGGGGAACCATACTTGGCACTTCAAACCGGGCAAATCCATTTAAATATCGAATAACGGTAAACGGTAAAACGGAGATAAGAGACGTCTCCTCGGAAGTTATACAAAAAACAAAATCTCTGGAATTGGACGCCCTTATCGTTATTGGCGGGGACGGCTCGCTGAACATCGCATCTCATCTTTATGACATGGGCTGCCCGGTGGTAGGCGTACCCAAAACGATCGATAACGATATCCTCTTCACAGATGTCTCTTTCGGATTCAGTACAGCAGTACAGATTGCCACTGAAATGCTGGACCGTTTGCATACCACCGCAGAAAGCCACCACCGGGTGATGGTAATGGAGGTAATGGGAAGATATGCAGGATGGATCGCCGTGGCGTCCGGGATTGCAGGTGGCGCTGACGTAATACTCATCCCGGAAATACCCTATGATAAGGAAGAGATTTGCCAGAAAATTCTCCGCAGGCAGAAGAAAGGTTGCCGTTCCAGTATTGTTGTTGTATCGGAGGGTGCAAAAGAAATAGACGGCGCATTGTGCATTTTGCAGTCGGCAGAAGAAGGCGGGAGTGCGGAACGACTCGGGGGCGCTGGCGAAAAGGCTGGACTTTACATCAAAAATAACACCGGCATAGATGTGCGGGTCACAACGCTGGGGCACGTGCAAAGAGGCGGGACTCCCAATGCCACAGACCGGATACTCTCCACCAGATTTGGCGCCGCTGCGGTTAAGCTGATTATTAATAATCAGTTTGGACGCATGGTGTGTCTGAAAGGACAGGACATTGAATCTGTTCCGCTGAGCAGTGTGGCAGGCGGACAAAAAAAAGTGCCAACGGAAACAGGATTGGTAATAACGGCGGAGGAAATTGGCGTTAATTTCGGCAGAAAAGCGTAAAACCTGAAACCGTAGGGGCGAAGCATTTGCGATAACTGGCATACATGCGTTCATACTCAAGCATGCAAATGCTTCGCCCCTACATCGTGCGGTAAATATCGTTATTAAAAATGTTACAAGGTTTCACCAGTTAATTACCCCCCTGGACGTAGAGCAAGCAATTTCAATGAACCCCAAAATAACAACTTCACTTGCCTTCGGCCTGCTCATTATCGGTATTGTTGCGGTTCTCTTCATTATCATTCTGCCTGGCAGAAATAAAAAGACACACTATCCGGATTTTTTCCGGCAGGGACATCGTATTGCCGGCTATGCCTTCTTTGTGCTTTATATATTCATATGTTATTTAATGTCATTGAAAATCACGCGCGACCCTATTACCTGGTCGGCAAAGGATGCTATTCATGCGTATCTCGGACTTGCTATTTTCCCGCTGCTCGTTGCAAAAATATGCGTTGTCCGCGGTTTTAAAAAATATTATCCGCGCCTGCCAATATACGGCATGATCGTAATGGTTGCCGTATACCTGACGGTTATTATGAACGGCGGGTATTTTCTCCTCACTTTAGCCCGCAGTCAGTACATTGTGCTTTTACAACAAGGCAAACCGGTAAAGGTGAATGCGAGTGAAGGTAGGAAGGTAGTACAGACGAAATGCTCCAGTTGTCATTCGTTAGAAAGGGTGTATTCACATTTTAAAACAGCGGCGGAATGGAGGGATTATGTAGCCCGCATGAGGGCAAAGGACCCGCTTCGCCTGAGCGATCTGGAAGAATTGCAGGCGCTGGGATTTCTGATAAAAAACCTTGGCATTGATGAGCAAAAAATGGATGCACAGGTAGGCATGAAGATAATTTTAAACAAATGCCATCTTTGTCACACACTAGAACGCGTGTTCCAACAGAAGAGGACGCAATCAGATTGGCTAAAGGTAATAGAAACAATGCGGGCATTTGATCCGCAGTTGCTGAGTGATTCCGAAGCCCGGCAAGTCCATTATTATTTGAGCAAGATGCTTCTAAAACAAAAAATAGATTCCTGAGAGAAAACACCTTGTTTTATTTCTTTTTTTCGTATACAGATATAGGCGGTGTGTATGTGTGTAGAACTATTTAATTTGCATGATAAAGTCGCCCTGGTGACAGGCGCAGGAAAAGGGCTTGGAAAATCAATGGCGTTAGCCCTGTCAGAATCGGGCGCACATGTGGCGGTGGCAAGCCGTACTTTTTCAGATGTGGAAGAAACGGCGCAGGAAATAGAGGGAAACGGGGTAAAATCACTTCCTATTGCCGCTGACGTAACAAAGCCGGAAGATGTGACAAAAATGGTTGAAATGGTTTTGTCAAAATTCAAAACTATCGACATCCTTGTGAGCAATGTCGGCGCCTTCATTGGCGGTTCAATACAGGATATTTCCTTAGACGATTGGCATAAAATGATCGAAATAAATCTTACAAGCACCTATTTATGTGTAAAAACGGTAGGCAAGCACATGCTCGACAAAAAATGCGGCAAAATAATCACCATGAGTTCCGCCCTTGGAATATTTGGTGCAAACCGGTCTTCAGCATATTGTTCCGGTAAGGGAGGGGTAATACAACTCACAAAGGCCCTGGCAATTGAATGGGCAAAATACAACATAAATGTCAACTCAATCGCCCCCTATTCGATGGAAACTGAAACTACCAGGGAAATGCTGAAAGACGAAAAAATAAAGCAGGCGATTATTTCAAAAATCCCCTTACAGCGGATTGGACAACCCTCCGATCTCTCCGGAACTGTTGTCTTCCTTGCCTCTAAGGCGTCTGACTATATAACCGGACAGGTTATATTCGTAGATGGCGGGTTTTCTGTACAATAACCCGGCGCTGCAAAGCCGCAATTTAGAAGGGTTGAACCGCTAAGGGACTTGAAATTAGTTTTTGTCAGATAAAATATGAGTATGAACTTGAATTGCTAACGTTTCCAAATCTACCAATGGATTTTTAACCATGAACGCTTCCTTAAAAAAATACATTGCCCGTTTTGAATCATTGCAGGGAATACCTTCCGAAGAGGAATTAAGAAATAGTTTCGGGGGATTGCACCAGGAACAATTGTCTATTGAGGAATATACACGTTTCTCCGGCACGGGGTATCAACGAAATGTTATTAATGCCAGTGCCACATGTGAGTTAATTGCATTGTGTTTTAAGCCGGGACAATACACCTCAATTCATGACCACGGAGGTTCTGTTGGGATTGCCTTTGTTTACAAAGGGACTATGACGGAAGAATTATTTGAAAAACAGCAATCATCGGGTATGATCGCACCGTTTGCAAAGAATTCGGTTTCGGCAAATGAAGTGTCCTGCATTGATCTTTCGACAATTCATCGTGTATCAAATGTTCATGATGATGGATTAGTTGTTATTACTGTCTATTTCCCGCCTCTTGTTGCAATGAATATTTATAACACGGAAAATACCCTGGTTGAGAAATGGACAGCGGCGGCACAGAGGAAACAATATTCTTAGTAACTTTAATTGTGAAATACGAAATACGAATCCACCCCCTGCACCCCCGCCAGCGGGGGACATTTTCTCCCATTGGAAAGGGGCATGGGGGAGGATTAGGATTGAAATTTAGCATTTTCGGATTTCACCATTAAATATTTTGCCAGAAAGCATGCACTGACGAATGGAAGTGTGCAAAGAAATTTCGTCACACTTTGTAACACTTTAGTTTTTTGAAAAATGTATTACCTATAAGCTCCGCAGGAGCAGCCTGTTTGTATCAAAATAGGATATTGTAACAGATCGTAGAGACAGGTTTGAAACCTGTCTCTACTACAATTAGGAGCGACCTGTCTCTTGTAAATCCATATAAACAGGTCTACCTGAATACAGACAGGCCGCTCCTACGGAGCTATTTACTCTATTGAATTTTATTGTGCTACTACAAACAGACCGCCCCTAACGGGGCTACATGGTATTTTTTCTATCCCGTGAATTTTCCAAAAAGCTAAAATGTTACCACACTTTAGTTTTTTGAAATTACTGGAAAATTCCAAATCCCTTAATAAAGATATTCTAAAATGCCGGAAAAGATGGAAGAGAATAGCCCGTGGCAAACGGCGCTAACACAATTCAATAATGTCTCGAAGCGGATGAACCTCCCGGAGGATATTCATCAGATATTGAAACATTTTTCCCGAATCCTTACCGTGTCTGTTCCAGTTCGGATGGATAACGGATCAACAGCTTCGTTTGAAGGATTCCGGGTTCAGCATTGTTCTGCCAAAGGGCCTTATAAGGGAGGCATACGGTATCATCCGGACCTTACTTTGGACGACTTAAAGGCACTGGCAATGGAAATGACATGGAAGTGTTCCCTAGTGGATATTCCTTTTGGCGGAGCAAAAGGAGGCGTCGTTTGCGACCCCAAAAAACTCTCACGCGGCGAACTTGAAAGAATTACCCGGCGCTATACGTATGCTATTCAGCCAATCATCGGGCCAGACATCGATATTCCCGCGCCGGACGTCAATACAAACGAGCAAATCATGGCATGGATCATGGACACCTACAGCATGAATAAAGGCTTTTGTTCCCCCGGCATCGTCACGGGGAAACCATTGAATATTGGGGGCTCTCTGGGCAGGGCAGATGCAACGGGGCTTGGCGTTGCCTATATTGCCGCAAGCGCGGTGCGTCAAAACAAAAAAACACTAAAGGGCCTCAACGTAGTCATACAGGGATATGGCAATGTCGGGTCTGCCGCGGGAAAATTTTTAGAAGAAATGGGGTGTAAGATAGTAGCTGTCAGCAGTTCAACCGGTGGAATATACAACCCGGGGGGGTTGTCTCATAACGCTATTATAGAACATTACAGAAAAACCGGAGGATTCCGGTATTTTCCCCTTGCAGAAAATATTACGAACGCTGAATTACTGGAACTACCCTGTGACGTGCTGATTCCCGCAGCAATGGGAGGCCAGATCACAAAGAAGAATGCCGGTAAAATAAAGGCAAAACTGATCGTAGAGGGTGCAAATGGCCCTACAACCCCGGAGGCGGACGAAATACTCTCCGGCAGGAAAATAAAGATCGTACCGGACATCCTTGCAAATGCGGGGGGTGTGATTGTTTCCTATTTCGAGTGGGTGCAGGATGCGCAATGTTATTTCTGGTGCAAAAACGAGGTAAACGCCAAACTTAAAATACTTCTTGAAAGATCATTTAATGACGTTTATGCTTTCGCACAAAAAAACAAATATTCCCTACGCACCTCTGCCATGATGCTGGCAATTAAAAAAGTCGCTGACGTTTTTACCGTGAGGGGATTGTATCCGTAACTTTTATAACTACAAAAGAAAGGTGTTATTACAATGGAGTTCGAAAACTTTAATGACCATGAAGTCCTTCGAATCGCAATAAACATGGAAAAAGAAGGCAAGGTTTTTTATACTACCCTGGCAGAAAACGCAAAAGACTCAAGGGTAAAAGAAATCTTTGCAAAGCTCGCGCAGGACGAAGAAGATCATATGGATACCTTCCAGAGGATTTATGATTCTTTGCCTTCGCCACAGGAACAAATATACGCCGGCGAGGATTACACGGCAGATGAATATTTGAAGCACCTTGTGGATACAGGTGTCTTTACCAGGAAAGACTCGGCAAAAGAACTTGCCTTGCAGATAAAAAGCGATGTTGACGCTTTAAAAATCGGCATACAAGCAGAGAAGGATGCAATCCTCTACTACCGCGAAGCAATACAGCATACAAAAAACGATGACGGACGGAAAGCCTTTGAACAATTATTAAACGAAGAAAAAACCCACCTTCATTTACTGGCAAAACAAATGATTCTTTTGAAAGAGTGCGCGGCATAGAAGCGCAACAATGTCTTCTGTAATACACAAGCTACACATTTGTTGAATCATTGCCGACCATCGCATAAAAATAGATTTGAGCGAACAAATCATCTTTTTATCATTCACCTTATCCTTCAAAAATGCATTGAAACTATTATCTCCTTTTTTTTACGGCGGCATACAGTATGCAAAAATCATGGAAAGAAACTCTTTCGGAATTATCCATGTAAGAGCTTCAAGAGGCGAAAAGCATAATCGCCAGATTAATTCAGGAAGAAAAAAAGAGGCAAAAAGGGCTTAAAAGGAAGGCGCCGGAAACAAAACAAGGATCTTTTGAGGACGATGAAAACCCTGTGATCTTCTTCCAACCTGAAGAAGGAACAAACGCCAGACAGAAGCGCACAGAGGAGAGGTTTGTTTTAGACACGGAAGGTTTCTGTTCTGCAGTAAGAAGGGATCAAATCGATTTTATGCATGAAGAGGTCCCCATTCTCATAAAAGACATTTCTAAACATGGAATACATTTTACCTCCAAAAGACCCTTTATCCCTTCTACAATACTAATAATCACCTTTTATTTGTCATATAAAATCCAACAGGCACAAGACGGCACAGACATACAGAGAACGGTGTATTACACAGCAAAGAAAACAAACAACGTGGATGACAATCTTTTGTACAAGAGAACACAAAAGCAAATTTATGCAGAGGTACGAAGGGTCATCGAGTGTTCTGATATAACGGGAGTTATGTATGATGTAGGCGCCCTCGCGATTGATCGTACGAAGGCGGATGAATTACGGAAAGAGTGGGAAGATTGCTATTTAATAAAAAAACGCCTTTCCGTCAAGCACGGCTTAAACATCCTGATTGTTTCTATGTTTGAGAAGGTTGTTAAACATCGGATGTACTCTTGCTTGACAGCGTGTGTTTATACTGAAGGCCTCGGATACAATCCTGCCTGCCTTACAATTTCAGGCACCGCTTCTTCCCACTCAACGGCCATAATATGAATACCTGCAACGCCTTTTATCTCTCTCACCTGCTCAATTACTTCCAGACAAATCTTTATCCCTTCTTCTTTCCCTCTTTTCGCTTCAGCAGCAGCGTCCATGCGCTCCATAACTTCATCAGGCACATCCATGCCGGGTACGTTATATTTCATATGCTTTGCCATGCCCTTTGATTTGAGGGGCGCTACACCGGCAAGTATATAGGTCTTTTCGTGAAGTCCCATATCAGTAACCATTTTCATCCATTCTTTAAATTTGTTTACGTTGTAGATAATTTGAGTCTGAATAAAATCCGCACCTGCCTTAATTTTTTTACCAAGTCTCGCCGCACGATATTTAAAAGGGTCTGCAAATGGGTTCTCCGCTGCACCAATAAAAAACGCGGGACTCCCCGCCTTCAATTCCTGTCCGCACTGGGATAACCTTTCGTCCCTAAGTGCTTTTACGATTTGAATAAGTTGAATGGAATCAATGTCAAATACGCCTTTTGCCATCGGATGGTCGCCAAATTTCTGATGGTCTCCCGTGAGGCAAAGCACGTTTTTTGCCCCCAAAGCCGCAGCGCCCAAAAGATCGCTCTGTATGGCAATACGGTTTCTATCCCGGCATGTCATCTGAACAATGGGTTCCACACCCGAATCAAGCACAATTCTGCCTGCAGCGATGCTTGACATCCTTACCACGGCGGTTTGGCAATCGGTAATGTTAAAGGCATCGCCATATCCCTTCAGCATCACCGCTTTTTTTTCAATTACCGTTCTGTCCGCACCCCTTGGAGGGCCGAGTTCCGCTGTTACTGCAAATTTTCCGTCACGAAGTAATTTCTCCAGATTGCTTCCAGATTTCATGGTTTCGCTCATTTCCTAATATAGTTAACAATACCTATTTACAAAAACATTGCCAGGGCGTAATTGTTTTCACGGTAACTTCTCAATAAGTTGAGGTTTTTATAATAATTTCTACCTTCCACAGTCTGCAATCTGCAGTTTGCCGATCGTAGATTGCAGATTGCCGACTGTAAGAGAGTTCTTTGCCTCAACTTATTGAGAAGTTACTTTTCCACTGTAAAACTTTGAGATTATACCAGTAAGCAATTATTTTATACAAGCATCTTTTCCTTGTTCCATTCTTGGTGCTTCAAACATCCAGGGTGGATTAAGATGCGGCTTTTTTGCACCGAATCCACCACAATAATACTTAATTATTCATCTTTCTAATACCATGATTTGTTGTAACTATTCAGCGTAATCTATTAAACTATCGAAGCACAACTCGTTCTCAAACCTTGTACTGAACATAGTGAAGTATCTGTTTGGGAACGTAATGGCAAGGGAAACTACATTCGCGGGTTAAGGTTTGTAACCCAATGTCATTAAGTTAAGAATTATTGTAACACTTTGGTTTAAAAAAAACGTATTACCGATAAGCTCCGTAGGAGCAACCTGTTTGTAGTAGTAGATAGGATACCATAACAGATATTAGCTCCGTCAGGAGCGGCCTGTCTTCCTGTCAATCATATACAGGCCGCTCCTATGGAGCTATTTACCTGTTGAATTTTATTGCGCTACAAACAGACCGCCCCTAAAGGGGCTACATTGTTTTTTAGGCTCTTCAGGCTGCAGGTTGCTTAACTTAATGACATTGGTTTGTAACCTGAACCAAACGTTTTATACTTTCAATCCAGCCTTCTATTAGCAGAACAAATGACAAATAAATTCCAGATTCCAAACAGGGATTTTGTGATTTGGGAATTGGCATTTTACCACAGTACATGGCCCCATTATACGCATAAACTCATAGGTTCAGGTTACAAACCTGAACCCGCCTGTAGTCGTGGCAATGCGCATCATCGTGAAAAATGGAGGGTTGATTATGCCGATGTAGATGGCGGATATATTGGATTCATTAGTCAATTAGTAAACACAGATACGAGTGATTGGACAACAGATGCCTGGAATGCTACAATTTATTGGTATATGAGGGGTGGGTAAAAATAAATGCCGCTGGGTTTTTGCATTTTAAAACCCCACCTAATTTAATAACCGCCAAAACACATTAGTCTAAGGAAAGGTATCGGGAAAATGAATAATTACTGGGTTAAAAAAACAGTTGGAGGCCTCCTCCTGGTAATATCAAGCCTCTCCTTTGTTAACGACTCTTATTCATACAGCCGCGAGAATTACGGCGCCCATTCCATGATTTACCCGGATATGCCGGAAGTTGATATCGAAGAACTCTTTTCAAAAAGTTCGGCATTGGGGATTGCTTACCTGCGGCTTGATGTTCAGTTGTCTTCCATTTTTGTTCAGGAAGACGCACCTCCGGAGTGGGAACCAATGGATATTATTGTAGATTTGGCGGGAAAATATGGCGTACAGATATTGGGAACACTCACTTCCATGCCAGACTGGGCAGGGAATTGTCCGTCAGGAGAGGCCGCCTATGACCCCAATTTTTGCCCACCTGCAGATTATGATCAATGGGCAAAATGGATTGCCATGATTGTGGGACGATACAAAGGCGATATTCATTACTGGGAAGTTTGGAACGAACCCAATGAATATACTTGCACCAGCACTGCATGCGAAGGATTCTTTTACGGCGATGCTTCGGAATATGCACAATTGCTCTCCACAACATATGACGCTATTAAGGCGGCGGACAGCTCTGCAAACATTCTTATTGCGGGCGTTTTTATGCCTCTAGACCATGAGGATCTCTCTGAATGGCTGCAGGAAGTGGCAGAAAATGCCCCGGATAAATTTGACATTGCCAACATTCACGTTCGTGATGATCTCGATAAATTGCCAGATATGGTTGCAGAGTTTATAGAGATGTTTTCATCGATAGGTTTCGACGGTCCGGTATGGGTATCGGAACATGGATACACATCTGACCCTAATTATCAAACGGATAAGAATTATAAAAACGGCCTCATATCGCAGGCGGAATACTATGCTTCCTCCATAAATGACATTCTGGACAATGGCGTTGATAAGGTATTTGTCACCTTGAGGGATAATGATGAATTAGAGGCGGCAGATGTTGCAGAAGGATTGCTCGCACAGGTCATAGATGACCAAACCACCGGCGAAGTAACTTTTATTGAAAAGCCATCATATATAGCAGTACAGGAACTTATAAATGCAGATGCAAGTGCAACCCCAACCCCAACTCCAACACCAAGTCCGGCGCCAGGTGAATGTGATGCGAAATCTATAACGGCGGCGTCTGAATTAAGCCTTGCAAGGGGGGAAAGTGAAGAAGTTACCGTGACGGTAAAGGGCGACAATGATTGCTTCTCTGAAGGCGTTACGGTGAAAGCAAAAATTAAAAAGGGGAAGAAGTTCATAAAAATACCGGCGAAAACGGCAGAAACCGATAAAAACGGGGAGGCAACATTCACCATCACTGCCGGAAATAAGAAAGGTAATGCAAAAGTACTATTCACCTCAGATGGGCTGAAGGCAACGCTCAATGTAAAGGTTGGCAAGGAGTAATACAAAAATGATGCGAAGGGGGGGCGGGAAATAGCAAATCCTATCTCTAACCCCCAAGCTGGCAAAGCCAGAACCGAACAAGCACGAAAACAGTCCTCAGTCGGCAATCGGCAATTTGCAGATTGCCGAAGGGGCAATAAATATTTTGACAAAAAGCGCCTGGAAATTGTCATTTGTAGTGCGACGAGGTTCGTCGCACTACATGATTTTGTAGGTTCCTCTTAGTACCTTTCGTGCTTCGTGTTTTGTGGTAAAACTCTTTTTGGTTGCGGCTTTTCTGCGTTATGAAGTGTAATTTGCGTAAAGGGAATCGTCCAGCCATGCTTGTTGCACGCATCAACCGCTATTTTTTGAATGGCACGGGAAAGTTTGTAATAGTCCCTGGCTACCCGTCCGGAGAAATTGGCAAGGATTGAATAATTGAGGGAAGACGACCCCGCCTCTTTAAATTCAACAACAATGCTATTGATATCTTTTTCATAACCGCTTTTTGAAAGTTCTTTTAAAATTATTTCCCTCAATATGCCCGGTATCTCTGAAGTGCTTATTGCCTGGTGCTGGTAATCAACGCCAAACGTAATATGAAGGCAAAACACCGTTGAAATGTTTATAGGTTTTTGTTGCAGGAATTCCACGGTTGAATAGGTTTTATCGCTTCCGCCGATAACCAAAAGCTTAACTATCTCCGGAGTCTGGATAACCACGTTGCCCAGGGTACCGTCCGCAAGGATTACCCAATCATTTTCTTTAGAGGGGAACCATGGTTCATCCTTATGAAATTGACGGGAACGAATCCCTTCGAGTTCCCTGATTGGAAGCCGGAGCATTCCTCCTTTTAATTCTGGGTTTACAAGATAGGTGTAAAGATTTAAGGAAGCAACCCTCCACGGCAAGCCATTATATATTACCCGCTCATTTTCTCTTACCGTTCCCAAATTTAACAAAAGTTTGCATTGTTCATAAAAGCGCGGCAAGGTTTGTTTTGCCGTCCATATCATCCCGAATATAAATATGAACGCCAATCCCAAAAGAACCCAATCCCCTGAAATATAAAGCACGATTAACAATGCGCTTGTAGCGCCAATGAAGGTTGCAATATGGTAAAATACCTCCGCAAGGCGTACGTAGAATGAATGCTTCACCGACTTGTAAACAGAACTGCTTCTATAAACGTACCTATGGATATAACGAAGGAGGAAGAAAACGGAAAAAAAGGCGATTATTGAAAAGATAAAATTCTTCCCCCTGCTCTTAAAAAACCCCTTTACCAGCTTCTGGCTTGATTCGAGCAAAGATTTTTTTTCACTTTCTTTCTCTGCCAACTGATATTTGGCTATTGTGAGTTCCGTAGAGCATTGCTTTCCTTTATTGTACCATTCGTGCTCCAGTGCGATTAATTGCTTTTTTAGCAGCTCATCATGCACATGCGCAGTAAGTTCCTGTATATTCCTTAAGGCGTTTTTTACAAACTGAATCTTTTTTTCATGATACGACACCTGCGTCCGGAGATTTTCAATTAATCTTGGTCGGGCGGTTATACTCTTTAACTCATTAATGATAGGCCCAATCAGCACCTGGGCTTCCTCTTTCCACTCAAATTGTTTCTGTGGTTTTGCATCGAACATTTTCAGGTCAAGGCCGGTTGCAATTTCTTCAAAATTTTCTCTTGATGTATTCAAATGTTCTTTGAGTTTCTCAATTTCTTTAATAATTTCTATTCTTTGTTCCTGTTCTGTTATGCCTGCAAGTTCATTTTTTTTGACGGCAATCTGTCCCTGAATTTCTTCCATTATCTGAATAATCCCTCTCAACGCCGTCAGGGAAGCTGTCTCTTCCGGAACACCCTGCGCTTCCTCTTCCTGCACAGTCTGAAGCCCGGATTGTCCATATGACAGGTTGCCGCATGGAAACAAAAGGAACAACGCTGCAATACAAATAAAACTACCGTTTTTGATGTTTTTCATTTTTCCTAAAATAACCTCCTAAGCTGGTATAGCCAGAACCAAACAAGCGCGAAATAAAAAATACGAAATCCGAAACAAATTCCAAAATCCTCCCCCCAACCCCATCCAAAGGGGGACAACCACAGTGGATATCAATTATCTCATAGCGCGGCTAGGCTGCAAACAAATATTTGCAGGAAGGCAAACCTGAAGGTGCGTCCTGCATAATCTCTGGAAAAAATATTTTTTATAAGATATTATGTATTCCATACATTTATATCTCATTGGTGTTACTGGTAACCGTTATAAAATAAAATCTATGATAAGAAAACATGTAAACAACATTACGCCAGGAATGGCGCTTGGTAAGACTATTTACGGAGATAATTATGCAATTCTCCTTAAAAAGGGGATAGCGATTACGCAGGATCATATTCTGAGCCTTAAAAGAAGAGGCATTGTATGCGTATATGTGGAGGAAGAAGACACTGCGGATATAGAAACGCCCGAGATTGTTTCTGAAAAAGTGCATACGATGATGACGAAGCGCGTCATCATAACATACAAAAAGATTTCTGATTCTTTTAAAGACCTCAGCATGAAAGGAAGTACCTGTGAATCCATCATAAACAGCATCAATTCCGAAAAGTTCAAGAAAACATTCCACCAAAATATCGAGCTAAAACAATTAAATAACGATATAAGCTTTTTCATTGAGAGATTATGGAAAGGAGGGGTTTTATTGAGAGATTATGGACAGGAGGTTTTGGCTGGACTGAATACCATAAAAACGCATGACAACTATACCTATGAGCATTCCGTTGATTCTGCGATTGTGGCTTTACTCTTTGCAAAGAGATTGCGCCTGGACAGAAATAAATTAAAACAAATCGCTATCGGAAAACTTCTTCATGATATCGGAAACATTTTTATTGATATGGAAATACTCAATAAACGGGAAAAGTTGTCAGAACATGAAAATGAACAAATTAAAAAACATTCTGTTCTCGGGTATGAATTACTGAAGGATCTGGAACATGTGGGATTTGTTGCCGCACACATCGCCTATCAGCACCATGAGTGGCAGGATGGTTCCGGATATCCACTGGGGTTAAAGGGGAGCAATACCTTTGACTTCTATAATGTAAATGAGATATGCTACAGCGATGAGGCGAAAATAATACTGCCGGCAGAAATTGCGGCTATTGCGGATTTTTATGATGCTTGTGTTGCAAACAGGCCTTTTCGTCCCCCGATTCCTCATGATATCGTATATGAACTTATTAAAAACGGAGCAGAGACACATTTTAATAAAGAATTGGTGCGATATTTTCTGGATTTATTACCAAAATACCCGGTAGGAACAGAGATAAAGATTAAAAATGGCGCATACGAAGGGTTTACCGGGTTTGTATTTTCTTTAAACAGAGATTCACTTAACAGGCCTGTTATAAAAATTCTTTATGATAACAACAAAAAGAAAATAAACCCTGTGGTTATAGATCTAAGCTCAGTGGGCAGGAATATAACGATACAATGCATTTTCTAACAGGCGTTTAAGACAAAGAGTAAAGGGATATATCAAACAATGAAAACAGAGAAAAATCAGAAAAAAACGATCTATATCCGTGATACCCTTTCAGATATGGCCCTCGCCGGAGAGGATTTTTCCGGCAAACGCCTGATTGAAAGCCATATTCAGTCTGTCAGGTTCGAAGAAGGGCGTTTCCGTTACCTCCGGGCACAGGACAGCAAATTCCAAAATGTTTCCTTCGACCATGCCCTTTGCGAAGGGGGATTTTATCTGGATTGTAAATGGGAAAAGGTGATGATACAGGATGCCCTTTTTACCTCAAACCATTTCTCCGGATGTACGATAGCAAAAACCACGGCAAAACTGAGTTCCTTCGGATTCTCCACATTTCACAAGTGCCAGCTCCGGGGTTCCTCTTTCAGCGAGGTCGCCTTCAGTGGTTCATTTTGGCATGATTGCCTGTTTGAGCGGGAGGATTACTTTTTCGTCCGCTTTCCCTTCTCAACCTTCATTGATACTCGGTTTGTGGAGTGCCGTCTGCAAAAGGCTATTTTTCGGGCAGCAATTTTTATCCGTTGCAGTTTTGAGAAATGCACGCTTGATGAAGCGGTGTTTCATAAGGCGCATTTTGTAGATACAAAGTGGGTTGATACCGATATAAATCAGGCGGCAAACCGGGATGAGGTGCGCTATGATTAACCTGGGGTTTGCCGTTTATTTTTTGAAAAAAACGAATTACTCAAAGGAGATCACGCCATGATTTGCAATCTGATATTCAGGCGTTTTACCGTGGGAAGTTACCCGATTAACGGGTATCTTGTTGCAGACCCTGAAACCAGGGTAGGGGTATTTATTGATCCCGGGGGTTTCAGCGATGAAATAGAGGCTTTTATCCGGGAACGGCAAATCCTCTTACAATATCTCTTTTTTACGCATGGACATTGGGACCCACCCAAAGGGGAAGGGGGGGTTCCCCCCCGCCCCTCTTTAAAGGTGAGGGGGGGGGAGGAGAGAAAAATATCTGCCAATAACATACTGCAGGGCAGCGAAATAATTGAGGTTGGTGCGCTGCAATTCAAAGCATTATCCACGCCGGGCCATACGCTTCATGGAATGTCGTACTATATCCCTGGTGGTGTGTTTACGGGAGATGCCCTTTTTTGCGGTTCAGTTGGTGGTACGAATTCTTCAAAGGCCGTTCAATGCCAGACAGAACATATCCACAAGCATATCTTCACCCTGCCTGACGAAACCCTTGTCTTTCCCGCCCACGGACCAATGACTACGGTAGGTATAGAGAAATACACAAATCCATTTTGCCAGTAAATGGGTTTATAGTATTGCCCTGTAAAAACCTCTTTTTTGTAACCTTTTCTTCGTACCACTATCCACCAACTTCTTGTTTTTAATGCTCGTTTAAATGCATAACAGTAAGGCATTGATTAGATGAGGCTTACGTAAAGTTTAGGAGTTTAGGAGTTTAGGAGTTTAGGAGTTAACTCTTTAACTCTTTAACTCTTTAACTCTTTAACTCTACAACTCTTTAACTCTACAACTCTCTTTGGAGCATTGGATTTTTTGTCATTTGAATTTGTTTCGTATTTCGATATTCGTATTTCGAATTTGGTTGCGGCCAAAGGCTGCGCTATGTATTTCAAGCATGGACATTGGGACCATACCGAAGGCATGCAGGAGTTTTCCCGCCGTTATCCTGTTAAGAGTTATGCCGGAGAGGGAGAAGTACATTCTGCCAATAACATGCTGCAGGGCAGCGAAATAATTGAGGTTGGTTCGCTGCAATTCAAAGCATTATCCACGCCTGGCCATACTCTTCATGGAATGTCGTACTATATCCCCGGTGGTGTGTTTACAGGAGATGCGCTTTTTTGCGGTTCAGTTGGTGGTACGAATTCTTCAAAGGCCGCTCAATGCCAGACAGAACATATCCGCAAGCATATCTTCACCCTGCCTGACGAAACCCTTGTCTTTCCCGCCCACGGGCCAATGACTACGGTAGGTATAGAGAAATACACAAATCCATTTTGCCGTAACACTTTAGTTTTTTGAAAAATCCATCCATGCTTTAACCCCATGCTTTAGCATGGGGTTGACAAAATAAAAATGTCCGGGGCTTTAGCCCTGAAGTACTGTTAATCCATGGCGGTCAAATGCGCGGGGAATAGTTGATTTAACCCTGACAGAGTTTGGAACTCTGTCGGGGTTACGGAATAATCCAAAGTCCTGGCTAAAGTCGGGTTTTTTACGAATATCTCCGCACTAAAGTGCGGAGTTAGGAGTGAAGATACGGTTCACACCTTGATTTGTGATCAAGCCCAAACTATCGACATGTTAACCCCTGATCAAGGTATGCCCCTTTTTACGCTTTAGGGTTACCACCTCTGGTGCGTGTTCAAACAGTAGCAAGGCACGTCTTACCACTACGCTGTTGAATGTCACCGTAGGCCTGATTCCCTACCTTCAAATGGTCCAGTCTACAACCTTAAGCCCTTTTATACGATTAAATTCCCTGGTATTATTAGATACAAGGGTTACACCGAGACTCATGGCATGAGCGCCAATGAGCATATCCATTGAGCCAATAGGGGTTCCTGCCTTTTCAAGGTTCGCCCTCACATTCCCGTACACCTCAGCAACCTTTTCATCGAAATCTGCAATTTCAAGAGGCAGGATAAACTCATGTAAAGCCTCTCTGTTTCTCTGGATATAATTGCTGTTTGCCACCCCGTATTGAAGTTCCGCGAGGGTAATAGATGAAATACCAACCTCCCCTATGTCGTGTTTTTTGAGATACGCAAGGATTTTAGGGTTTTTCCGCTTGATGAGATAAATGCATATATTGGTATCAAGCATACATTTCATTAAAGTGGCTCCCTTGTCTGGGTATCTAACTGTTTTCTCTCACCCATGAAGTCATCGGTAAATTTATCAAGGCTGTCTACCAAAGAATTCCACGATTCTTTGGCTGGAATAAGCATCACAATATTTCCCGACTTTTTGATAAATACGTGGTCACCCTCAAACCGAAACTCCTTGGGCAGCCTAACAGCCTGGCTTTGACCGTTTTGAAAAATTTTTGCAGTTTTCACAAAACACCTCCTTTGAATATATACTATGAATATATATTATTTTAGGATCATTGGCAAGCGCTATTTCGCCTTTATTTTATACCTTGTCTAGCCAATTTTAAAATTTCCTGCAAATCTACTATATGCCATTCAGTAAATATTAATTCAACGTCTTAATCGCATAACAACTGCGATCAACGACAAGGCTACAACCCCTGTGCCGGACTCGTCTGCTATATCGCGCGATCACGTTGTATTCTGCTCAAGTTGGCCGTGCCACCTGAGGGGAAGCATCCTCGATCCATGAGCAAGGGATATAGGGGGGGAAATAGGATATAGGGACACTTCTCTTATTATTCCTATTTTCCCCGTAATTCGAAATTCCCTGGAGGTTGTTTAGAAAGATAACCGCTAATGGACGCCAATGAACGCGAAAGCCGGTCGCCAGAAGCAGTAGGCAGTGGTCAGAGACTAGATTGCCAGATTTCTGTGACTCCCGTTAAAAATATTTGCGTCCATTTGCGTGTATTTGCGGTTTCTAAATTCCTTATTTTAATAGATTCGATATTCGTATTTCGAATTTGGTTGCGGCCAAAGGCTGCGCTATGTATTTCAAGTAGCTTTCTTTCTGCCTTGTAAATATTTTTGATAACGCCCTTCACCGACACACTCGCTTCCCACGGGACATTTCTCAATACAGCTTTCAGGGATATCACGCTGTATCATTCCCCCGCAGCTCTCGCATTCGAATTCATATTCAAAACCGGCCACCGACGCCGTACCTTTCTGATGGCAGTAGGGACACGTTACCTCCAAAATTTCCACCCTTTTTATCTTCTCCGCCCCCGGACACTGAAAGACGTTCGGTTTCTTGAATTCTTTTGCGGAAGATTGAGGGGACTCCTTTATTTTTGCAATAGTTTGAACCGCCAAAACGCGGAGAGGCATTCGCCGCTCTCCCTTTAAAAAATCCTGAAGCATTTTTATGGCCTCGCGATTCCCCTTTCCGGATCTGCCAATTTCTTCAAGGGCTTGACGCACCACTTCGCTTTCATTATGCTGCAATCTTTGCATAAGCAATTTCATAGGTGAATGTTCTTCGTTCATGCAGCTACTATGGCATATTTCCCACAAAATGAAAGAAACAACCCTGACAGGGTTAATATACCATGCTCGCCAAGACTCTTTTCTCTCATTTCGTGTAGGGTGGGCTTTTTCACAGCAAATCCACCAATAATAAATGAAACGGTTGATTCGCTGTCGCTTGATCCACCCTACTGTCTAACGGATTTTACCCACACCTTATGGGTGAAGACTTACCATATTCTTGTGTTCCCGGAATCTGCGTACCTGTTTCAACATGATAGGTTATTTTTTCAGGAGAGAATGTATTACGAATAATCTACTTTGCCATTGGAAATCTTTATCAACTTTTCAACAATTTTCACCATCGCCATCGTATCCAACTCACAATACTCTTCAAGATATTTCCGAACTGTCTTTCGCTCTTTTTCGGTAACACCTTCTCCATACGTCACTCGCAGATATTCATTGCTCGCCGTTCCACCATCGGCGATCTCCATCCCATCATATCCTTTTCCCGTTAGTACAGGTAAGACAGATTTGATCGATGCGCTTCCCTCTTGTTTGTAGTTATAGTAGTAGAAGGCTTTGAAAGGATCCAACAGATCAACTATTCGGGCTTGTATCTTCCGATTCCACTCCCGGTAAGCCGGAAATGCTTCGCACGCTTTGTTGAGTTTGTCTTTTTCAAAGGATGCGTTGTATGTAACAATCGATCCTTTCATGCCAAGGTGTTTTTTCAATAGCTTTAATAATTCCGGACGGGGGTCGTCTTTGCCTTCTGCTAAATAACCGATGTGCTCAAGTTTACTCTTTGGTGATGCTTGAATATGAAGCGAGAACTGAAATGGAATCTGTTGATACGGTTTTACATGGTCAAACAGCGGGATTGCAGTTCCGATAGTCTCAAAATCAAGATAATATAAAGGATAAGCAAGTTTATTTAAGAATGACTGTATTCCCTCTTTATTTACATACTCTCTTTTTGACCGAAGACTCTGTATCTGTATCTTTTGTTTAGCGGATAGTGTGATGGAATCATCGAACTTTAGAATATCGGTGACGCCATCATTTATCAATGAAAAGGCTTTCTCTCCTTTGAAGTAATATAACGTCAGCGGATTGTGTCTTGGCAAATAATCAAAGCATTTTTCTTGCAGCGGACATTCGTAAGGGTCGTTACAATGTAAACCGATTTCAATTTTGGGATATTTTTTTGCTGCAATTACTTTGATCATTTTTTCCAATCGTCCTTCAACTTCTGGAAGTAATATTTTCACATCCGATGTAATATCTTCAAGGGCAAATAACTTTCCCGGATCGATTTCTCCTTTGCGGACATATTCATTATTAATATGCAGAAGATAACATCGTTTGATCTCAAGTCCGGTTCCTTTATATGTATACCACTGCAAAGAAAGGTCGTAAAGATGAATATCTTTCACCTGGGTTGAACTTTTCACTTCTATAATTTCCCAGGCTTTTCTTCCTGCCGGATTTAGAATATCTGCGCGGGCGTAAGCGTTTTTATAACGAAATGCGGCTTCAAAAAGCGGTAGGCGTTTTGAGATTAACTGTTTAGATTGCTCAATGACCTTTTCAAAAGCGATGATATCTTCAGACACTTCTATTCCGGTTGGATAGCGTTTTTTTGCGTATTCACCGACTAAATGTCCTTGGTCGAATAGCGATTGCGTGCCGGCATCTACTTCCTGGAACTCTTCCTTTGCGTTGTAGTAATGCCAGAGGAGTTTATGGCACTGAATACCGGCGATGTATTTTGTTTTGGAGATGAAGGGTGATTTATTCATAACGCAAAAATGTTAGTTATCTATCTTTCCAATTAATTAGATCATATAAATTATCGGGATTGAATCGTTCTGCTTTAGTATACATCTCTCATGAGAATCGAAAGGGTGCATTCCCGATTTTTTGTAAATATAGTCAAAAAATAAGGTTTTCGGAAGATGAATAATAGAATTTATTGCAAGGGTGGTACAGGCATCCTGCCTGTATTCCGCACAGGCAAAAAGCCTGTGCCACCCATCTATTGATACCTGGAGTATATATTAAATTTTAGAAAAATAGATACTATTGGCTATAAACAATTAGTGGGGCATAAAAATATAGGTCATTGTAGAGACAGGTTTGAAACCTGTCTCTACGATGCTTCCCTGTCTGCGTACGTTTCCGAAGGTAGCCAGACCGTCCCGGTCTGGGCGAGTCGCCTGTCTGCGTGCCGGGACGTATAGGCAGGCAGCTTGTGTATTAAATATCACATGCAGGATACTTGTGTTACATTGTGCAGATAGTTACAAAAAATCGGGAATGCACCCGAATCGAAATGTTAATCCTCTACCATCATTAAACGCAACTTAATAATTAGGGCGATTTGTGAAATTTTCCAGCGATTACTTCTCATGACTGTCTTGGGCCTTGAAGCGGGAGAATAAGAGAAACCATTTTCCATATCTCTTCATCTGACTTCTCGCCAAACGCCGTTCGCAAGGCAATGGAATCAGGTCATCTGAAAAATTCGTGGTCAGGCATCCTGGGTTCGCCAGCCATTTCCTTCAGAAAATCCACCTCTCAGATTGTTTCCAGCCTCTCCGTGCAGTATCTAAATCTATTGTGATTCCGGTTTCCTGACAACGCCCCGCGAACACTTGAAAATCTGCGGACTGTCTTGTTAGCAAAGTACCAACTATATCAAACAGTATCGCATTGTATCTTTTGTTGCTTTTTTGATTTTTCATTTTCAACTACCTAGATTTAAGTATTTACGAATGTCTTTAGCATCTCCAGTCGTTCGGCATATTACCGCATCTTCCTTAACAACCTTAAATAAATGCCCACACCCACATTCTTCAAAAACATTACGTAATTCAGTGTCTTCTTGAATATCAGTCATAAGGTAGGTTCTTAGTTTGTCGAGATGTAAGTATTCTTTATCATCTCTTCTGATACCGAGTTTTTTGTGCAATAACAGTCCTTCTGGTGTTCCATCCATTGTGATAAAGAGAAATGTTCTTACTATAGCAACTCCATCGTTTATCGTTGTTACCAAATAACCCAGTTTGTGACAATTAAACCAATATTCGATAAGATATTTTCCATTAGTACTTTTAACAACTTTTGCATTTAAGATGGAACACCACAAATAATCGTAAATAAGACTTTTTGAGTTTTCAAAACAATCTATTCTTTCGTATAACCTTTCCAACGCATGAGATTGAATGTATACAGGAATGTTCTTTTCTAAGCCAGTTAACCCAACATTTTTGTTGTCCAAGCCAGCCCATTTTATTCCATAAGGCATAAAACACTGACCGCATTTATATGCAATTCTTTGCTGTCCATCAACAAAAAAACTTTTAGACATACACTGTTGTCTATGTATTCGAATCAACCTGATAGGCTTTCCGTTTGGTAAAGTGTTACATTCTATAGACGCCCAAAAAAAAAATCTGTCCATTTTATTATGTTCTATGAGTACTGCATCTATATTTTGATACAAACATTTTATTACTGCAGCTATGTTTTCCTCTGACAACAACAAACTCGTAGCAGTTTTTATATTTTCTAAGGATGAGAGTTCTTCGCAATTTTTAAAACAATGGGCAACGGAAACCGCAACTGAGAAATAATCATTTATTTTAATGGTTGTGTTAAAGGGCTTTAGTACAAAAGTTAATTGCTTAATACAGTCATCTACTTCCTTCGCAACCAAAATCGATTCGGAATCATTTTTTAATTCATCAGATAACTCTATACGAAAAGATGGATAACGTCGTGATATTACTTTTTCCTTCAAGCTCCTTTGCAACTTTGAAAAATCTTTTTTATGCTTATGCTTTCAAATACTCTGTCAAATTGTTCCCACTTTTTATTAGCAGCCAAGTCTTTTTGTGCTTAAGTTTTTCTTTCCTTTTTCTCTTTTCATAATTTGTGTTTCTTTTTGAAAAAGTGTTTAAAAATAGCGCGATGAATCTTTTTTATATTATTGGAGTAGTATTTCCAATCCTTTTCATTGAAAACAGAAGAGAAATATTCAGGAAGTATTATTGTTCCGTCTGATCTCTGAATTTTTAAATGAGACTTACATAGAATATCAATTCTTGGTCGAAATCCAAGCATATGCGAACAAATGTCTTTTAGAAATTGGAAATCTGGTTCGAACCTTTCCCGTATTGTCTCATGTGCATAATATTTTAACATGATAGAAAGATATTTATACCAAAGACAATCCATGAGTAGTCTAAACTTTTTAAAATATATATCCAGTTGTTTAAGGTATTCTTGCCATTCTTCTAAAGACATGGGAGTTATTTTTGTCTTAAGGCAGTGAATTGCCATTTCGATTTGGTTCCTCAAAATCCAACCAATGGCAAGGAAGATATGCATAAAGTTTGGTATGTTCTCTTTAGGTATATCTTTAATATGTATCTCTAACTTTCTAAAATGTTTGTCTATAAAGTGAAGTGTCGCTTTGTGATGATTTATGAAGTGTCTAAGATTCCATTCTCCAAGTCTCCATGTTTCCTTGCTCAACCCAGAAGAAGGTCTTGGGCTGTATGCTAATATTGGTTGTATATTTTTGATTACTGGAATATCACAGAAAGTCAGGAACTGTTTCAGTGCCTTGGAATTGCTGGAGTTGTATAATTCTTTGATTGCTTCTATGCACTGCAATGTACTTTGCTGCGCCTCCTTTATTTGATATTCACATCCTATACTTCTACCAGTTTTAATCTCTTGAAAATTGGTTGATAGAACCTGATTTTTAGGTACAATCGAGTTATTTTCAACTAAAGCTCTGATTTGAACAATGGACGAGTTTATATGTTCACAATAAATGTGCCATTTTTCCTCTTTGAGAATGGATTCAAAATACTCTGGAAGGACTAAAGCCCTGCCACTTTCACGTTGGACCTTTAATTGAGATTTTCGCAAGACCTCAATTCTTGACCTAAATCCCAACATCTGCGAACAGACATCCTTCAAATAGTGGAAATCAGGATCGAGTTTTTCCCTGATTTCCCGGCGGGTGTGATGTTTAAGCATGGTCGTTAGATAATCACCCCAAAGACAATCCATAACTTCCTTGAAGTATTTAAAATATTCATCAAGTTGTTCACGGTAGTCATACCACTCTTTTGAAGTCATCGGTGTTAATTTTGACTTAAACCCCTGAATTACCCTTTCAATCTGGTTCTCAAGAATCCAACAAATGGCAAGAAAGATATGCATAAAGTTTGGTATGCCTTTTATAGTTCCATTTTTTATATGTTTTTTGAGCTTTCCAAAATGCCTATTTATGAAGTCAATGGTTGCTTCGTGAAGGTCTACAAAGTGTTTGAGATTCCGTTCTCCAATGTTTCGCATTTCCTTGTTCCGATCCAAAGGTGGTCTTGCCCTACGTGCAAATGGTTGTTCTGCTTCAATTACTGGAATATCACAATAGATCAGGAACTGTATCTGGCGATCTAAATCACCAGAGTGGTTCATCTCCTTGAGCGCTTCATGGAACTTGTCTGTGCTTTGCATTGCTTCCTTTATTTGTCGCTCGCGACGCACACTTCCACCGGTTTGAATATCTTGTAGATTGGGTTAATAGAAGAGGATTGCTTAGTGCAATCAATTCATCGTTCATCAAAGCTTTTATTTGAACAACGGATGATTGATCACCAAAATTCTTCAGCATTTCATCTGAAAGGTCTGCGTCGTAGTATCCTTCATCTAACTGCTGCAACTTAACTTGTTGCGTAGGTTTGTTTGGAGAACTGATTTCAGCAATGAGAGGGTATTGTCTAAATTTTTCAGAAATATCAGCGATCAGGCACAACCGTTCACCCTCAAGCAAGGCTTCTTTAAGTAATATATCATATCTATTGGATGGAGATTTTTTGTCCTCCTCCTGCGTAAAATTCAATTGTTTTTCATGATTAAGCAGAATGGCAGTATTGTCTGGATCAAAAAACCTTTCTGGGCTTATACTCGATTTACTTAAGCCATGGAAACACAAGATTACCTCAGCATTACCATCGTTCATGGTACGCAACATCGCTGGTGTAGTAAAATTGGCACTACCAAAAGCAAATACGATATTTTTATCTTTCTCGATAGCAATAGCTTTTGCATGAAGGGGTTGGCTATGTTCTTCATCTTTATATGTACATAGATATATCTCAACTTTACTCTTCCTCACTAGCGGATGTTTCAACCATTGTGAGGTCAATGTGGTGATTCCGTTTTGAGTAAAGATTTTAATTTTTTTCGGTTTAAAATCTCGATCCACTCTATCAAGAAGGGTAGGTGTTGGGTCGAAATATCTGGAAAGCACAGAAATAGAATCAACGGGTTGTTCAATTTTCGCCTTTAGCTGTTCCCATAGTGGGGTATCAATGTTATGTAGTAGTACTGGATTTGATTCGTTTATTTCATTGTTATACCCTTCAGTTAACCAGGCAATTTCCCGTTCTACTACCCGAATATTGGATTCGAGTGTTTGACTTAGAGAATAGTTACTTATTTGTCTGAAATAGTGAAATGCAGACATAAACAAATACTTAAATTGTTCCTTTTCCTCAACTTCATATTCGTAGCATGACACCAACTCTGCATTTGATGCAAGGCCTGGACGGGTAAAATTTGCACTTCCGATTACAAGCAAGCCATGGTCTTGATTTACAAAAAGAAATATTTTTGAATGAAATGCACCTAGAACGTAAACTGGATGTAAGAGATAACGAAGATTTGCCTTTTGTGGCATTGATGAGTCTGTTCCTTTTATGACTTTTTCGTATTCACCCCTATCTACGAGAACAGAAATATTACCATTTCCACTTAGACTTTTAAGTTTTTCAAGACAGTACTCCTCAAAGAACTCTGGGTCAAAAGTATACGTAGCTATGAGCGCATGATCATAGGAGCTACTATCAAGTATCTCATGCAAATTGAATCGATTGTCTTTCTTATTACTCATTCATGTTCGTTCAGTATTTTGTTCAGAATTGTTTTGCCTTTCGAGGTAATCGAAAGGTATCCTTCATCGTCAGATTCTATAAGACATAAGTCACGCATAATATTAACTGCTTGAAGATGTCGATTAGCACGAAATTTAGGTGAGTATTCCTGTTCTTTAAATAGTCGATTTCCATCAGTTCTGAACCAGCAACTTTCCAATCTCTTTTTCTCGTACATAATTCTATCATGTTGATCAACAATGAAACATCTTATAATTCTTTCTAGTGTTTCATCCCACTTTGTATTCTTGTCCAGCCATTTATCAATGATTGGCATAAACGTCCAAAACCAAAGGCCGTTACCAGCATGTTCATGTACATAACACATGCCTTCTTCATCCTGAATTCCTCTCCACTTTCCATAAAGAACTGCTAAAAGTAGCATTGCCTTAGCCGTAACACTTCCTGTGTCTTCCTCAGATATCCTCAGGATATCAAATTCGCTATTTTTAGCAGTTGGAATAAGCAATTGTTGCAAATCGTATGATGCTTCATGAGTCGGAATGTCTTCGATGTTAAAAGCTTTAAGGATTTCTCTTGGTCTATAGCAATCCTTTCCTGCTTTCTCTCGTAAAACTTTGAGAAATGTGGTCTCCATCAATCGTAAAACAATATTTTCTATAGTTAGACCCGCTGATTCATTACCTATTATTTCCAAAACAGCAAATAGTATGTTTTCTAATGCATTTGTAAAATATTGTTGGAGACAGAATTGCCTCCAAAGAGAGTGACAACGTCTAAACTTTTCAGGACATTTATATGGAATAGTTTTATCATCCTCCTCAGACCAAATGACATCGAAGTAAGAAGGCGCATAGACAAAAATGACATCGATGCTATCTAGGTTTAGATATAAATCATGTCTTTCATATTCACACAGAATGTGGAGTATTTGACCCAAGGTGTGTCTTCTGAGTAAGGTGCTTTCACAAATGGTAGTGCCATTGAAGCCGAAAAACAGATCTATGAGAAGTTTCCGTTCTATGACTCCAGATTTTTTCATGATGGCATCGAGAGTCAGCAATTTTTTAGACCCATCAAAGTCAACAAGTGGAATTTTTGTTTTTCGAAAAAGTTCCTTTTGGATGTAAGGAGTCTCATGAATAGATAAATGAAATGCTTCTGCCAATGCTTCTCCCATTCCTTTATTCAAATGGTCAATTCCATTTTCAATGCGACGCGTCAACCCAAGCTGATACAGGCTTCCTCCGTAATACTGACCATAGCCACCCAGCGCATTCGAAGGTAGAACACGAAAATTACTGTCCATCTCACCTCTCTGGAATCCTTTCTCCAATATTGGACGGGCGGCTTTAATGCCAACAGGTGAGGTATTACTATTGTTGGCATATGTGGACATGGCAAGTACTGCCTCTCTTCTACGAAAACTGTCAACAAAATCTTTATACTTCTGAGGCTTTTCCGTTAGATGAATATGCCAGATATTCCAGATATTCCAGCAGTAAAATGAATAGTATCTTGCTCTATTCGTTTGAGTAGTAATACCTGTTAAAAGGAATTCGACAATCATGTCCGAAACCCTTGATAAACCAAGAGGGTCTCGCCCACCCGTTTCTGCGATAACTCTTTTCGTCCATCTGGGTAAGAACTGATCAATATTTGACAATTTGGTAAGCTGTTTCATGGAATCAATCCTTTTTTAGTTAGGGTGTAGTCAAAGTCAATGGGGTCAAACCTAACCTAACCTAACCTAACCTATTGGCAAGGGGAGTCAATGGGGTCAAACCTAACCTATTGACAAGAATGTTTTTTCCCTAAAATGATTACAGTTTTAATTATAAGGATATGTTGAAATTGATTAATATTCAGGTAAATCCTTTTACCTGTATAAATAACTATTCGTCGGAGAGCGCATTACTGCACTGGTTATACATGAACCTTAAGGTATCGTCTTTCTGCAGAGGGATGGGGTCAAATCTTTATCAATTACATATTTGTCAATGGTAAAGATTTGACCCCTTCCTATGTGTTGGACAAACTAAGTTAATAAGTAATTGTAAAAACCAGGGGTGAGCTAAGTCAATAAGCAAATCTTCTTTATATCAAATCTAAAAATTCTTTTAGTACATTTTCCATTAAAATGAGGTCTTTAGGCGAAAGTTTGCCAAGTTTCTTTAAAACTAAGCTTTGTTCAATAGTTGATATGGCTGGTTTGATAGAAGAAGGCTTTAACAAACCAGCACTCTGCCAATCTTCTATTAAACATTCTCCTATGGTAAGATTGCCTGTTTTTCCCGTAATTGCCATAATAACAATGTCAGAGGATGTATTGTTATAAACATCAGAACTAATAATTACCGCCGGACGTTTCTTTATGATAGTTTGGTTGCTGAATGGAAAAGGGACAAGAACGACATCTCCTCTATTATAGACTGTCATAAACTGCATCCTCTTCATTGTCCCATATTTTTTGAAATGATGCAGTGGACAAGTCCTGAGAGGCTCTTGCAATCACGATTCTTTCTCTTTTGCTTTCTAAAAACTGAATGAAATCAAAGACCTCTGGAAGAAGATTTTCCGGAAGTTTATCAATCTCTTTCTTTATCATTTCTTTGACCGACATTTTGTTCCCTCCTTCTTTATTTCAGGTTTGTGGCTGAAGAATTACCTCACATATTCTTAATTATTTCATCGGCAAACTCGGAACACTTGACTAATT
This sequence comes from Candidatus Kuenenia sp., assembly GCF_027493735.1. Lineage (NCBI taxonomy): Bacteria > Pseudomonadati > Planctomycetota > Candidatus Brocadiia > Candidatus Brocadiales > Candidatus Brocadiaceae > Candidatus Kuenenia > Candidatus Kuenenia sp. The sequence goes on from NZ_JAOSKF010000003.1 coordinate 61,743, forward strand.
TAGCGCCCTTCATCTGACGTTCAAGGTCATACGTAACTGTCTTCTTTTGAATAGCCTTTCCCAATGCCTTCACAATCATGTTTGCTGCCTCATCCCAGCCCAGATGCTCAAACATCATTACCCCTGATAAAATAACTGAACCCAGATTAACCATATCTTTTCCCGCATATTTGGGGGCAGTACCGTGGGTGGCCTCAAAGACGGCCGCCTTATCACCAATATTTACCCATGGGTATGGCATGGGGTCAAACCTAACCTATTGACAACAATGTATTTTTTCCTGAAACGATTATACATTTAACAGTTTTAATTACAAGGATATGTTGAAATTGATTAATATTCAGGTAAATCCTTTTACCTGTATAAATAACTATTCGTCGGAGAGCGCCTTATTGCACCGGTTATACATGAACCTTAAGGTATCGTCTTTCTGCAGTTTTTCTTTTAATCTCTTTCTTACCTGACTCATCCCTCCAACGGTTAAACCTCCCAGCTCCTGACCAATTTCCCTTAAACTTTTATGATACAACCTATACCTGCAACATAAATCAATATAAACCATCCTTGCTTCTCTAAATGACCCCAGCAGCCCCTTGTCTTTCTCGCCCACGAGCCAATGACTACGGTAGGTATAGAGAAATACACTACTCCATTTTGCCAGTAAATGGGTTTATAATATTGCCCTGTAAAAACCTCTTTTTTTGTAAGTTTTTCTTTGTACTACTATCCATCAACTTCTTGTTTTTAATGCTCGTTTTTCAAAATGCATACTCGTGCGGAGCTTGTCGAAGCAACAGTAAGGCATTGATTAGTAGAGACGCACGGCCGTGCGTCTCTACATTTTTGGTTGCGACTTTTTGCTGCGCTATGTATCTCCAGTAGCTTTTTTTCTGCCGTGTAAATATTTTTGATAACGCCCTTCACCAACACACTCGCTTCCCATAGGACACTTCTCGATACAGCTTTCAGGGATATCTCGCTTTATCATGCCCCCGCAGCTCTCGCATGCGAATTCATATTCAAAACCGGCTACCGACGCCGTACCTTCCTGGTGGCAGTGGGGACACGTTACCTCCAAAATTTCAACCCTTTTTATCTTCTCCGCCCCCGGACACTGAAAGACGTTCGGTTTTTTGAATTCTTTTGTGGAAGATTGAGGGGACTCCTTTATTTTCGCAATAGTTTGAACCGCCAAAACGCGGAGAGGCATTCGCCGCTCTCCCTTTAAAAAATCCTGAAGCATTTTTATGGCCTCGCGATTCCCCTTTCCGGATCTGCCGATTTCTTCAAGGGCTTGGCGCACCACTTCACTTTCATTATGCTGCAATCTTTTCATAAGCAATTTCATAGGTGAATGTTCTTCGTTCATGCGGCTACTATAGCATATTTCCCGGGCGCATTCCCGATTTTTTGTAACTATCTGCACAATGTAACACAAGCATCCTGCTTGTGATATTTAATACACAAGCGGCCTTGCCTATACGTCCCGGCACGCAGACAGGCGACTCGCCCAGACCGGGACGGTCTGGCTACCTTCGGAAACGTACGCAGACAGGGAAGCATGAGTCACGTAGAGACACGACATGTCGTGTCTCTACTAATTGTTTATAGCCAAAAGTATCTATTTTTCTAAAATTTAATATACAATCCAGGTATCAATACACGTAAGCCTCCTGATATAGTCAAAAGCATCTGTTTTTAGAAAAATTTAATATAGTATTTAAGTATCGATAGAGGGTGGCACGGACAAACAAGGTTTGTCCGTGCCACCCAATTAACAATTTAAAATTCATATTTTATGAGCATCTTGGATATAACGCGAAAGCGCGAAAAGATAGGAATCTTTTTCTGACCCCCTGAATAATGTCACAATTACAATAGTTATCTGTAAAAATTACAAAAGTCTGAAAAATTCATGTGTTGTAATAATGATAAAATAAACGATAAATTTATTTTAAGTAATAATGTTTCAGATACTTATAATCAATGCAAATTCTTTCTGAATTGTATGGTATTCTAGTTGCTTTAGCCATAGAGGGCAGAAGTTTTTTGAGAGCTAATGGCAAACAAAAAGTGCTTTTTCAGGATATATACCTTGTTTCAACTTTTTTACGGGAAGATCGTTTTATGAACAGTTCAATGAACAAAAAATTTCTGAAATCTATTTACTGTATTTTGGCAATAATTGTTTTTCAAATATATGTGATTTCAATGTCATTTGCAGGTGTTTTGAATAAAAATACCGGGGTCTATTTATTACAAAAGGGCAATGATGCTGATCATAAAATAAATAATGATGGAGACGAAGATGAAGATGGGGAGGAAGAAGATGATGATGATGATGGTGAAGACGAGGATTCTCACAACGCAGGAAGGAATTGTTTGACGAGCGGTTGCCACACAGGAGGCAGAGAACATACGTTTTCTATTGGGGGAACGATTTATGATGATGCTGAAGGTTCAAATGCGAGAAAGAGTGCAAAAATAAAAATAACAGACGCTAATGGCCAAAAAGTACGCTTGCGATCAGATCAGTTAGGAAATTTTTACTCAGAGAAGGATTTAACAGCACCGTTTACCATATCTGTATCTTATCGTGGCCGTACGGTATCGATGCCGACCGGCGCAGAAAATGGTGGTTGTAATGCGGATGGTTGTCATACTACCGAAGCAGAGGGCAGAGTATTTATAAATACAAATGACCTCGATCTTGCTGGTATGGTAACCAGTAATGATAACGGAGGTAATTCTTCGGAGATAAGTTATGAGAGCAGTGTAAAGTCGATTCTCGACGCCAAATGTATTTCGTGCCACAAAGAGGGTGGCTCTGAAAGTAGCATACCCTTGACGACATATGCTGAAGTAACGGATCCAAGATTGGTTACTCCGGGAAGTGAGGATTCTCTCTTATTGAGAAAACTTGATAAAAATTCCAGCGAGGGTACTATGTGGCCGAACCTCAACAGCAATAGTGAATATAACACAATAAAGGATTGGATTGTTGAATATAATGCCCGGGAGTATTTATCGGATACGATTGATGTAGCCGGAGAACCCGTTGCCGGCGCTAAAGTACGCCTCAGTAAAAATGGTAAGATCAAATATCAAACGAAAACAGACGAAGGCGGTGAATTTATTCTTGAAAAAGTGAAGGCAGGTGCGTATTCCATGAAAGTGTATAAGAAAGGTTACGATGCTTACAATCAATCCTATCAAATGAATCAAACAGATGTAACACCATTGGAAATTACCTTAAAAAAGAAATAGTATCTGTATGAATAAAAACATTTATTGTAAGGAGTTGTAATGTGAAAATAGTAAAGAATTCTCTTTCTTGTTTGGCGTTGAGTGTATCGTTATGCAGTATGTTTTCAAGTGCAGTATTTGCATCGGCAAGCGGTCCTGATGCTTACCGTACCGGAGCTCCTGATGATTCCGGCACCTGTAATGCAAGTGGTTGCCATGATACATACACCAACGATTCCGGGGATGCTGAATTTTCTATTTCCGGTCCCTATGAGTATACCCCTGGAAAAACTATCAAATTAAAGGTAGCATTTAGCAACTCCAGTGGAAAAAAACGTGGGTTTGAAATGACTGCGGTTGATGCAAGCGGAAACAGAGTGGGAAAATTTAAAAAAATCGGGAATACCACACAGGTTATTCCTGCGGATGATTATCGGGGACTTGATAAAGCTGACAAGGATAAATATATAGAACATACGTATAAGGGAACAAAGAAAAAGAACTGGAAGGTGAAGTGGACGGCTCCTACCGACGCTACGGAGCCAATAACATTTTACGCGGCAGGCGTTGATGCTGATGGTAAAGGCAGTGAGACGGATGATTACGTCTACACCACCACTTTGGAAATAAGCGCAAAATAGTCTCTATGTTTTGACTATACCCGGCATGGCATTGTAAATATTACACATAGGCGCAAAAATCTCTGTCAAAATCGTTTGCGTTCTTTATTTTAACCATCGCCATGTGGTTGTTTAACTCAAAACATTCGTAACAATTTAGCTTTTTGAAAATATGTTGCAGTTTAGTTTTGGGTGGCACGGACAAACTCCGTTTGTCCGTGTGGAAATTAGACGTAGCCCCATTTGCACACGACCACGGACAAGCACTGCTTGTCCGTGCCACCCATATTAAGCTAAAATATGTGTATCAATTTTCAAAAGACTAAAGTGTTACAAACATTCGCATTAAAAATGCTTGGCATATATTGTTTTGCTTAGTAATTACAATTCATCAACGCAATGACTTGTGCAATGGCTATCTGCGTCTTTTCCGAAGAAAAAAGGTATTGACTAAATTATGAAAGATTACACGAAAAACAAACGTCCGGATATGCTGGAACCCTTTTTCCCGAACGAAATGTTCCGGTACATTATCGTTGGTTGCTTTCTTGTGGTGCTTGACCTCCTTGCCGTTTTATTTTTCCCGCTCCCGTTTAACCCTGTAAACAAACCGGAACATATTCCGTGGTTTTTCATTCCCGTGTATTTGCTCAAAAAATGTATCCACAACGAGTTTGTCTTTATTTTTATTCTTGTGGCAAGCGCCTTGTTCTTTATCTTCCTTCCATTCATTTTCAGAGGAAAACGAAGGCATGATACAAAGCAATCCTGAAAATGCATCAATGGGCAGACGTCTGTTCCCCTTTTTCATAGTTATCTTTTTCTTTCCGATGGCCTTCATTATCAGCGGCTGCATTATTTACCCTGAGCTGGTGGAAACAGGCATGAAGTCACCTGAAGCGGGAAAATGCGGCGATTGCCATATTGATATTTACCATGAATGGAAAGATTCTCCCCATGCCGGAAGTTATACCAGCAATGCCTTCAGGGAACAAGCATTTGATTATTCATTCACTTTTTGCCTTGGATGCCACGTACCGGAAACCATTTTTACCGATGCAAGCATCGTCCCTCGGAATATACATGTTGAAGAGGGGGTCAATTGCAATGCCTGCCATTTAAATGACTGCACACTCGCCGGACCAACCCCTGCCCGCGCCCCACATCCGGTTACCGGGATGAATATGTTTTACAAGAGCAGTGAACTTTGCGGAAAATGCCACGCCGGCACGTATAACGTCTGGAAAGAAATAAAAGACGCCGAAGATAAAAAGACCTGCCAGGACTGCCATATGCCGGAAATAGTCCGAAAACTTATTCAGGATGAACCCTGGCAAAAGATATATCCAAAGCGGGAAGGCAAGCAGCATCTTTTTTCTTTTCAGGAGTTAATTCCCGTTGACGAGCATATGTTGTCCCTTTGCTTTACTAAAATAGTTCAAACAGAAGATGCTATTGAAGGCGCACTTGAAATAACCAATACCGGCATCCCGCATAGTGTACCAACGGGTGACTACGGATACCGGGAAGTGCTCGTGACAATAGAGTTGTTAAATAAAACGGGGCATGTTGCAGGCTACAGAGAGACAAGCCTGTTTGTAGAATTGAAAACAGCGCTGCACTATAAGGAGAAGCGAATGATACCATTCCACTTTACGCTGAAAGATAATGTCTGTACCCTCAGGGCAAGAATGATAAGAACGTCATTAAACCGTGACATATCCATCGTTTTGGCGGAAAAAATATATTCGCATTGATTTTGATTCCAGTGGTTGCGGCTCGTTCCTCACTTGAGATATCTAAGTAGAGACAGGTTTGAAACCTGTCTCTACCATGTAGTGCGACGAACCTCGTCGCACTACAAATGACAATTTCCAGTTTCAAAAGACTAAAGTGTTACGTTGTAAGTGAAGAATAAATCATGTTTGAAGAAGTAAAAAATTTAAATAAAAGACACGCCGTCCGGCTGGCAATCTCTGCACTCATAGCCATTGCAATTGCTGTGGCAGCGCTGTTTTTTACCGTGACGAAGGTGAAGTATACACAATATTGCGGCAAGTGCCATTCGGACGTCACATTCAACAATAAATGCTACAATGTCTTGTCAGGGAACATTGCCTGTATCGACTGCCATGCACCCGAAAACAGAAGCATGAAGGTAATGGCGGTCGAAATGGCGGATGAACGTTGTACATCAGAACTGTGTCATCCTTTACAAAAACTCTCAGAAACGGCAACCCGATTCAAAAAAACAAGAGATTTCCGGCATGCAACACATACAAAGCATTTTCCAGGCAATCTTACGTTGCGCTGTGTCTCCTGCCACTCGCATATGGTAATGGCAGAAGACATTTTGAGACAGAGGCCGATACCTGCAATGTATGTCATTTTGCCGGCATGCAACAGGCGCTTCTCACAAGGGAGAAACAACCCATTTCCGAATGTACCTTGTGTCATGCTCCCGTAGAAAAAACCATTCAAATTTACGGCAACACATTTAACCACATTGCTTATGAAGAAAGGAAGAACGTGGGTTGTTCCGATTGTCATTTCGCTGTTGTACAGGGAAACGGCGCCGTTGTCAGGGAGAATTGTTATGTATGCCATCAAACTATTCAGGAAAAGTATACTGCACCGGACATGCATGATATCCATATAATGAATCACAAAACATCATGTGTTGCATGCCACAGTGCCATTATACATACCGCTATGAAGAAAAATGGAGTTGTGCTTTCAAATATTCCGAACCGCACATTTGACCTCTCTCTCTACAAAACGCAATGGATGGTTATGGCGGGAACGGGCGGCGCAGGCATTGCGGACGAACCCGATCCCATGTTTATCGCAACGCTCAATTGCTCGGCATGCCACAAGGACGTATTATTATCAAAAGTAGCGCCGGAGGTATGCAACAATTGCCATGACAGTGGATTTGACAAAATAGTATCTGAGCAAATATCTTTCGTCTCGAAAAGAATGAGGTTGCTAAAGCTTCTTTTGAAAAGGGCAAAAAAACTCCCTCTTCCGAATGCAGGGCATGTTATTACCGAAGCGGAGTCGAATTATTATTTTATCAAGGAAGATGGGAGTAACGGCGCCCACAACATTAAATATGTAAAGGACCTTCTGGAATACAGCATTACGAAACTCAATCAGGTCTTGCAGGAAAGCACATGAAACGATTAATAATCATCGCCTGTTTTTTTATCGCTTCGCTCAATTCACCCACATCAGGGGAAGAAAATCTGTTGATGCGGCAAACACCGTTCGTGTATCCTTCAGGCTCATGCACGGACAGGTGCCACGTAAATTATTTGCATTACCGTACAAAATATAAGGACAGCTTTTTTTTGCACAACCATCATTCTCCCTTACAGAACATTGAATGCTGTGAATGCCATAATAACGATCCGGCAAACACGAAAACACACGGCGGTTTAATAATTGAAGAAAACGACTGCAAAAAATGTCATCACAATGAAGCAACAAATGACGATTGTTTGAAATGCCATTCCGCGGTAAACGACTACCGAAACGGTTCGTTCCGCTATGCGGGCATTCATTCTCCCGTCACCGGAACCCCTGATTGGATGTATAAGGCGGTGTTGTGTACCGATTGCCACAAACAGGAAGAAAACAATTTTCTCTTCCGTGATACCCGCAGTATCTGTATAGAGTGTCATAATGATGATTACGGATTACTCTATGATAAATGGAAAGAGTTTTTGAGAGAAGAAACGCAGCCGGTTATCCGGGAAAACAATAATAGCGCGAAAATGCAAAAGTATGTAAAGCAAATACAACAATATGGCATACACAATATCCAATTATCACGAATGCTTTTGAAAGGCATTCAAAAAGAAAGGGACGTCTCTGCACAACCATGAACATAACAGAAGAACACGTTCATTTCCCTTCTGATAATTTATCCCTCGAGGGAGTATTGGCATACGATGAAAACACAATGCCTTCCAGGGCAATTCTTTTATGCCCCCCCCATCCTACCCTCGGCGGCGATATGGAAAACAATATAATAACGAGCCTTGCGCGTGTTTCGGCAAAAGCCGGCTTTCTCTCGCTCCGTTTCAATTACCGCGGCGTTGGTAACAGCGAATGCGGGGTGAAAGATATTGCAGAAATATTTCAGTACTGGGAAAAAACAATGAGCAGTGAAAATTATGCCGATGCCCTAACGGACGTTCATTCAGCTCTAAATTTCCTGGTAAAGCAGTCCGGCAGGGACGCTAAGATATTTATTGCGGGGTATTCATTTGGCTGTATTGTTGGCATGAGAGTGGCGACGGCAAGCGATGCCGTATCGGCATTCGCTTCAATTTCCACGCCATTTGGCAAATATAACCTCAGTTTTTTAAGGGAATGTAAAAAACCAAAATTATTCATATATAATCAAAATGATTTCGCCACAACAGTGGAAGACACACTGCAAGGTTTAGAAAAAATACCCTTGCCCGTGACAAGTGAGTTAATAGAAAACAGCGACCATTTCTACCGGGGAAAAGAAGGTATTGTTTCCATGAAGGTGTGTAATTTCTTTGATGGTATCAGGTATTGACAACGACACTCAGGCGGCTCTCCATTTGCGATGTATACTCAAAAAGCTCACAAAATGCGAGTTTTATAAGGGTGGCACGGACAAACCCTGTTTGGAACTATTAGAGTTGCTGGTGTTTTAAGATTTCAAATGAAGGTAACAATTGAAAGCTTCCAAAAATCTTCACACAAAGTAGCCATTATATACCGCTAAATTTGAAGCATCTGTACAATGCAAGTTTAACTATATCACATGATTTTCTTGACTTTATAATTGCAAAGATATAGTTTAACCGCGAGCCTTGATATCGAGAGTTACTATAGCAAAAGGAAACTGGGGGCATTCCCGATTTTTTGTAATTATCTGCACAATGTAACACAAGCATCCTGCTTGTGATATTTAATACACAAGCTGCCTGCCTATACGGGTGGCACAGGCATTTTGTCTGTGCGGAATACAGGCAGGAATGCCTGTACCACCCTTGCAATAAATTTTATTATTCATCTTCCGAAAACCTTATTTTTTTGACTATATTTACAAAAAATCGGGAATGCACCCATCTTCAATGGGAAAAATAGAAGTCAATTATGATTTCAATATTCTGGCAACGCTCAAAGACAAACAACTGCAAGTAGGCAAAGGATTGTCACGGGTAAATATTATTCACGCAAACATTTTTAATCAGTAAACAGTATGGAAGAGTTGCTTAAAAACGATTTACTGTCACCGTATGTATCCATGCTGGATATAGACCTGAATGATGCCTTTTCTTCAATTAAACAAAAAGAATGGACTGCGGATAACTTTAAATTTGCCACTGCAGTATCGGTAATGTCTTCATCCCGTATAGAAGGCGAAACCTTAGAGGTTGACAGCTATGTAAAACACAAAGTGCTCAACATAGAATATCTGCCCAACCTGACCGAAAAGCCCAATGATTTGTATGCCGCCTATGAATTTGCAAGGGACAACAGGCTTAGCCTATCCAATTTTTATAAAGCCCACAGCATAGCTACCCGTCAGTTATTGCCGGAGGCACAACGGGGCGTGATAAGGACAGGTAACATGCTGATTATGGAGCAGCAGTCTCAACGCATACAATACGAAGCTGCGCCTGCATCCATTGTAAAAAAGGAATTTAAACGTTTTTGGGATGAACTGGAAACATTGCTTGCCGGTTCGCCCGGCACCGAAGAGATTTTCTATTATGCATCTTACATTCATTTAGTATTTGTAAAAATTCATCTATTCAATGATGGTAATGGCAGAGCTGCCAGGCTGCTGGAAAAATGGTTTTTAAGTAGCCATTTAGGTCAAAATGCGTGGTATATAGCAAGCGAGTATTACTATTATCACAACCTGCAAGCCTACTACAATAATTTAGCCCGCATAGGATTATTCTATGAAGATTTAAAGTATGAAAAAACATTGCCTTTTCTGCTGATGCTTCCAAAGGCATTGGAAATACAGTATAAAAGCAGTTAAGTCAAAATTATGGAATTAAAATTATATCAACATATACGCAGGCACTTCCTGAGGGAGACGATTGATTTATTCGACAAGTCAACACAGGAAAAAATTGAAGCTTATGATGCCTATATTGGTTTAGATGAAAAAATATTGGATGCCGTAAAGAAGTATCTGAAAGCTTACAACACTTATCTGGAAGCCCGCAAGCAACAGAAAGTAACCCTTAGTTACTATCAGATATTGGCGATTTACTTTACCTAAGTTTTTTTCAGGCAACGTTACAGCAAGGAATTTGAAGACTTTGCAAAAAGTGCATTGGCTTACTGGATGGCAACAGGAAGCGGTAAGACAATGATAGTGCACATCAATGTTTTTCAGTTTATTGAACACAACAAAGGTTTAAAGACCCGGAACTTATCATCACCACACCCGGAGTAAACCTGATACATCAACACGAACGGGAAGTAACGCCATTGGTGGAATACCTGAATAAAATCCATCGAAACAAAATCAGATTTACCATTGACACAGAGGGTTCCGTGCTTCATACGACAGTTGTGGGTCAACAAACAGTAATGCTTCGAATGAACTTTAGTGCTGAAAATCGCCAACTTCGGCAACACGCAAAACGTTGGCGGTCATTGTAAAGACGACACCGAAACCATAAACGAACAGACAAAAAAGGAAAGACTTGATGCAGAAATATTCAGTTAACCAACACTTAATCGAGACAATTTTAGCTTGGGTAAATTCAGGAGAAATTGCAATTCCGGAAATTCAAAGACCATTTGTTTGGGACAGTTCAAAAGTCCGCGACTTAATGGACAGTTTATATCAAGGTTATCCTGTTGGCTATGTTATCGCTTGGAGAAACCCTAACGTAAGGCTGAAAGACGGAAGTTTAAGTGAAGGTAAAAAGGTTTTAATTGATGGACAACAACGAGTAACAGCATTAACAGCTGCAATTCTTGGACAATATATAATCAACAAGACATATCAACAAGTAAAAATCAAAATAGCGTTCAATCCAATTGAAGAACGGTTTGAAGTTCAAAATCCAGCCATTCTTAAAGACAAAACCTGGCTACACGATATTTCAGAAGCAATAAACGGAGACCTATTTGAGATTGCGGACAATTATTTTGAACTAAATACTGATGTTGACAAAAAGCACGTTCGTAACGCTTTCTCAAACCTTATTAACATACCGAAAAAGCAAATTGGTTTAATCGAACTTTCGCCTGACTTAGACATTGAAACCGTTACGGAAATTTTTATCCGCATCAACTCAAAAGGCGTTGTTTTAAGTCAAGCAGACTTTGCAATGAGTAAGATTGCAGCAGACACCGAAAATGGTGGAAATGAACTAAGAAAAGCGATTGACTATTTCTGCCACCTTGCCATTGCTCCAGACTTTTACAAACACATAGTAGATAATGACAAGGAGTTTGCAAAAACAGACTTCTTTCAAAAAATGCAATGGCTCAAAACTGAAAATGAAGACCTTTACGACCCCGACTATAATGACTTAATTCGTGTTACTTTTACTTCACAATTCAACAGGGGCAGACTTTCCGACTTAGTTAGTTTGTTATCAGGAAGAAATTTTGAAACAAGAACATACGAAGCGGAAATAGCTCAACAATCATTTGCGACACTTAAAAACGGAGTAACCAACTTTATCAATGAAACCAATTTCAAAAGGTTTTTAATGATTGTAAAATCAGCCGGCTTTATTTCACCTAAACTAATCCGTTCACAAAACGCCATAAATTTTGCTTACATAGTTTACCTTAAACTGAAAGACCTTGGAGTAAGTTCCGTTGACATTGAGAGTTATGCAAGACGTTGGTTGGTTTATTCAATTCTGACAGGTCGGTATTCAGGTTCACCAGAAAGTGCGTTTGACTTCGACATTAAGCAGATTGAACACAAACCATTTAACGAGATTTTGAACGAACGAGAAGAAGCCGAACTTTCAGAAGCATTTTGGAACGCTTCTTTGCCACAAAGTTTGGACACTTCTGTTGCAAGTAGTCCATATTTCCACGTATTTCTTGCCTCACAAGTAAAAGCTAACGACAAAGGATTTTTATCAAAAGACGTTTTAGTTAGCGACTTGATTTCGCTTCGTGGTGACATACACCATTTGTTTCCAAAAGACTATTTGAAGAAGAACGGGCTTGACCGAAGCAAATACAATCAGATTGCAAACTATGTGTATATGCAGTCAGAAATAAACATTAAGGTGGGCAACAAGCCTCCTAAAGACTATTTCGACTTACTCAAAACGCAAATGATTGAGAACAACAGACAAGTAAGTGGAATTTCGACAGAGCAGGAACTTTTGGACAATTTAAAAGTGAATTGTGTTCCGACAGAGTTGATGGAAATGACCATAGACGACTATCAAGACTTTCTGGCTTTGAGAAGGAAACTTATGGCAAACAAAATGAGAGATTATTACTTCGGACTATGACGACAGAAAAAAAACAACGAACCGCCAACAGGCGTTTGGCGCAATGGTGGGTGACGCGGTTAAATCAAGTGCAGTGCTTCTATCTGGCATTTATACAGGTTGATAGTTTTGTGCTTCTAAGTCCGCCACGGGTGCATTCCCGATTAAGATTTCTAAAGGAATATGAAGATTAAAATGAAGCTTTTTAATCATATTTAAAGTAAGACTTCTTTGATGATTAAAATTTCTGACACTCGACCACGTTTTCCTATAAATGGTTCTAAATCCTTTCTGGATAACTCCATTTGTTCCATTCTGAATCTTAATGCTTCTACCGGATCAGGTGGATCAACTGGATAGTGTTTTTCTTCATATGCTTCCACCAAAACTAAAAGAATATCTAGTATAGCGTTTCATTAAAATATCTACATTGATACCGTCATTGCGAGCGACAGCGAAGCAATCTCTTGTTCCCAAAGGACTTAAGATTGCTTCGCTGTCGCTCCACTCCTCGCAATGACATTTTTTACGTACACACTTTAACGAAACGATGTACTGGTTTATCTCCTTTTTTTGTATTTTCTTTTGAACCCCAGAGATTTTCAATTTCGGAAAGTGCTTTTTGTAATCTACTTCTGTTTTTATTGGATAAATGTCCATTATATAACCTCCGCATTGATTTTATTATATTGTTGATAAAGGCGCAAAAGGGGTAACATATTGATCATTGATTTCAAAAATGGGTTTAATCACACATCAAGATATGATCCCATCCCCTCGTGCTCAATCCTCAATCCTCAGGCCACAATCTGCAATTTGCAATTTGTCGATTGCCGATTGTCGATTGCTGACTGCTAACTTCCGACTGCCTACTGTCCGTTTTCACGTAAAGAAAGATATTTTGTTTGCTCAGCACCTTTCTTTTCATCCACAAAAAAAAGCAGTACCCCTCCGGTTATAAAGAGAATCACGATTGACGCGATGCCCATTCGCGAACTCTCAAAAAATATCCCTGTAATGCCGATTAAAACAGGGCCTAGGATAACGGCAAACTTGCCTACCATATTGTAAAATCCGTAAAACTCAGCCAATTGATCATGGGGAATAAGGCGTGAATAAAAAGACCGACTCATTGCCTGAATGCCGCCCTGGACAAGCCCTATAAGGATAGCAAGCCCATAAAACTCATAGGTTGCCTTCATCCTCATTGCCCACATTACTGCAAAGATATAGACTCCGATAGCAATAAAAATCGCATGTTTCGCCCCTATTCTTTCACCCAGCTTTCCAAATACTATGGCGCAGGGAAAACTTACGAATTGGGTGATAAGCAATGCCAGCAGCAAGTCCCTGTATTCGAAACCTATTGACAATCCATAATCAACCCCCATTCTTACTATAGTATCCACGCCATCAATATAAAGCCAATAGGCGGTTAAAAAAAGAACTATCGTTTTCATGTGTTGCATCTTATGTAAGGTATGGGTTAATTGTTTCAATCCGCTTCGGAAAGCAAATTTAGGCGAAATGCGGGGTTCTTTCCCGGGTTCCTTTACAAAAAAAATAATGGGTAATGTAAATATTCCCCACCAGGCGGCAACGGTTAAAAAGGAAATACGTATTGCGTGGTTTGCATCTTTCAGTCCAAAAAATGCCGGGTGTAATATCATCCAAATATTGAATGCAAAGAGTATTCCTCCGCCAAGATAACCCATCGCATAGCCCAGCGCAGATACATAATCAATCCTTTTTTTATTTGTTATTAAAGGAAGGATGGAATCATAAAAGATGACACTGCCTGAAAATCCAACCGTGCCAATTGTGTAGGCAACTGCCGCAAACAGCCAATTACCCCTCTGCACCATAAAAAGCGCTGTTGTTGACAGGACTCCAAGATATGCAAAAAAAATAAGAAACCTTTTTTTATACGACCCGCTATCCGCAATCGCACCAATTATTGGGGCAATCGCTGCCACTAAAAACCCCGACAAAGAATTTGCCATTCCCAAAATCGCAGTACTTTTTGTCACTTCCATACCCTGACACCAGTAATTTTTAAAAAAAACCGGGAAGAATCCTGCCATGACGGTTGTGGCGAATGCCGAATTCGCCCAATCATAAAAACACCACCCCAATTCCTGCCTGTTTTTAAACTTCAGCATATGTTCTTATCCTCAATGTAGGGACTTCACATGAAAATGAAATAAACAACCCTGACAGGGTTCCAAACCCTGTCAGGGTTAATATACCATGCCTGCAAAGACCATGTTGTTTCACTTGGCGTTTCAAACGTGTAGGGGTGGATTAAGGTGCGGCTTTTTCGCACCGAATCCACCAATAATAATGGAACGGTGGATTCGCTGTCGCTTAATCCACCCTACTGTCTAAAGGATTTTACTGCACCTTATGGGAGAAAACTTATCATATTTTTGTGCAGGACGTAAGAATAAAATGTCGCTGTAGTGCTACTTTCTTTGCCATTACCTATCTCTTTCATGGCAGTATAATTTGTTCATAAACAATTGAGGCGAATAGGGTTTTTTCGTTGACGGATAACCTTGTTTATGCTTGAATTTTAACTTGACTTGTAAAAGCATCCTGTACGAAAACGCAGACCGTTATAGGGTGTAACAAATAGAATGTCCTTTTACGAAGAAAGAGAGAAAAACATGGCTAAAAATAAATTTAAAGTATTTTGCACCCCGTTTTGCCCGAAATGTAATCAATTGCTTGCATACTTAAACAAGAGAAATGCAGATTACATTTCCTACGATATAGACAAGGATGAAGACGCAAGGAAAGATGCGATAAGAATTGTTGGCACTGATGACATAGAATCTCTCGACAAACTTCCCATTGTCGTTGTTAATGAAGATAAGATATTGTATGGTTTCAATAAAGAAGAAATCGACGCATATCTTGTCTGATAATTCCAGGCTCTTTGCCGAAAGAGGCCTGCCCATCCCTATTTTTGTGCAGGCGAAATCCATCGGTGTATCAATTATCAATTCAGTCCAAGCATATACTCAACAACTTTTTTATCCGGTACAAATTTATTGAGCTGGCTTAATCCCAGTTTTTCTACTGCAACGTTGACAAGGTTTTGTTCATTTTCTTCCGAAGAATAAAAACGTCCTGCCTCAATAATAGCGCCTTTTGGTATAAGGCCGATAACCTCGCTGCCACGGACGTTTACGCCATAAACGTTTGCAAGTTTCTTTATCTCTTCAAAAACAACATGCGGCGGGGTTACTTTATAATTCAGGATGTTGGTGGATACCTGAGTAATTTTGTATTCCTTTAAATCCACGCCCATTGCCTGAACGAATTTCAGCGTACCGGCAACACGCTCCTTTTCCCCTTTTTCATTCAATTTCATTCTCCCCGAAGACCGGATCATCCCTGAAATAGTATTGGCAACGGAAATATCGTCAGTATCAAGATTCACATTGTAAGCAATTAAAAATTCCCGCGCGCCAATCACCGTGGCGCCTGTTTTTTTCACACGGTCGTTAAATACTGAAGGGCCGTAATCAGGCCGCCATTCCGCATCGTTCATTTTTTTTGAAAGGCCTTCATATTCGCCTTTCCGTATGTCCGGGAGCAAATAACGTCGGGGTACATTTGCCGCCTCCGCGTAAAGATACACGGGAATACCAATCCTTTCTCCAACATCCTTACCTAATAAATGTGCGATTTTAACGCATTCAGACATGGTAATGTTTGCCACGGGAACAAAAGGGCAAACATCTGTTGCGCCAATACGCGGATGTTCCCCTTTTTGCAGTGTCATATCAATAACGTTCGCTGCCGTTTCTATTGCAGAAAATGCAGCGTCCCTTACTGCTTCCGGCTCTCCCGCAAAGGTAATTACCGTGCGGTTATAGTCCGGATCAGATTCGACGTTCAGCAATTTCACCCCCTTAACCCTTTGAACCGCATCTGCAATTTTTGCTACTTTCCGGGGATCTTTTCCTTCGCTAAAATTAGGCACACATTCAATTATTTTATTCATATGTTTTCCTTAAAAATAAAAGACCTCTTGCGTTTTATTAAACGCAGGAGGTCTATATAAATATATCTTCTCCGGCAGCACTCTTAGTGGGCTTCCACTACAAATTCTTCTTCATCATTGTAAGAATCTCTTCTGTGGCCAAACAGAGAAACCACCGTCCCGCTTGCAAGCCCGGTAATAATGGCCACGACAAAGGTTATAACAACCCCCTTTATCTGCAATCCCGGCACTGCGCTGCCTGCCATAAAAATTGCTGCCAGACCACCCAATATACCAGGCATACCATGAAGGTTATGAACGCCGCAGGTATCAATACCCTTAATCATTTTCTGAAGCCGTGGTTGTATGAGTGCAAAGCCAATGACACTCAAAATACCGGCTATGAAACCTAACATCAGCGCTGCCCTTGGCGTTGTATGAGCACAAGAAGAACCGATAGCCACACCGCCGGCAAGTGCGGCATTTGCCATATCTTCAATAACGATTTTCTTTCGAATCAACGTTGTCGCAAGATAAGTAGAAATTGTTGCGGCACATAAGGAAAGAATAGTGTTTATCGCCGCAGTAACCATTTGTGACGCCTCGGCGGCTGCCGCACAAAACGATGGCCAGAATATCCACAGCACCATACTTCCAAGCATCGAATACTGATTGCTTATCTTATCGGACTCAATACCTTTCGAGAAGTCTTCCTTTGTGGTCATCCTTATTATTACGCCCAATCCAAAATATGCACCAAACTGATGGATAACTATCGACCCGCCCGTATCAATGAGCTTCCCCTTTGGTATCAAACCCATTCCATCGTCTAACATAATCCATTCGTTAAGCATATAGGAAGGAACAAACAACAATGCCGCAATAATATACTGAGACATTTTTAATCTTCCCAAATATGCCCCCATTGCAATAAGCATGGACGCCGCACAGAATTCCGCGAGGATTAAACGGTCTATTTGAAATTCCGCTACCTCTCCGAATAGCCCCTTTGATTTTAAGTACATGTAGTAAGGAATAACAAAACTCACGGCAATATAGGTGGCGGTAGCAGCCCCCCAGCCATATCTTTTTACGTAGACCATTAAAAATCCGAAACCTACCATCAACATTGCCATAACGTGAATGGATTTGTTGTATTTATTTACTTCGAGCAATTCCTCCACTGCAGAAGCAACCCCTCCGCCTATTGCACTTATCTTAAAAAAATCAAAGTCCGCATTGGCCGTGGTTTTTTGTTGAGCGTTAAAACCTACCAAGCCGACCTGCGGATGTTTAAAATGTAAGCCGGAAATGTGATCTACGGTCGTCCATGTTTCTCCATTCGTGCTGAAAGCGCCGGAAATACTTTCCCCGGACTTTGTTAATTTTAAATACAACGTTGTCAATGATGTGGCGGCAGATTTCGCACCTTCCGTTTTAGAAACAGACCTGCTCATTACGACGTGCTGTGCGTCATCTTTTTGGCGGGTGAGCATTACATAGTTTTCCTCATCCTCGTATAGGATTATTCCTGCCTGCTGAAACTTTTCTTTGGGATCATACGTTAACCTGGCGACTATTTCAAAATCGCCATGTGGTCCACGGCGAAGGAGTTTAATCTTGTTGTTAACATTTATTTGCCACAAGTCTTCAGCCTTGGATATAATCCTTAAATGCCCCGGGCTTTCGGTAAGACTAATATCACTTTGATTTTCACGTAATATAATCCATGAATTTTCCAGAGATTTCCCATCAAATTCATCCTCAAACAGTGCACTTGCATGAACCTTTGTTCCCTCTATAAACAGAAAACTTATGAGGCCAATAAAAAAAATATACAATACTAATGTCAGTTTTTTCATCACTTGCTTGTCCCCCTTTCTTAAATATACAATATTGGTTTCTGCTCTTGATTACAAATTCCCCAAATACAATGATATTTCTTCACAATTATCACTGTTACTGCAAATTCCAGAAAAATCAAGTGTGCCGCGCATTCAACATTTTCCCTTGCCATTTTACCGCATAAGCTGAATAAAGAAGCATGTTATAACAAATACGCCATGCTATTCACCTTATGCTTACACCGTTACATTGTTTTAAAGATCGAATACAAATCTCTCATAAAAAAATACAAACTCTCCTTTCAAAAAATAAAATGCACATGAAGCGAACGTAAGATTTCAGCCAGTTTCCTAAATGATTTCCACCAATTATTACGCTATATGCACCAATGACGCCTTCAATGTATTGGTCTGTAACTTACCGCTTTTTCGTACGGCCAAAAACAAAGAAGAATCGCTTCACATTGATATTTTTCGGGATATATATATTTTATTCGCAATAAAATATCAAACGCAAAAGTATTGGCAGGATAGGTAACTCAATTTAAACAGACGTCAGGTGTGATAAATGAGCGAAATGTATGCCAGAAAGATGTACGCCGGAAACAGGTTTCCTAATTAGGAGTTACAACGTTTTAGCGGGAAATACTTATTGATGGGTTCTGTCGGGTTGTAACGCTTTAGTTTTTTGAAAAACCAGGGGCGAAGCATTTGCCCGTTTGGGTATGAATGTATTTATGACAATTTACAGCAAATGCTTCGCCCCTACATTATGCGGCAAACATCGCTATTATTGGAATTTTTCAAAAGACTAAATTGTTACCTTTTTTTTCGTAAGTTTTTCTTTGTACTACTATCCATCAATTTCTTGTTTTTTATGCGTGTTTTTCATGCCGCCATTTCCGTAAGTGCTTTAATATCAAGGGCTGAAGCGGTCATCAGTGAACAAGAGAACTTCTGGCCTTTCTCCGTCAAAACATAGCGGTTGGCCCTCGGAACTTTGCGGATTAGACCGTGTGCCCGCAGCATCTTTATCCGTCGGGTCGTTCGTCCGGAATATTTCTTTTGCTGATCCTTGCCGGATTGTTCGGATTCCCGGTAAAGCCACTTACGCAAATCATGGTTGCGGAATCCATTTATCGCGTTTTCGCCTTTGGACAGGAACATCAGCATCTGGTAATCATCCTGCTGCCAGGGATTCAAACCTCGATACCTCTTGCCCTCTTTGACAACCTTGTTACAAGCGCTGCTCACCACTTCTTTCAGTTTCTCCTCTACCTGAGCCGCCGCCAAAGCATCCCCATAACGATCATTGCATTGTTGGCTCACCTCACACCGTCGATGAAGATCGCTTACGCCCTTACGCATCTTCTGCCATGACGCCGGTTTGCCTTCATCATCATTGGGACTCCGAAAGACCTTAAAGTCCCGCGTATTATTGATCGTTGTCTCAATACGCAAGAGACTACCGCTCTTGTTATACATCTTCACTGAATTATAATTCACACTGTGCTTGACCCGTATACCTTCATAGCGTCTTCGATAGTCGCTGATAACCTCATCAGGGGCAGCGCCTGCAAGGTTACGCCTACCCAAATACTTCATCACCGAAGAACTGTCGCAAACCCGCATCGCATGATGAACAAACGATGGAAACAACTCCTCCAATGCCTCAACCGATTTAAACATGATGTCCGTCGCCCACTCCGTCTCATCCGCAGACCAGTAATACTCCGGTTCCAACGGACGAAGAATCTGCGACAATGCCGGGCAACTGCCCAACGCAAGCCCGTTCAGCAGCTTCGCCCAGTCAGTCTTAAGCTGCTCATGGAGCAGAACCTGCGCAGCCGCAATATCCTCTATACGCACAAAACAGTTGCCGTCCTTAACATAATCAATACCTTGCTTCTGAAGTTGCCGCTCCAGCCAATGACGACCATTGAGACAAATGAAAATATTAAACGGCGCCCAACTCTGGATACGAACATGACCAAAACCAAACACTGGATCGTTAAAATAATGATACACAAAGACACACTTGCGGGGCGCCATTACCAACTCGAGCTTCTTGCTGGCCTTGTTGCCCTTGACCATCGGCGCAATACAAGGCTCTACCACACTCAACAGGCAGATGGAACCTTCCGTAATCCTCTTATCCGCCGCGATCTGGCGAGCCAACTTCTCCTTATCAACACCGCTGCTCATCAAATACCGCACCTCGATACCCAAATCTTTCGCCCGCGATTCACAACTGTCTCGCACCTGTGCCGTAAGCCCATTGACCCAACCGGAAAAATCCTTAAGCAGAATTCTCGCTTGGTTCATGAATGTTCCCATCCCACGCTCACTGGCCAACCACCGCAATGTCCCGCGAAAACGAATCCTGTCCAGACCGCTTATTGCACCCACGATCCTGTCTCGATATAATTCCATCAACTTATTCATAAGTAGTGTCCTCCAAATTGTCTGATTACTATTTACGAGGATACTACTATACTTTATAATAAACTAAAAATCACCTTTTTGGTTGCGGCCAAAGGCCGCGCTAGGCCCTTTGTGGTTAAATCCTTTTTGGTTACGGCTTTGCTGCGATATGTATAGCCAAAAGCTTCGTAACATTTTAGTCTTTTGAAAAACGTATTACCTATAAGCTCCGTAGGAGCAGCCTGTTTGTAGCAAAATAGGATATTATAACAGATATTAGCTCCGTTAGGAGCGACCTGTCTCTTGTAAATCCATATTAAACAGGTCTGCCTGAATATGGACAGGCCGCTCCTACGGAGCTATTTACCTTATTGAATTTTATTGCGCTACAAACAGACCGCCCCTGACGGGGCTACATGGTATTTTTCCTATCCCGGGAATTTTTCAAAAAACTAAAGTGTTACAAAGCTTCTGATTTTCTAAAAATGTAGTGCGAATCGCCTGCATTTGCCGGTTTAAGTTTCAAAAACCTGACTTGTTTGACTATATTTAATGACAAAATCCCCCTGCCAGCAGGCAGGAACAATATAAAACGTGAGGTTCAAGTTGCAAACTTGAACAAGCCATGAGTGGGAACGCTCATTGGTGCGTTTGCGGGATAAGAGGCGCGTCGATGGGTAAAATATGGTCAATTGCTTGTCAATTGGGCTTTTTTGGCTTCATAGTCTTCTTTGGTAATGATTCCTTGTTCCATCAATTCACGAAGTTCTGATAATTTTTCATTGTTAACATCTTTATCAATAATATCAGAGGTAAAAACATCCCTACCTGTTAATTCCTTGTATTTGAACCGGTAATCTTCTTCTGTAATAAGCCTGTCATTATATAACCCTTCCAGCTCGCTTACTTTTTCATTATAGGGGTTCTCATCAAAGGCAAAAGACCCTGATTCCTCTTTCACGCTTAATTCATTATACTTATGCCGGTAATCTTCCTCCGTTATCAACCCCTCTTTATATAATTCTTTAAGGGCGCTAAGCTTTTCTTCTCTGTCAGCGCCTGGTGGAGGAGGAATCGGAAAGGTCTTTTCTTCTGTTTTAAGTACCAACTCCCTCTTTTTTATTTCAAAATCTTCTGCTGAAATCAGGCCTTCCGATAGCATTTCATGCAATAGCCTTAACTTATGATCCGTTGGCAATGTCTCAATCGCTGAAGTTCCCTCATAACCCTCCCCTCCCTGTCGTTGTTCCCCTCCCGGTTGCGTATACGGCTCTTCCTTATAATAGGTCTCTTCAATATCGGTATGCTTATCTAATGGTGCATTGGGTAAACGGTATGTATCTTCCGGTAGTTGTGCATATTCATCAACCTTTTTTAAGAGCGCAGCGTCTTTTTGGGGCAAGTCTCTTTTCGGCAAATTCTCTGGTTCTGCAAAGGTATATTTCTCTCCACCCATGATCAGTGCATCTTTCTTTTTTTCATATTCATCGGCGGAGATAATCCCTTCTTCTTTTAACTTCAAAAGGCGGGTAAGTTTTTCATGCAAACTTACGATGTCCACTTCTGGAGGCTCAACAGACTCTGCATTTTTTGCCTTTTTTTTACCCCTCTCTTTTAACGTTAGATAATCGTATGAAGCAGTACCTTCTTTTTTTGTTTGAAAATCCCGAACATCGGACAAGGGCAAAGCAGCTTTTTCTTTCATACCTTCCTCTGCTGTCGCAACTTTCTCCGTTTCTTCGATAATTTCTTTCTCTGTGCCTTCCTCTGATGAGACTTCAACTTCTTCCTTTATTTTCTTTGCAGTAACACCTGCAAGCCGTTTTTCTTCTTTTGCCCCCCGGTCTGTCTTTTTCTCTTTTTGTGTAAATTTCTGATCCCTACCATCAAAAGGCGGAGAAAAAATTGAAATAGCCATAAATGCTTCATCGCCGGTATTCACAAATTTGTGTACCGTTTTGCTGGGAATCTGCAAAATGGACCCCGATTTTACCATGTATCTCGTACCGTCAAGTATCGCAATAGCGTTGCCCTTTTTCACATAAATAACTTCATCATGGCGTTTGTGGTAATGTGAGGAATATTCGGTATTTTCACGCAATTGAAGCACATGCATGCTGGAATTTCTATTCTCACCAACATCGGTAATTTTTACATCTTCACCTTCCAGAAGAGGGTTCTTTTCCACGACATCCTCAATATTTTGCACACTAAAATCGAAAATATCCGGGAATTTAGTGGGATGCTTCAGTGATTCTACAAAGTTTGACGGATAATACTTAACGGTCGTGCAGCCAATGCCGACGAATAAGAGGACGAGAAGTGAAAGGGAAAAGGGGGTTCTTTTTATGTATGCCATTATCGCTATGTTTAGTACAATATTTAGTATAGGGGCGAAGCATTTGCTATAAATTGTCATAAGTATGAATATTACCTGAAAATTATTTAAGGGAAAGTAAAATGTCTGTAAAAAGCATTGAAAGAAGATTATTTCTTAAAAAAGCATTGCTAATGGAAGGAGGTTTTGCGCCACTTCAATCCTGGCAAAATACCTGAAACATTGTTCAGCACACTTTGCCCATGGAAATGATATGCAACCTGCAGTTCTTCCCGATGTAGTTATCGGGCGGGATGATGCCGTTGTTGCTGACAATGGAAACGTAAAAGAATCAAAAATAACAAATCTCCTGCATACAGCAGTTATGCAGCTGGCAGGCTCTGCCTCAAAAGAGCATGCATGGCAGAGGCTTTTTCGTCCATACGATATTGTAGGCATCAAACTAAACTGTCCTTTCGGCCGTATTATGTCGTCGCATGTAGCAATAGTAGATGCCATTTTCCATAGACTCAAATTTGCCGGAGTGAAGGATGTAAACATCATTGTATTTGAACGGTATAACAGGGAACTTGAAGCGGCAGGGTTTCGGGTGAGGCGTGCAACCAAAGGCGTGCAATGTTTTGGTACTGACGAATTACCGCAGGGCGGTTACGACTCCGAACCCCAGATAGCCGGAAGAGTGGGAACATGTTTCAACAAAATAGTCTCTAAAATGTGTACCGCCATCATTAACGTTCTCGTCCTGAAAGACCATGCCCTGGCAGGCATTAGCGTTGCCATGAAGAATTTTTTTGGAGCAATGCACAATCCGAACAAATACCACACCAACAATTGCAATCCCTATATTGCAGAACTGAACAGCCATCCCTATATCGTAAACAAGGTCAGGTTTATTGTTTGTGACGTCATACTGGCGCAATACAACGGAGGCCCCCGGTTACAAGCCTCAATGGACATGGAATTACAACGGCATTATTGTAGGAAGGGACCCTGTCGCTTTCGACAGGATATGCCATACTATTATCGAAGCTCAGAGAAAAAAGATGAAACTTCCCTCTTTACAGCAAGCTCGCAGGGAGCCAAAATATATCTCCACTGCTGCCATGCCCGGATTGGGAACAGATGATCTCTCAAAAATAAACGTTGTCTCTATTTAATGGCTTTCGCTTGCCAGCAGTTGGCAGTTGGCAGATTGTGGATTGTGGAAATTATTATAAAAACCTCAATTTATTGAGATGTTACGCAAAATGCACGTTCTCTAAAATGTATTGATTTGCTCAATAGCATTTGTTATCATTTTTTCTCAAAAGATATTTAAGCCTTGTAAAGCTCAGTGGATACAAAGCGGGCCATGTTATGGTACATGGCCTTTTTTCTACAGATAATTAACAACTTGGCAAATAGGTTAGGAAAAAAGCATGTCATTATCATTTACTGAAGAACAAATAGAACGATATTCCCGTCACATTATTCTCCCCGAAGTCGGAGGCAAAGGCCAGCAGAAGTTATTGAATGCCAGGGTGTTTCTGGTAGGTGCGGGCGGCCTTGGCTCTCCTGCCGCATTTTATCTTGCCGCCGCCGGCGTTGGAAAAATCGGAATTGCCGATGGTGATTGTGTTGATTATTCAAACCTGCAACGCCAGATATTACATTCTGCAAAAGACGTCGGGCGCTCCAAGGCTATTTCGGCGAAAGAGACCCTTGAGGCATTAAATCCCGATGTAGAAGTCATTCCTTATACCGAACGGTTAACTTCCGGCAATATCCTTGATATTATTAAAGATTATGACGTAATACTTGACGGCGCCGATAACTTTCCCACCAGATATCTCGTGAACGATGCCTGCGTTTTTCTCAGAAAACCGCTTTCGCACGGCTCCATTTTCCGCTTTGAAGGACAAGTAACCACCATTCTGCCATTTGACGGGCCTTGTTACCGCTGTCTTTATGAAGAGCCACCGCCTCCGGGCTTAGTGCCTTCTTGCAAAGAAGCTGGAGTATTGGGGATATTGGCAGGCGTCATTGGCACCCTCCAGGCGACAGAAGCAATCAAACTCATTCTGGGAAAAGGACAGTTATTAAAAGGCAAGCTACTAATATATGATTCCTTAAACATGGAATTCAAAAAGGTGAATGTCCGGAAAAATCCCAATTGCCCGGTATGCAGCGATAAAGCTACGATCAAGGAACTTATCGATTATGAAGAATTCTGCCAAATAAACACTTAACATGTTGAAAAAGAACATCTTCTATTTTGAAAAACCGGGAAGAGAAAATACAGAGGAATGCATAGAAATAGCCGCATCATCTGTCTCTGAAGGATATAAACACGTTGTTGTTGCCACTTCCGTCGGTGAGACTGGCGTTGCAATGGCAAAGAAACTGCACGGTAAAGAGGTAAACCTTGTAGTTGTAACTCATTCAGCCGGTTTTCAGGAACCCAATCATCAGGAATTGCTTCCTGAAAACCGGGATCAAATCGTAGCCCTGGGAGGCAAAATCTACACAGGCACCATCCTTACACACTCAATAGAAACCGCTTTTTCGCAAAAATTTAACGGACTTTATCCGGCGATGATCGTTGCACAATCGTTACGAAGACTGGGCGAAGGATTAAAGGTTTGCTGCGAAATTGTTATGGAGGCATGCGATGCGGGACTCATCCCCGAACGGGAAGAAGTGGTTGCGGTTGCCGGCACAATAAGGGGCGCAGATACCGTATGTATAATAAAATCTGCCGCCTCAAAGAGGTTCCTCGATGTAAAAGTACTTGAAATCCTGGCGAAGCCACGTTGTTAATCCACCCCGGCGCCCTTTTTCCATACCAAAATGTAGAGACGCACGACCGTGCTTCTCTACCTTAACTCCGATGCGAACCTTTCTAATGTCTGGAGGAAATAAAGTTGGAAGTATCCGGGAATTTTCTACAAGCAGCCATTGATGGTATTCGCGCATATATCAATATAATCGACAAAGAGTACAATATATTGTTTGTCAACGACGCGGTAACAAAGAAACTCCGGAAAACACGCCAATCCATTGTCGGGAAAAAATGTTATGAACAATTATGGAACAAAAATGCACTCTGTGAGAATTGCGTAACTCCAAAAGTCTTTGAAGACGGCAAACCCCACCAAAGGATAAACTGGGAGAACAACGCTGCCGGAAAAAATCGCTGCATTGAACATTTTGTATTCCCAATACCAAACAAACATGGCCAGGTTGAATTTGCGGTAGAAATCTTTATGGATATCACCGAAAAAAAAATGCTGGAAAAAGAACGGGAAGAACAGCGTTTGGAATTGGGCAAAAGAATACGCGAACTTCGTCATGCGTACGAAGAACTCAAATCTCTGCAAAACCAGCTTTTGCAGGCGGAAAAAATGGCTTCAATAGGACTCCTCGCCTCCAGCCTAGCTCATGAACTAGATACACCCCTTGCTACCATCTCCGGGTATTGTGAGTTGTTATTGGAGGAAGTTCATGATGAAAAAGCTCTCGGCAAAATCAAAACCATCTCCGACCAAATCGCCAGGTGCCAGAAGGCAACACGAAATCTATTAATTTTTTCCAGAAAGTCCGATAGTGAGAAAAAGGAATATCATATAAATACGTTAATAACTACTATCCTGGCGCTGGTGGAACATCGTTTAAAAATCCATAAAATAAACATCCGCAGGGCATTTGACAAACAGTTGCCCCCTTTATTGGTAGAAGGAAATCAAATCCAACAGGTTATTTTAAACCTTGTAAATAATTCAGTGGACGCCTTACCCAATGGCGGAGACCTGTTTATCAAAACGAGGATGAACAATGCAGAAAAATCCGTGGAAATTGTATTTGAAGATAATGGTACAGGCATCCCCGAAAAATATCATAAACGTATTTTCGAACCATTTTTCACCACAAAAGAACAGGGAAAAGGCACCGGTCTTGGTTTGTCAATTTGTAAGGACATAATTTCCGCACATAACGGCACGATACGCCTTGATAACAATACAGACAAGGGGACAAAATTTATTATCTCACTCCCCTGCAAATAGTAGCTTAAAAGTTGTTTTTTACATTTTTTGGCAAAAGATTTAATTGTCCCTTCTGCCGTCGGCAATCTACAGTCGGCAGTCGGCGGTTGACCAATGACTAATAACTAATAACTGTAGTAGGTTTTTATAAGGGAGTCATACTCTGAAAAAAATATTAGTGGTAGATGATGACCCGGCATTGGGAGAAATGTGTACGGAACTCCTGAAAAGCAAAGGATATGCAGCGGACGCCGTTACAAATGGCGCTGATGCCATAGAAAGGATTTCAAAAGATCCGGAGTATGCCATTGTCCTCACGGATTTTGTTATGCCGGAAATGGACGGCATACAACTGCTCTCAAAAATCAAACAGATCAATTCCGCTATTGATGTGATTGTAATGACCAGTTACGGCACCGTCTCAAGCGCCGTAGAAGCAATGAAGCACGGGGCGTCTGATTACATAACAAAACCTTTTAAACGCGATGAACTTGTTCTGGTGATAGAAAAAATACTGCAAATGCAACGCCTCGAAGGAGAGGTAGACCGATTACGGTCTGAACTTGGAGAAAAATACACCTTTGGCAATATCATCGGAGAAAGCCCTAAAATTAAAAAAATATACGATATTATCTCCCATGTCTCAGGCACGGAAGCAAACATACTCATCCAGGGCGAAACGGGCACCGGAAAAGAACTGGTGGCAAAGGCAATACATTATAACAGCGCCAGAAATAACCACCGCTTCGTCAAGGTAGATTGTTCCTCTTTAACGGAAACCTTGCTGGAAAGCGAACTTTTCGGACACGAAAAAGGCGCTTTTACCGGTGCGACGAAAGACCGGGTTGGGCGTTTCAGAAAAGCAGACCATGGCACTATCTTCCTTGATGAAATAGGTAATATCTCCCTTGCCGTTCAGGCAAAGCTGCTGAGAGTCCTGCAGGATAGTGAATTTGAAGCGGTAGGTAGCGATGAATCCATAAAAGTTGATGTGCGCATCATTGCCGCTACGAATGCCGATCTTGAGGGTTGCGTTGAAAAGGGACTTTTCCGCAGCGATCTGTTTTACCGGCTTAATGTAATACGGATATTTCTACCGCCATTAAGAGAACGAACAGAAGATATCCCTCTGCTTGCCGCCCATTTTCTAGCTATACACAACAAGAAAAACCGGAAAACCGTGGAAGGGTTTTCCCGCGATACACTAAATATACTCACGTCATATGCGTGGCCCGGAAACATCCGCGAACTTGAAAATGTAATTGAACGCGCGGTAATTCTCTGCAAAAAGAACAGAATCACCCCCGAAGACGTTCCCTTATATCAGGAAAAAATGGGGACGCGCCCCGGCCTGTCCGGAAAACCGCTTCAGGAATTATTGGAACAGACCGAACGCCAGATAATCATAAATACATTAGAAGCCAATGACGCCGATAAGGAAAAAACCGCAAAAATACTAAAAATCTCCCGTGCAAGTCTCTACAATAAACTCAACAAATACAAGATATAAGCATAGGGGACACATCCCATCCACATCCCACAAGGATAGTCATATTTATGCACAATTCCGGCAGGCAAAACTACCATCCAATAACGCCTTTTTTGCTTTGTTTTGAGAGTTCCTTTTCATCTTCCCATACGGCAAGGCCTGCGTTATTCGTGAGGGAAAGTTGAAAGGTATAAGTTACTTGTCTTATGTCATTTTGCCGTTCACGTTTTTCAATGATCTTGCCTGAAAGCGAGAAATCCGGCATGCGCTGCGGCTCTGTTTTGTCGCTATAAAATTCTTTCTCCTGTTGTATGCCTTGCGCCAGAGGGTCTTCGGCTATGCCACCCAATCCGATTGTAGTAGTTGTCAGCGCCTTTCCACTTATATTCAGCGCAACCCTGATCTTTTTTATTAACAGGTCAGTATCAATCTGTTGAGTAGTATTGTTTGTAATGCGGCTTATCGCAAGCATTGCCGGCTGGATTGGTGCAGTATCCAACGCACCCGACGCCAGAAGCGAATTAATCATTTCCTCCGCCGCATACGAAAAGTCCTGAATGTTTATATCAGTAGTGACGATGGTACGCGGGCCTCCGGTCTCAACATATCTTGTATGGGTAGAACAACCGGCAAAAAATAAAGATGCTACTGCAGGCAACACAACTACGGTTAACGGTAATTTCATCTTGTATCCTTTCTTCTCTTAATTATCCCTGACGTTTTCCATAAATTTCACACGAAAATCACGCGCAGTCTGTTTCGGCGCTGTCGCAGTAATAGAAAGTGTCTCTTGCCCCTCTATTTGTCTTGGAACCCATACAGATGCAGGTGTATCCACACGCATACCATTCTCATCGAACCATTCTATTTTGTAAGTAAATTCCTGCATGGAATTTTTTCTGTTAAGTATTTCTATCTGCAGTTGAAGAAATCCACCCGGCGTTACGGCTTCGTTCAATCCAACGATGCTGACCTTTTTATTAAGCGTAGCATCGGTAATAACACGTTTGTCAGTAACCACCTGCTTTGTTCCTACAGGCTCTTCACGCTCCACGGTGTTAACTGTGGTGCATGAAGAAAAAAAGGTTATGCCAATAAACATCCCTGCTAATAATAGTGTAATATTTTTCATGCTGCCTCCTTTATAAATTGTTTAATTGCTGGTCATTCAATCTTGTTCCCTTGTAGGGGCGAAGCATTTGCCGGTTTGGGTATTAACGCCTTCATGACTATTTACAACAAATACTTCGCCCCTACTTTTTCAAAATCCAAAGTGTTACGGCATTTCATGTTTTGTCTCTGTATTTTTCTCTTTTTGAACATCTTGTTCTGCGGAAAAGGCCTTAGCATCTGTAGCCGCAACTACCGGTTCTGGGCGCCTTACCGGCAGGTTTATCCCTTCCGGACTATCTTTTAGCCTGAATTGGGCAACCGTAAAAGGACTATTCCTGCTTATGGATTTAACCCATACCACATTCATTATACCATCATCTATTGTTACCGGTAATTTGAAACCCGAATACGGTTGTTCCAGTTCAATTTTCCGGTCAACCGGTGTAGGAAAGCGGCAAAAATGAAATTCCTTAGGCAGGGTCTGCCATGTCCTTATATCAGCCTGATTCATTGCCGCCTGATATACGAATGCCGCAAACATCACGACAAGCCCTGCCGTTGTATTTTTTTGGTTGCCGCCCGTTACGCCTGTGTATGCGCCATATGCTGCACCAGCCTTTATTGCAGAAGCAATAAGTGTTTTAGTAACTATGAGAGATAATTCATTTTTAAAATCCTGCGCAATAACGGCATCCATGCTTGACAACAACATTGCCGGCTCTGTCAGACCGTCATGTGAAATGTTCAGAGAGGAGATAAAATCATTATTATATACAAGTTTAGGAATCGCCGCACCAAAGTAAGGAAGGCCAGGCATTATGAAAAAAAGCGGCAAATCAATACGAATGCTATCCCTTGCCGGCGCTTGCCCTGTTTCAAAGATAACATAGGTGGTAGCCTGCAGTGGTTGCCCGATCATTCTTTGTCTCACCATTTCAATATCCTGATTGATATATGCATTTTCTCCAATCATGCTACGCACCCGTTCAAATGATTTCAGTGATCGCTCCAGGTCTGAACTGCTTGTTGCCTGCGCCATAAAATAGAGGGCATCGAGATAAACAGTAAGAGGGTTGACATAAAGCTCAAGGGCTTTAAACCGCTCAAGGTCTGAAAAATTATTTTCATATTGTTGCTTAAATTTACTGTCACTATTAATTTGGGCAAGATTAATATTGTAGTTTTGCTTTTTCCCTTCTTCCTGCGCTTTTTCAATTCGGGCTGAATTTATATAGACAGCATCTTCCTGTCGTTGATGTGCGCGGTAAAGTTCGACACGCGCCTTTTCATACTCTGCCAGTTGAAGATAATTAAGCGCTTTGTAGGTATTCATCATAATTTTGTCATACGCAAAACCTTCATAAGGCAGCATTGCAAGGTTAGTGACAGTTGCTAACGTCTCGCGGGCAACTTTTACCTTTGCCTTATCCTCATACTTATCAATAAGCTCTTCCGCCAGATCAAATGCCTTGTTGCTTTCTTCGTATTTCCCTGCAGTTCGCAGGACTGCCCCCTGCTCCAATCTCCACACAACAGCGTCCTTTGATTCACCTTTTTTTTCTGCCTGTTCTGATATTAACGCTGCCGCCTCATGGAAATTGCCGGATTTCCACTTTTGGTTTATCCTCTGTGTTTGCATATTGTAACTGGCGCATCCGGCACATAACAACATCGATACCGTCATACTCAATAAAATGTGATGCCATATAGTTTCTCTCTTGTGTCTCATACCAGCAAATTTGTCATAAAATTATGTTAAGGCAATTCACCCAATTTAATGTTTAGGCATTTTCAATATTTTTGTAGAGACGCATGCAATGCGTCTCTACCTTAACATCAACCCGCATGGAAATCTGCAATCCGCAATTTGCCGATTGCAGACTGCCTACTGCCTAAATTTTACTGCGCTTTTCTCACTATTGCCCCTTTATCAATCCCGTGATCTTCTATAATCTCAGCCGTCGATACCTTCGGGAGTATATTAACAATTTTCACCTTGCCAACCAGGATTTCTTCCCTGCCGAGGGATTCGTTTGTATCGGGATCAATCAATTCATCCCCCACTGCAAAGATGTCCCATATCTGACCTGAAGCAATATCAGTTTCATCTCCCCGGTTAATAGTAATCCGGTTATCTCTTTTACTTAGTACTTTTGGAGGGAAAATCACATCTGTCATCCTTTGAGCAATTTTATCCGCCATTTTGCGTGCAATTCCCACTAACAGCGCTTCATTGAGATCGCCATCCCTTGTCGAATAGGTTTTATTTTCAGAAATGTCCTTATTGCTTATCTGAAAATTGGCAGATTCCAGCAATTTGCCGGTAGTGGTGTCATATATTTTGCCGATACATGAAAGCCTGATAACCCGTTTCGTAGCGGTTCTTCCTGTTTTCTTAAATGTTGCAAGCTCGTTATAATCCTGAAAATCATCAATTGTTGCAACGAGTAAATACTTTATCCCTGAAATCTTAAATTGTTTCGCAGCGGTGCTGTCATCCGCGGAAACATTTCCGGAATGTGCAAACTCCTGTTCTTTAACAATATCGTCAAGATCATTACGGGCAACTATCTGAAATTTTCTGGTTGCGTTAATGCGGTCTGCCAATTGCCCGTTCATAGATTGCATCACGCGGTCTAAAGAAAGCCTACTTCCACTCCTGTTAGCGCCAGCTATTATAGCTTGTGTCGGTCTAACGGATGCAATACCCATTGTTTCTCTTTCTGCAAACGCCCTTGTTTGCATCAAAAACGCCAGCGCACATCCTAAAAAAAGTATTTTCATCATGGTCGGTTTTTTCATACACACCTGCCTTTCTTGTAAAGTAGGGCGAAGCATTTGCCCGTTCGGGTATGAACGCATTTATTGCAATTTACGGTAAACGCTTCGCCCCTACACTATGCGGCAAACACCGCTATTATTGAGATTTTTCAAAATACCAAAGTGTTACAAAAGTGTTTCTTCCTGGTTTTCCGTGCTACCAGAACAATTCGAAGATGGAGTTTATTTCCTTGGCTACATCTGCCTTTACGTCAATCTTGAATCCGCTTTGCCGTAACATCTGCGCACCTCCCTTTATTAATTCAACATTGGCATCCGTTAATTTTTCGCCGTTTTTCAAATGCTGAAGAAAAGCGGTATTATCCTTCCACCTTGCATAGCCAGCTTCATTCATCTGCAATGCCACCTTCAACCTTTGTACGTTATAAACATTAATTGTTCTTTCCCAGTCCCTGAATCCCTCACGGGTAAGCCGGATCTTGTTTAACCCGGGTGGCGCTTTAAAAACGCCAGGTGCAGCGCCAATAACAACGCCGTTGAGTTCTACGGTTACATCCAATACCTGCACTTCAAGGTTGCTGTTTTGCACTACAACCATAGTCTTGTCTTCCTTTACCAGGACGTCAGGCACACTTACCGGAAGTTGCACAAGGTCTTGCATGCCGCAGGCAATGGTGATTTCCACAAAATCAGGCTTTGGCGGAGGCGGGGCAATATGCTTGCTCCCCAAACTTTCTGCAATCCTGTATGCCGACTCATCCAGCAGCATATTCATCATGTCATCATCTTCAACCGTACTCCTTTCGGTAAACCGCTCAGATTTGCTTGCCATAATTGTATCCGCAACCAGGGTGCTACCTTGTAAACCTTCCAGTATTTTGTAGCTGGCACGCAGATTGGTGACTAAATTAACTGTTTCGACGCCATATCCTTTAAACTTTTTCTTTTCTGTTCCAAAGGAACTTATCGATGCGGCAATAAGATAGTCGGCATTCATCATTTGTGCCAGCCTTAGTGCGGATGTATTGTTACTGAGAAGTGTATCCAGTCTGTTTTCTTTTGCCGCACCTGGGGAGTAGGTTTTCAAACTGTCTGTTACCACTTCACGGCTAATGACGTTAAACCCCTTTTCAGCAACACGGCTGGTAATAAAATCCTCAAATACTGCAATCTTATTATCAAACTGGCGTCCTGCCCTGTTTTCCACAAAAATTGCCGCTTTGTGCACCTGTTTATCATCTTGCTGCGCGAAAAGATATGCATTTAAGGAAATAAAATACAAAAGCATAAAGCCTGTAACAAAAGACATGCGTTTTAAAAAAAGCGACATAATTCACCTCCTTTTGGTATATTTCTGATTTCATAAACCTTATTTGTTCGATCATATTACACATTTAATCATTATATTAACTCATATTTTATAAAATATAGCTCAATAAATCACGATTTAGTTTGTTTGAATCGCATATCCTTGAGGATTGTAAGAAATCATTTGTATTGTAACGCTTTAGTTTTTTGAAAAATTCCGGGAAAAAGGAGAACCCCGAAGGGATAATTATGATTATAGAAAAACTTGGGGGTTTCAATCCTCATCCAGCCCGAAGCTTAGTCGCTCCACTCCCCGCAATGACAAATGTTTTGAACATTCAAAGCATTTGAATTTAGGATTTGTTTCGTATTTCGATATTCAATATTAGAATTTGTTCTCAATATTTTTTTTCAGTAATGCGTCTTCACACTGTCAGCGTTGAATTCACACATTATGAGCCTGTTGAGTATATCTTCGGAGGTATGATTGTTCCTCGATTGTGGAAATTAATTGAAATACCAAAATATATTGACTAACATTATGGTATTATGTTGATTTATATTTCAGGCTTGTTTTATTTAGGAAAGATGCAATGAAAATTACCATGTTAGGATACTCAGGGTCCGGTAAAACCACTCTCATGCACGGAATGGCCTCCACCCTGGCGCCGGGAAACGCAGACCATGATTATGCTTTGATCCCAAGGCTAAAAAATGATGATGAATTGGCGTCTTTTAATGAAGAAGTTGATGTACTGGTTGATTTTATGGAAAATACCGTAGAGCATGCAGGTTACTGGCCTCTCGGAACGAATAAAACCACCGTATATCCATTTGCAATCGAATACCTAACAAACCATAAAATTACAAATATAGAATGGGTGGACTTCAGAGGAGGGCTTTTATCACATATTTTTAAACCTGCACATAGAGATGAAAAAGAACTGGAAGCGCTGTTTTTTCACTTAATCGAAAGCAATGTGGTGGTGATTGTTGCAGATGCTTATCATCTTACTCATTTTACCAGAATTGATGAAATCAGACATTTTTCCGGTGCTAAGATTATTAATCTGATAATGAACAGGTTTGACAGAATATACCCCAACAGAAAATTGAACATCTTAATTGTTCTTACCAAGGCCGATTCTGTTGATTCCTGCTGGAAGGAAGAAGATTATAAACAACTCCTTGATAAGGGAATGGAAGTATTTGACCCGGTGGTGAAACTTTGCCGGAATAACAGCAACTGGAATGGCGGTATCCTGCCGGTTTCTGTTATTGGTGAAGAAAATGTAGAAAGAAAAATTACCCCGAAAACCGATTCGGATAGCCCTATGGATATCCCTTTTTTAGCGGAAGACAAAATTATAGGACTGCCCCAACCGTTTAACACGGAATATGTTCTTTATTTTTGTCTTGGCTTTTCCTTGTTGCAAATGAAAAATGCGGCAAAGGAATCTATATCTGATTATCAAAAAACCATAGAGCAGGTGCTTCAGGATGCCGGGACATTAAACTCAATCTGGTCATTTTTACGCGGCAGGCCAAGCGCTGCTGAAATCGCCCGCAAGTCCTCGGAAAAGAAAAAGAGAGACGAAGAATCCTTGCTTAAGTTTGAAAGCCATATAGATACACTTATGGATTATACCAGGAAAAGGGTAAGGCTTTTTGCGTGAATGTGGAACGATTCATATATTCGAGGACTTTGACTGCTGACTACCGGTGGATTGTTACGTCTCCTTTACTTTCTTCTAAAGAGACACACCTGCTTGAACGCTTTATTGATTTTTTTAAAAAATATCGTTTCGCATACGCAAAAGCCCCGCTTAAACCGCTTTTTTGCATAAATTTTCCGGAAACTACTGTGCTTTTTACCCTTCAAAGCAGTATGTTCAAAGATGAATTCGGCAGGGACATTTATTCCCTGGAGGGCATTTGCACAGGTCGTATTCACAGGAAAATTTTATGGAAAAAAATGCCAGAGATAGTAGACAATTACACAGGGGTGCTTAATCCCTGGACCGATATAAATTTCCGGAAAGCAGATAATCTGGTAAATAACCCATCTGCGTCCTACACTCTGGAAAGTCTGATTCCTGATAGAGTCCCGCCCCAGCCTCAAACCGAAAGCATGGAAGTTCTGCCGGAATCGCAAACTCCCTCCGGCACAATCATTATTCCTTTTGTTGAAGAAGGATTAAGAAAACTGAAAAAAACAGTTAATTCGTCTTCTTTTTCACCATCAAATTTTGCATTTGGATGCACCACCGACATGCTGAAAGCAGGGCAATTTCGCATAATAGCTTACGTAGATGACAAGAACAGAAAAGAATCCATTGGAAAACCTGCAGAAAGGAAAAAAAACAAATCACCCATTTCCGGCGCCTCTGATGCTACTGTGAAAATTACAACAGAAAATATGCAAAAAATTAAAGAAAAAAGACGTTTCTTCACAGACGAAAAATGGAAGAAAATAGTTGATAGAATACGGCTCGTATTCCTTAAAAAATAATTGCAATATGTTTTATAACGATTTGTATTCCCTCAATAATTCTCTGAACTTGCCAAAGGCTGCTTCATATCAATTTACTCTGCAAGGTCAACCTCGGCACTATTTTTAGCAAGGACACCGGAGGTCAAATCTTTCAAAATGACATGGCCTCGCTAAACTCCAAAGACGCTTAATATTCTACCTGCTTTTCTCCCTAGCTTCATAATAAACTCTTCCCTGTGTATTTTCCCATTTTCTTTCTACAGCAGCATATTAAAGATGAGCGGTTTGTGCATAGTGGAAATCCGCTCAATCTTCAGAATCCTTAACATTTTGTATCGTGTTTTACTAAAAAACAATTTGCAATGTTTCCCCTTGTAGTCTACGCAGTGTTTAAAGACTATGAAAGAAATTCACTGGCATAATTCAGGGGACACCATACTTAATTTTAGAGATTTTAATTTGTCAAACCGCAAGTATGGAATGTCTGCAAAAGTCCAAAAATCATGTAGCGCAATGTGGTTAAACCATTCTGCTTCCACCCTGCCACGCCATGTTCCTTAATTATTTTGTTTCGGGCCGTTCAGTACATGGTTTGTCACCTGGCCCTGGTAATGGAGCTTTATTATTGCCTCCAGCCGTTTCTCCTTCAATCAAGGCTTCGATACTTGGATATGGATATATTGTTTCCGCCTTGTTTTGCATTAAACCTCCTGTATCTGCAGTTGGGCCATACGTACTGTAAATTTCCCTGCCTATAATTCTGAGCAGCATTGTCATCTGCCCACGATGGTGAGCGGTATGGGCAATTCTCCTTGTGACAATCCAGGCGCGTGAACGCCTGACATTAAAAAAGCTTACTTCTTCCTCCCACCATGCATTATCTTTTTCTCTCAATGCATCCAGGCGTTTCCCGGAATCTTTCGCATAGCATTTAATAAATTCCAGCCGTGTTTCATTTGATGGTAATGGAAGAGCCCCTACATCAATTCCAAGCATATTGCAAAACCACACATTCTCTCCCATGCATTGATGAACCATATGCTCATGTGCATTTCTTCCCCTTTTGTCCTGCGGGTGAGGGCGTCTTTTTAAGTCGTCATCTTTAAACGTACTCCAGGTGGTGAGCGTTTTAATACGTTCAGTTTCATAAGTATCTACAAGGAATTTATATGCCATCTGCAATCTCCTTTCATTAATTCAATATAATTGTATAAATTGGGTGAGTTTCAAAATAGAAACCCCTAACGGTATAATAAAAAGCTTTGTAACATTTTAGTCCTTTTCAAAAAACTATAGTGTCGCAAAAGATTAAACCTCCTAAACATTGAATTACTAAAGGCAGACAAGTCTGTCTTTGAATATCAAAAATTTTTTAGATATCTATATTTAATAATATGCATGCGGCGTCTCTGGCTGCCTTGACAGGCCATGCCTGTCCATAGTTTTGACTGGCAACAATTGCTCCTTCTATCAAAACATAAACCATATCCACATCCTTCTTAATATTAATATTATTATAACGCTTATCAGAAGCCTTTAATCGAGATAACATTTGTTTTAAATATAACCTTAAGTCGTCCTTATGTTTTACTACCTCTGTCCTGATCTTGCTGTTAAGAGAAGGTACCTCGGATGCAATATTTAAAAACGCACACCCCCTGAAATTGCATTTTGTCATCCACTCACTTAAAAATCCAAATACCCCTTTGATACGGTCTTCAATAGATGTATGTTTTTCAACGCTGCTTCTTAACCAACCCATCCAGACAACATGACGCACCTGCAAATACGAGACGCAAAGATTTTCTTTTGAGGAAAAATGGTGGTAAAACGTTGCCTTTGCAACCTGCGACTCAGCAATTATCTGGTTAATGCCAGTGGCAATATACCCCTGCTCATAAAATAACCGCAATGCGGTTTCTATTATTCTGTCTCTTGGAGAATTCTCAGCTTTATTATCCATAATTCAACATATACCAGACAGACTTGTCTGTCAAGGGTAAAGATGAAATATCCATGAGCTTATGGCACAAAAAATATTAAAGCGGGGGGGATATCACGGGAAAGGTAAAATTCTATACGTTGAGGGAATGTATTGCTTGCATGCCTTTTTCCAAAGCTTGCTGGTTGATAGCCAGTAAATCCTTTTTTCTTCCACACAATGAGATATTTAGCTGGCCTAGAATGCTCTCGGCAGTAAATAATTTTTTTACCTCCAAATAAGCGCCCAGCATAACAATGTTGGCAACTAACACATTTCCCAGTTTACTGGCAATTTCCGTTGCCGGTATGGGATATATTTTCACATCGGGAAATGAATCAAATTTAACCATAGAAGAGTTTAAAAGCAACAAACCGCCGTGCGTTATCAAGTCTTTATATTTTTGATAAGAAGGCTGGTTCATGACGATCAGTGTGTCAGCTTCTTCTATGAGCGGGGAAAATATTTCTTCGCTGGAAATAACGAGGTGATACACCGCGGTGCCGCCTCTTACCTCGGTGCCATAGGAAGGAAAATATGTTACGTAAAGGGAGTCCGCTATTGCAGTCTGTGCAAGCAATTTCCCCAGCAGCATCATGCCTTGTCCGCCAAAACCCGCCAAGATAATCTTTTCCGTCATTCTGCTTCTTTACTCCCAATCCTTTACAATACCGAGGGGAAAGGTACCGGTCATTGTTTCATCAATATGCTTCATAGATTCGTTTGCGCCCATTCTCCAGTATATCGGGCAGGGGGACAATATCTCTATCAAAGAAAAACCTCTCTTTTCCTTTTGTGTTTTAAATCCTTTTTCAATTGCTTTTTTCGTTTTCCGGATGTTTTCAGGAGACGAAAGGCTTACTCTTTCAATATAGCTGCTGCCCTCAAGGACAGACAATAATTCACAGATACGAATAGGATATCCATCGTTCGAAGGATTTCTGCCTTTAGGCGTCGTGGCGCTTTTCTGTCCTATCAAGGTTGTCGGCGCCATCTGGCCGTTTGTCATGCCATAGATGGCATTGTTGACGAAAATAAACGTAATATGCTCTCCCCTGTTTGCCGCATGAATAATTTCAGCCATACCAATTGCCGCTAAATCACCATCTCCCTGATAGGCAAATACAAAATGATCCGGGTGTACCCTCTTGATACCGGTGGCGACTGCAGGCGGTCTGCCGTGTGCGGCTTCGCACATGTCAATATCAAGATAATTATACGCAAGAACGGCGCACCCAACGGGGGCAAGTCCGATGGTTTTGCCACGAATGCCCCACGCATAAATAATTTCGGCAATAAGTCTTAGCACAATTCCGTGTCCACAGCCGGGACAGAAATGTGTTGGTGTGTCTATGAAAGTTTCCGGTTTTTCGTAAATAGCCTGCATATTATTTCACCCCGGCAAATGGTAAAGGTGTCTTTGCCGCCATGTTTTTCGGCAGTATTTCCACTATTTTATTTATTATTTCCAGAGAAGTAGGTACGCCGCCGCCTGTTCTGCCATAAAAGTGGACAGGACATCTTCCTTCAACCGCAAGCCTAACGTCTTCCACCATCTGGCCGGCGCTCATTTCAACGGTTAACAGGCATTTTACCCGTTCAGATATTTTTCTTATATATTCACCCGGAAAGGGCCACAATGTTATCGGGCGTATTAGTCCGACCCGGAATTCAAACTGGGCACTTTTTCTCATGGCTTCCTTACAAATACGCGCAGAGGTGCCGTAAGCCACTAATACAACGTCCGCCTCGTCAATATTCACGGCTTCATACCGTACCTCATTTTTCTCGATTTCCTTATACTTGTTCTGCAACTTGGCGTTAAATACCTCTAATTCCCCTTTGACGGAATAAAATGATTTTATTATTCTCCTGCTGCGGTTATCAGCGCCGGTCAGCGCCCAATCTTTTAACGGCAGATTTTCCCTGAATTCCTTTTTAAATTCGACCGGCTCCATCAGTTGCCCTATCTGTGCGTCTCCCAGGATCAAAACAGGGTTGCAATACCTATCCGCCAAATCAAATGCATCATAAACAAGGTCTGCCATTTCCTGGACAGAACTAGGCGCAAGCACTATTAACCGATAATCGCCATGTCCGCCGCCTTTGACCGACTGAAAATAGTCCGCCTGCGAAGCGGAGATATCGCCTAAACCAGGCCCTCCGCGCTGAATATTGACGATAACACAGGGGAGCTCGCTTCCCGCAAGGTAGGATATGCCTTCCTGCTTCAGGCTTATTCCGGGGCTGGACGAAGAAGTCATAGCGCGGCCTCCGGCGGCTGCACTGCCATGCACCATACTTATGGCGGCAATTTCACTCTCCGCCTGAATGAATGTGCCTTTTACCTGAGGCATTCTCACGGACATATAATTAATCAGCTCATTTTGAGGCGTAATGGGATACCCATAATAGTATCGGCAGCCTGCATAAACTGCCGACTCTGCGGCAGCTTCATTGCCCGTTAGTAATTGTTTCATAATACGCAGTATCTAAAAAGT
This sequence comes from Candidatus Kuenenia sp., assembly GCF_027493735.1. Lineage (NCBI taxonomy): Bacteria > Pseudomonadati > Planctomycetota > Candidatus Brocadiia > Candidatus Brocadiales > Candidatus Brocadiaceae > Candidatus Kuenenia > Candidatus Kuenenia sp. Next base: position 102,381 of record NZ_JAOSKF010000003.1, read on the forward strand.
TGCATGAATTAAACAGCATCAGTTATAAATTTCTATTGCAACATCAGGACACATTATGGCACATTTTTTACAACCGTCGCATTTTCCCCCTTCTTTAAATCTTACGGGGTACAGTCCCTGATCATTCAGTGTTTCCGAAATAACCAGAGAATTATGATGGCATACGGGAACGCATAAAAGGCATCCCTTGCAATAATTTTCCTTTATCTTAATTACGGCCATAATTCGGAGGTCCTCCCCAGTTTAATTTTTCACGCAAAACACCGTAAAAAGTCCTTTCTCCGGTATCAACCATTTGTATTTCAATATCTGACCGTTCGACCATCACCTTATCTCCACCTTCCAATTCGGTATATATTTGCCCGTCAACGGTCATGCCGATGCTTGGAGATTGCGACAGCGGTTCGATTTCAATCTTCGTATTGCCGGAAACCACCAATGGTCTGTTTGTGAGCGTATGGGGACAAACGGGCACTATAATAAACGCGTTCAAATCCGGTGTTACTAAAGGTCCCCCGGCAGATAAGGAGTGTGCCGTTGATCCTAAAGGCGTTGATATAATCAGTCCATCAGCCCTGTATGTTGCAACGTCTTCGCCATCGATAAGCAATCGTATGGAAATTAATCTCGATAAAGAAGACCGGGAGATGACGACGTCATTTACGCCTATTGACTCACAAATAACCTTGTCCCTCCGTTGAATGCGGCAATGAAGAAGCATTCTTTTGCGTATCGAATACTTTCCGGAAAAGATTTTTTCCATAGACTTGCAAACTTCCCGTTCCGTGATTTCTGCCAGGAAACCGAACCGCCCCATGTGTACGCCAATAATGGGTATCTGATTCCCGGACAGTTTTCTGCAGGTGGACAAAATAGCGCCGTCGCCGCCAAACACCACGGCCATTTCATATATGCCTTCAGGGATTTCGTCCTGAGACAAATCGACAATCGCTGTTTCGACATATTTATTAAGCCATGGCTTTAAGCCCGACACCATATCATGTATTTTTTTCTTTGTAAAATTTCCTAGCACGAGGATTTTTTTCATTATTCACCCTAAGCTGGCACAGCCAGAACCAAACAAGCACGAAAACAGTCCTCAGTCCTCAATCTGCAATCTACCGACTGTAGCTTGTAGACTGCCGAAGCTACTAAACGGCTAAATGCCGCTTACCTGTATTTGCGAATGAGCCTTTTATTTCCGTTAGATCGAGAGATGCAATAAATGTATCTGCAATACCGTCAGCATCCAAACCAAGATTTTTCAATATAACCTCTCTTGGCCCATGTTCCATAAATCTGTCAGGAATACCCATCCTTACAATTTTGCCCGCATCCTCTTTTTCATCAGAAACCATCTCAAGCACGGCGGAGCCGAAACCTCCCGCAAGCGCATGGTCTTCAACAGTAAGAATCAGTTTGTGTTTTCTTACTAATGACAAAATAAGTTTTTTATCAAGGGGTTTTGCATATCTGGCATTTACTACCGTGGCTTCGACGCCTTTTCCCGACAATTGTTCCGCCGCCTGCAGGCATCTTTGTACCATACAACCATACGCCAGAAGCACGCCGTCTTTGCCTTCTCTTAGAATCTCAGCCTCTCCAATCCCAAACGGCTTGCATTCCAAATCGATTTTTTCATCGGGTATATTTTCTTTTGGATAGCGAATTGCAATTATCTCATCAGAATCGATGGCAATCTTTAGCATTGCCCTTAGTTCGCTTCCGTCTTTAGGGGACATCAATACAATGCCGGGCAAATTGCGGAGATACGCTATATCAAACACGCCGTTATGGGTAGGGCCATCATTGCCAACCACCCCGGATCTGTCCATGACAAAAACTACTGGATTTTTTTGTAAACAAATATCATGGAAGACCTGGTCATATGCCCTCTGCAAAAATGTGGAATATATTGCCACCACAGGCTTCAATTTTTCGGTTGAAAGACCGTTTGCAAGTCCAACGGCATGTTGTTCACAAATACCCACGTCAAAATATCTGTCCGGGAATTTTTCCCCAAAGGAAATCATACCCGTGCCGTCCGGCATAGCCGCAGTAATGCCTACGATAGAAGGATTCGTTTTTGAGAATTCCACCAGCGCATCGCTAAAAACTTTTGTGTAAGAAATTTTCCCTGCATCCTGTACCTCTTTCTCTATTTTGCCTTCAGAAAGCTTAAATTTCCCGGAGCTGTGGAATTGCGTGGGGTTTTGGTATGCAGGTTCAAAACCACGCCCCTTTTCTGTTATCACATGCAGCAACACAGGGCCGTTTAAATGCTTAATATCATTTATTGTTTCTGTTAATACCTTAAAATCGTGCCCGTCAATCGGCCCGAAATAATTGAATCCGAGGTCTTCAAAAATACGCCCCGGAGTAGCACCGATTTTTACCAATTCAACAAGATGTTCCAGTGTTTTCTCCATAGGCTTCCCAAGCACCGGCAATATTTTTATCAAACCGCGTAACTCTTTTCTTATATCCGCATAAATCGGCATTGTTCGTATTTTGTTCAAATATTTCGAAACTGCCCCTACGGTGTTGGAAATAGACATCTCATTATCATTTAAGACAACAAGTAGATTTTTCTTAATATCGCCTGCATGGTTTAATGCTTCCAGAGACATACCAGCCCCTATGCCGCCATCTCCCACCACCACCACAATGGATCGTTTGTATCCGATAATCTCATCTGCACATGACAATCCCAGGGCGGAAGATATCGCATCACCGCTATGGCCGCATGTGAAAGGATCATATACGCTTTCATTTTTATCCGGAAAGCCGCTGAGTCCTTTATATTGGCGCAGTATGGAGAAATGTGTTTTCCTGCCGGTAAGTATCTTGTGGACATACGCCTGATGGCCAACGTCCCAGACAATTCTGTCTTTCCTGAAATCGAAACAATAATGGAGCGCCATCGTCAATTCCACCACTCCGAGGTTTGAGGAAAGATGTCCGGGATTTTTTGATATGACGTCCACAATAAAGGAACGGATTTCACTTGCCAGTTTGGGCAAATCTTCCGGGTTTAACTTTTTCAGGTCTTCCGGAAATTCAACGGAGTCTAAGATATTATTCATTTGTCTCTTTGGTATTGTTTATTGTTAAAAATCTCTCTACACATATTATTTTTTTACGGTGCGTTATTCGTGTCATTCGTACTGTTATCAATAAAATCTCTGGTGCTGAAAGAGCCATTTTCATCCTTTACCAATATCTGGATTTTTTTTTCTGCCTCGTCCAGCATAGAAACACACTTTTTGTACAATTTTATGCCATTTTCATATTCAGATAACGTTTCATCGAGGGGCATATCTCCCTTCTCCAGTTTATCAACAATTTTTTCAAGTCCCTTTAACGCCTCCTCAAATTTTACTTTTGCCATATACTACAATGCCCATCATCAATCAGAAATTTTTGCTTATATATACGCTTATTTTAACGTTCTTACCTCTCCTACCAATATATTTCAGGCAATCCCGCTTACCCTTCAATTTCAATTATCGAGGAAACAAAACTGCCATCATATAATCTGGTTCTTACCTTTGTACCGGACGACAGTTCCTTGCAGGATTTTACAGGGATATCATTCTGCAGGACAGTGGTAATTGAATATCCTCTTTGCAGCACCTTTAGCGGGCTTACGCTCTCCAGTCTGTTTGCAAGTCCTTTCAACTGCTCCTTTTCCATTTTCAAGGTATGACCGCACAACATAACCAACCTTTGCATATTCTCGTCCAGTACCTGTTGTAATCTATGTATCCTGTCAAACGGCCTCTTAAAGGGAAAGCTATGTTCCGCTCGTAACAAACGACTTCGATCTGTTTTTATTTTATTATAGAGTGATTGTATAAGTCTAGCTTTAATTTTTTCCAAAGCATCTGTTAACTGATCATAGCAGGGAACTACCAGTTCAGCAGCCTCTGTCGGGGTCAACGCCCTTATGTCTGCGACCAGGTCAGAAATAGTGACATCAATTTCATGCCCTACTGCGGAAATGACGGGTATCTTTGAGGTAAAAATGCTTCTGGCAACAACCTCTTCATTAAACGCCCATAAATCTTCCAGGCTCCCTCCGCCTCTACCCACAATAATCACATCAATCCCGGCAATAGTATTCAGGTTATCAATGGCATTGGCAATTTCCCGGGCAGCGCCCTCGCCCTGAACCCTCACTGGATAAATGAGGATTTCCATCTTCGCAAACCTTCTGTTGATGACATTCAGGATATCCTTTATTGCCGCACCGGTAAGGGATGTTACGATGGCAATCTTTTGGGGAAGCAACGGAAGGGGTTTCTTGTAGCATGGGTCAAATAAACCCTCCTTCCCCAATCGTTCTTTCAGTTTCAAAAATGCCTGTTGAAGTGCACCAAATCCTTTTGGCTCGATGTTTTCAATGATTATTTGATATTGTCCGCGGGGCTCGTAAACAGTGATAGAACCAAAGGCCAGGACTTCCATTCCGTCCTTTAAGTCAAATTTTATCCAGTTGGCGACGGATTTAAATATGACCGCCTGAATCTGCGCATGTTCATCTTTCAGCGTCAAATACAAGTGGCCGGAGGATGGTTTTTTTAAATTGGACACCTCTCCGGTAATCCATACGTGGGAAAACCCCTGTTCCAGCGAGTTCCGTATCTTACCGGTAATCCCGGAAATGGTCAGTATTCTCTTTTGACTCCTTACCGCATCTGATATAAGAGGAAACAGATTATTCATTGCTGCTCAACTTGCTTCTTTTTCTTTCACTTCGATTCTCATTATGCTTTCGGCCCTTCCTGTTTGGCTGTCCACAACAATCTTTACACCATTCATCCGCACATCATTCTCTGCCACTTCGAACCGCGTGGGCATTTGCGTCATAATCGCCTTTAGCACGCAATCGGATTTTCTGCCCAATATGGATTCATGAGGGCCCGTCATGCCTATATCGGTTATATAAGCAGTTCCCTTTGGCAATATCTTTTCATCTGCAGTCATTACGTGTGTATGGGTACCGACAACTGCACTGACTCTACCGTCCAGGAACAAACCCATTGCTATTTTTTCGGAGGTCGCTTCCGCATGCATATCAACAAAAATCATCGACGTTTCATTAGAAAGCACCCCCAAAATCTTCTCCACTCCCCTGAAAGGACAATCTATGGGCTTCATGAATACCCTGCCAAGCAGGTTAACCACTCCAATGGGATATCCCAGCTTTGACGTTGCAACCACAAAGCCCTTTCCAATGGCATACGGAGAATAATTAAGCGGCCGTATAATATTTTTATGTATTTCCAGGACGTGAACCTTTTCCTTTTTATCCCACACATGGTCGCCCATAGTGATGACATCCACGCCGTAAGAAAATAATTCTTTTGTGATTTGATCTGTAATGCCGGCCCCCGCTGCCGCATTTTCTCCGTTTGCAATACAAAAATGTATCTCTTCCTTCTCCATAAAAGATTTCAGTTTGTTTTTTATTATCGTGCGTCCCGGACTACCCACAATATCGCCTAAAATAAGGACGTTAACCTTCATGTCGTCTTCTTTCTTTGTAAGCGTTTAAATTTTTGCATTAAACCTCTTTCAACGTCCGGAGGGACAAATTTGCTTACGTTTCCGCCCAGACTGGCCGTTTCTTTAATCAGGGCGGAGTTTAGAAATAAATATTGTTCACTTGCCATTACAAATACTGTTTCTGCATTTTTATCGAATACCCTGTTTGTTAATGCCCGGTTCCGTTCATATTCAAAATCAGATGCCGTGCGTATGCCACGCAGTATAATATTTGTTCCTCTTTTTGCCAGATGATCCACCAGCATACCTTCAAAGCAATCTACTTCAACGTTTTTAAAATCCTTAACATTGTGCCTGATCATCTCCATTCTTTCTTCTACAGAAAACAACGCTTGTTTTAACGGATTACATCCAACAGAGACAATTAGTCCGCTAAAAATAACACTTCCCCGCCGGATAACATCAAGATGTCCATTTGTAACAGGATCAAACATCCCCGGATAAACTGCTGTTCTCATAGATTGCACCCTGTGTATTAAAACCAAAAGCGGCTCGTGGTTTGCTGAAGACCCTTGGGGCTAATATCAAAGCGATAAGAATTATCATTTCTAATGGGGTCTAATTCAAGGGTAATGCTTCCTACCCAGTCATGAAAATAACGGGACAGCACAAAGCTTGTTTTTAAATTTTTCCGTTCCTCGCGTCTCCCCTCGCCGTCATCATCATCGGCTAGCGAGGTTTTCAGATCATATTTTTCCTTCCCCATAATACTCCATTTTTCATTAATCTGGTAATTTGCCGCAAGCATTATCATGGAACTGATATCTCTGATAAACCTATGTCCTGCAAAAAACTGCCAGTCAGGGGGATTGACCACTTCCGCGCCATAAGAAAGGACGTCAAACTGAAACTCTTCAGTATTAAATTCGTTCCTTTCGGAAACAATAGCAACGATATCGTTTAATTGGCAGCGGAAATCAAGATTAATAAAATTATCTTTTCTTACAATAATCCCGTTGATCCCCTCCGTGTAAATACCGGAATTTGTGGGAAACATATAATAATCCAGGTTAAAATCAATAAAATCCACCGTTTTTTCATGTCCCGGGTTCCCCCGTTTTGTCTGTAATTTGTTTTTCACGCCCATAACCAATATCTGAGAGGAATCCAAAGCATCGATTTCATCATACTGATACAATTCGTCCGGGTCACGAGTAACAAAAGGGCTGTAAATATAACGCAGCTCCGGTATAAATATATGGCGTAAACGATTAATCCTGAAAAAATCATTATAGACGCTATATGTCCTCCAGTGCGTAGAACTCCAGTCAAGTCCAAACGTAGGAATAAAGCGGCCTGTCACATCCCCATGTTCTTCCGCCACCCCGTCTGAAGTGTCTATACTTTCAGAATACCCGGTAGCCCTCCCCTCGACAAATGGATTAATATTAAAAATCCATGGCTTAAACGGAAAACTTACACGGGCAACACTATCAATTCTTGCCACCGGCCGGGTTTCGGTTGCTTCATTTACCGTTCCCGAATCAAAACCGGCAAGGGCAGGATGGTATTTCCGGAAATCAGCCGATTGTTCAACAGTGTTGTTAAAATACGTAATTGAGCTTTCTGAAGAAAACAACATCCGGTTGTCCAAAAGAGGCTCGCTAATGATCTGGTATTTTACCTCAGGAAGCCGTTCCGCATAATTTTTTTCCCTTAAAGAATCTACCGTTGTGTCAAATCCGTTTAATTGCTGATTTACGAGAAACGTCGCCGCCCTGTTATCCTCCGTTCTTCGAAGATAGAATACCGTTTCACGATCTTTTTCCGTCTTGAATTTCTGAGGGAAATATTCCCTCAGGAATCTTGGGTCGCTCAGATAGGAATATTCCGTATCCATGCGCACACCATACGGCAGCTCTTGCCGGTGCCTCCATAATATGCTCCCGCGATCTTCTTTGTCTATCGGTATGCGATTAATATCATACTCTCCATGGTCGTTCAGATAATATGTTTCAACCGACCCAAACAAATCCTGCCCCCGGTAACCAAAATCAAACCCTGTACCAATGCCGCGGTTCTGTAAATAGTCCAGTTTAAATATAAGGTCGCTCCACTCCTTTTGTTTTCCCCCGGCAGCCACATAGAGGTCCCAATCGGTCCGAATAAATGTGCCAAAGCGGGAAGAGCTTCCAAACGTCCAGTCTCTTAAAAGCTTTTCCTTCTTTTGAATATCAAGTGATATGTAAGGAAAATATGCCACGGGATATCGGTCGAGATAAAAAAAGTTATCTTTTGAAGAGATAATATTATGTCCTTCGCTCTGAATTAATCGGATTTTTTTCCCTTGGAAATGATAATGCGGATGCCCATACCCACATGTAGTTATTTGGCCGTTTTCGATCTCATATCGTCCTTTTCCTACATGATGTATTTCTTCCGCAGTGACATGCGCGGGCAAGTCTTTTAGCCCGGCAAATTTGTCTTTTTTGGAACGGAAAGCGGCATCCTGGCCGGAAACATCCTCCTCCTGGCCGGATTGAATAGTTGTCTTGATCTTACCGTCTAAAATAATCCCCCTGTCTTCTGCCATTTGTTCAAAGATACGATCGGCAATGAGAAAATCATTTTCACGGCGCATGGTAACGTTGCCTTCTGCATAAAGTTCGCTAAGAGGCAATGCCATGGATTGTTGTGTCACATCCGGCAAGGCACTTTTATCAAACCATAGGATAATACTATCCGCGTCAACAGTCATGTCCTCTTTTTTGATTTTTACATTCCCAAGAGCAACAACAATGCGCCTGTCACCCTCCTCCCATGAATCGATTTGATCCGCAATAATATCAATCAACTCCTCCTTTTCCCTTTGATCTTTAGTTTTTATCGACTCAGGGGTCTCCATAGATAAGAACTCTTCTTCTCCCCTAGAACGAATATCTTCTCCCCTGAGAAAAAAAGGCATTGGTTGTGCCTCTTCAAAGAACACTATTGGCAATATATCCGGATTCACCTCAATCCCTGTCAAGGTGACAAATTTCAAATATACCTGCTCAAATTTTTCGTAATTTTCTCCATGAAACACCGTTACGTTGCCTTCGCAATATACCTCAATGATTGCGTCTTCATACTGCATCGATTCCTCTTCGTGAAACCAGCAAACCACATTGTCCGCAACGATATAAAAAGGCCCCTGCGAAACACCGGCATTCTTTTCAGCAATAAAGACCCTGGTTCCTTCTTTTTTCCATGTACTTATACGTTTGGCAGAAAGAGAAAAGGGTCTGTGTGCAAGGTTGCTGCCGGAAAGCAGACTGTCTGCAAAGGCAGGAGCGCTTAATAATAAAAACAAGGCGAGAGTAAAAAGAAGGCGTGTTATTTTCATAAAAAAATGCTATTTACGAGTGAAAAAAGCCTTTATTTGCTCAATAACAAAATCTTGTTCTTCCCGGGTAATTTCAGGGAAAACAGGTAGGGACAAAACTTCGTTTGCGGCTTTTTCAGATACCGGCAAGTCGCCGGATTTATATCCTAAGTACGCAAAGCATTTCTGCAAATGAAGGGGTACCGGATAATAAATAACCGTCTCTATACCCTGTACTGAAAGATGTTCTTTCAAAAGGTCGCGTTTTGGCGTAGCTATCACATACTGATGATAAATGTGCGTATTGCCGTTCATAATTTCGGGAAGTCTTACAGGCATTCCACTTAAGTGTTCATCATAATAGGCGGCGACTGTCCGGCGCTTTTCCGACCATTCGTTTAAATGCTTCAGCTTCGTATGCAGGATGGCCGCCTGAAGGGCGTCCAGCCGGCCGTTGATTCCAACATATTCATGGTAGTATCTCGTATTCGACCCATGTACACGCAGTGCCTTAATCAAAGCCCCCATCTCATCGTCATTCGCCGTTACAAGACCGCCATCACCGTAAGCGCCCAGATTTTTCGACGGATAAAACGAAAAACAGCCTGTATCGCCCATCGTTCCCGCTTGCTTCCCCTTATAAAAAGCGCCTATTGCCTGCGCAGCATCCTCAACAACATATAATCCTTTCGTTTGCGCCATTTCAAGAATCGCATCCATTTCGGCGCATTGCCCGAACAGGTGAACGGGAAGAAGCGCCTTCGTTTTGCTACTTACCGCAGAGGCGATCTTGCGGACGTCTATGTTGTACGTTGCAGGATCGATATCGACAAACACAGGCAATGCCCCTAATCGTGCAATCGAGCCTGCCGTGGCAAAAAAAGTAAATGGCGTTGTAATAACTTCGTCGCCACTTTTAATGCCACATGCCATTAATGCCAATAATAATGCATCCGTACCGGAAGAAACCCCAATAGCGTATTTAGCGCCGCAATAATTTGCCATACTATTCTCGAACGACTCAACGTAAGGTCCGAGAATAAAAGACTGTTGTGCCAACACATCTAAAACAACAGCGTCTATTTCATTTTGAATACTTTTATACTGCCGCTTTAAATCCTGAGAGGGTATTTTCATAGATAAAATGTCCGCCGTTATCAGATAAATCCAAAAACCTTAACAATGCTAACTTATTATATTTAAATCATTTAAAACGGATTATAAACCAACGAAACTATCTTTGTCAATTAAAAAAGAATGCGATGGGTAACCGCATTAATTAGTGCCTTATCGGTAATTTCTTTGCTTTTTTTGCAAAATATTTAATTGTCCCTTCTGCGGTTGGCAATCTACAATCTACAATCTACAATCTGCAGTCGGCGGTCGGCAGTTGACCAATGGTCAATTACGAGTGACGAAAGACTAATGACCAATACGTATTAAAAACATTAGCCTTGATTTAAATTAACCATTTTTTGTAAAATTATATTACAAATCAGATTTTCCACGCCCCTATAGCTCAATTGAATAGAGCGTTGGCCTCCGGAGCCAAAGGCTGCAGGTTTGAATCCTGCTGGGGGCATTTAACTCCTAAAATGTTTCCACGTTGAGCTTTACAGTAATTATAATGAGGGGTAAGCTCCCTTTGTTCATACCGGTTTAAAAATATTTTATATCCTTATCCCTATGAAAAAACGCATAGTTCCAAAACGATACCTCATTTCTTTCGACACCCGCACACATTCTCACCTCTTTACCGATATACTTGTGGTAGGGAGCGGGGTCGCCGGCCTAAGCGCCGCCATCCAGGCGTCAAATCATAGCTCCGTGCTCATTATTACAAAAGATAAAATCGACGAGAATAATACCACCTATGCGCAAGGCGGCGTTGCCGTGGTGTTGTCCCCCGGTGATAATATCTCAAAACACAAAAAAGATACCTTGACTGCAGGGCAGGGTCTGTGCAACCCCGCGATTGTTAGCAAGATTATTTCCGAAGGTCCGAAGCGGGTACAGGAAATGATCGAATGGGGAGCGGAATTCGACAAGGAAAACGACCATTTAATCTTTACGCAGGAAGGTGGACATGGTTTTCCCCGAATAATACGCGCCCTTGGCGATTCAACGGGAAGAGAGGTGGAAAACACTCTCATACGTCGTATAAAGAAAAACAAAAACATCAAGGTATTCGAATATACATACGCAATTGACCTTATTACAGCCGACAATTTCTGCCATGGCATAGCGGTGTGGCACCCTAAAAAGGGGACCACGTTAATATGGGCAAAACAGACCATTTTAGCAACGGGAGGATGTGGCCAGGTTTACCGGGAAACGACCAACCCCGGCGTCGCCACCGGGGATGGACTGGCAATGGCATATCGCGCCGGCGCTGCCCTTCAGGACATGGAATTTGTCCAGTTTCATCCCACTACATTATATATAGCCGGTGCGGTGCGTTTTCTTATTACCGAGACGGTAAGGGGCGAAGGCGGCATACTGCTAAATAAGAACGGCGACCGGTTTATGCCAAAATACCATGAAAAAGCCGAGCTTGCGCCCAGGGACGTAGTAAGCCAAAGCATTTTGAAAGAAATGCGTGAAACAGGTAATACGCATGTATCTCTGGACATTCGCCATATCCCCAGGAAAAGACTTTTTACACGTTTCCCGAAAATTAAAGAAATTTGTGAATCTTTCGGCATTGATATCTCCAAAGACCTGATTCCGGTGCGCCCAAGCGCTCATTACATGATTGGTGGAATAAAGGTAAATCGTCTTTCTATGACCACAGTGAAGCACCTCTATGCATGCGGAGAGGCGGCGTGTACAGGCATGCATGGCGCTAACCGTTTGGGAAGCAACTCCCTGCTGGAAGGGTTGGTAATGGGAAACATTGCCGGGATAGAAGCCTGCAAATCGGCGCAAGGCATTAAGACAAATCTCACTCCATTATCAATGAATGAAACGCCGGGAGCCTCCAAAATAAGCTGGCTTGACCTTGAAGACATTGGGGATTCCCTCAAAAGTCTTATGTGGAGGAATGTGGGAATTGAGCGCAACGAAAAGCGCCTGCTCCAGGCGGAAGAAATGATAGACATGTGGTGTAAATATGTAATGGATAAGGAATTTTCAAACCCGGAAGGCTGGGAATTACAGAATATGTTGCTTGTTGCAAGTCTTATAGTGTCATCAGCATACAAACGCAGGGAATCACGCGGCGTTCATCACCGCACAGATTATCCGCAGACCGACGATATTCACTGGAAAAAACATCTGGTTTTGAAGAAATAGCAACATTTTGCCCCCCTGTTAATTTTGAAATCCGAAACAAATTCTAATGACAAAATGATTTGAAATTTTAAACAAATGCATCTTTACAACAATTTTGAGCATAAACGGGGTAAAAATGAAATTTTCAACGGAATACCTTACTTTTAATACGAAGAAACACCGGGAATTGATTAATATTACGAAAGAGGTAGAAAGGATACTCATCAGCAGCGGTATAAAGGAAGGCATGGCGCTGGTTTCCGCCATGCATATTACTGCGGGAGTTTTTATAAACGATGCAGAATCAGGGCTGCATCGGGATATTGAAGAATGGCTGCAAAAACTGGCGCCTGAAGGGCCTGATTATTTCCACCACAGAACCGGAGAATCCAATGGAGACGCACATTTAAAGAACCTCCTTGTCGGCCATCAGGTGATAGTGCCTGTAACAAAAGGAACATTGGATATGGGACCCTGGCAGCAAATATTTTACGCAGAGTTTGACGGACAACGTAACAAAAGACTGGTTATTAAAATAATGGGAGAATAAATATTTGCAATGACAATGAATAACATACAGACAAAACAGAATACATGCACCGGCGAAGAAGCTCCGTGCGTTATGGCATGCCCTATCCGGCAGGATGCGCGTGATTATGTACAGCTTATCGCCAGGGGCCTTTTTAAGGAAGCGTACCGGCTTGTCAGGGAGAGAAATACGCTTCCCGCATCATGCGGACGCATATGTACCCATCCCTGTGAAACAAAGTGCAGAAGGAACAGCACGGACAAGCCGATAGCAATCGCATGGCTCAAGCGCTTCCTCAGCGATAATTATTCCGAAAATATTTACACCAGGCCGGAGCAAACATATCCCGAAAGGATCGCAATAATTGGAGCGGGACCCGCAGGTCTTGCCGCTGCAAATGACCTGGCGCTTATGGGATACTCCTGCACGATATTTGAATCAAACCCGCATCCGGGAGGCATGCTGCGCATGGGCGTCCCCACATATCGTCTGCCAAGGAATGCCATTGACAAAGATGTTGAATTCATACGGCAACTGGGGGTCGAAATAAGATACAACACCACTTTAGGGAAGGATGTTACCTTTGACAGCCTGAAAAAGGAAGGATATGCCGCTATTTTTATAGGCGTTGGATTGCTTGACAGCCGCAATTTACCAATAGAGGGGGCGGAGTATGACGGCGTGTTGAAGGGCATATCTTTCCTGCGCGAGGTCAATGCAACAGGAACCGCTAAAATAGGGAAAAACGTGCTGGTGATCGGTGGCGGAGCCGTTGCGATGGATTGCGCCAGAACCGCCTTGAGGCTTAAAACGGAAAAGGTGTCGGTCGCATGCCTTGAATCACGCAATGAAATGCCTACCACCGATTTTGAGATTGAGGAAGCCGTTCACGAAGGCGTTATATTGTACAATTCCGTGGGGCCAAAACGCATTCTGGGAGAACACGGAAGGGCGACAGGACTTGAAACACTCAGGGTAAAATATGTTTTTGATGAACAAAAACGTTTTCATCCTGCTTTTTACGAGGGTTCGGAATCTGTCATAGAAGCCGATACCATTATCCTGGCAATAGGCCAGACGTCCAACCTCTCTTTCCTGAAAAACCAGGAAGAAATTGAGGTTTCACGAGGGGCGACAATCGTTGTTGCCCCAAATACCTTTGAGACTTCGATGCCGGGTATTTATGCAGGAGGGGACATTGTACTCGGAAGAGGCACCCTCACCGAAGGCCTGGCTCAAGGGAAAAAAGCGGCAATCTCCATTCATAATGCGCTGAGAAACGAAAAACGAAGCGATGAAAAATGGGTAGATAAACCGGAGGTGCCCAAACTGGCGGACGCAAGAGTCCCTCTCGTTAAAAAAGAACAGAAGCAGGACATGCCCATGATGTCGCTCTCAAAGAGATTGCATTCATTTGATGAGGTGGAATTGGGATTTTCTCCCGAAGTTGCCGTCAGGGAGGCCCAACGGTGTATGAATTGCGGCGCCGGCGCGTATGTGGATGAGCATTTATGTGTTGGCTGCATTACCTGCGTAAGGGTGTGTCCTTTTGATGTGCCGGAATTCAGAAACGGTGAAATAACGGCTTACATCGGCGGAGATTGCCAGTCCTGCGGTTTGTGTATTGTGGAGTGTCCCGCAAAGGCCATACGCTTTAAAACGCCGCTGGAAGATAGCGGCAGAGAGAGATTGAAGGCCCTTTTTCAGGACGTCTCGGTTCAAAAGGCAAAACCATTAATCGTCAATTTCTACTGCCAATACGGTTCGCCAGTCGTCGGCAGTGTTGAGGGCAAGAGCAATGCTGTCATAGAAAAACACGTAAAACGCATTGGCGTATTGGGGCTTGGAAAGGTGGAACCCTCCTTATATCTCAATGCGCTTGAATGGGGCGCCGACGGCGTCTTAATAACGGCATGCAAAGAAGATGAATGCCATTTTTGCGCAGAATATGAATGGATAAAAAAACGCTCGGCATATGTGTCAGGATTTTTGAGCAAAATAGGGGTGGATGCCAGGATATTTAAGACACATTTTGTTTCATCGCAGACAGACAATGCGTTTGTGGATATTGCCGTCCAAATGGTAAAAGATATTGAACAAATCAACTTAGTAAAAAGTGCGTAAACTGAAAAAAAACTTATTTACATAAAGGTGTATAAAAATGATTGTCGCTGATGCAAAACCGTTTAACGAAATAGAACAAATGCTTTCGGGATGTAAAAAGGTATACGTTGTCGGGTGTGGTTCATGCGTTACCATCTGCCACACCGGCGGCGAAAAACAGGTAACGGAACTTGCCGCAAAAATCCGGCTTGCCTCAAAGTTAAAAGGGAAACCCGTTGAGGTGGTAGAGGGTTCGGTACTTCGGCAGTGTGAATGGGAATTTATAGAAGAAACAAAAAATGTGGTTGAGGATTGCGATGCCGTTTTATCCATTGCCTGCGGTATAGGCGTGCAATATATGGCGGAACGGTTTCCAAACGCAAAGGTATTTCCCGGACTAAATACAACATTTATGGGAGCGCCTACGGAGCAGGGGGTTTTCTGGGAACGCTGCGCCGGCTGTGGTGATTGTATTATTAGTACCACCGGCGGACTTTGCCCGGTAAGCCGGTGTGCAAAGAGTTTGCTAAACGGTCCGTGCGGCGGCTCACAAAATGGGAAGTGCGAGGTTTCGGAAGAAACACCATGCGTTTGGAATCAGATATATGACCGGCTTGATGCACAACAATTATTGTCAACAATGGAAAACATTGTCCCTCCAAAAGACTGGCGCACCGGCGCAGAAAACCATCCAAGAAAAATGGTGCTGGAACACCTGGTTATGAAAAAGGAAAAAAACGAAACAAGGTAGTTTTTTCGTAATGGGTTCAGCCCCCGGCGGGTTAATTGCAAGCACATGTGATTTTAAAGAATATGTAGAGACGTATTGCATGCGTCTCTACAAAAATATTGAAATTCCTAAGCTGACATCGCCAGAGCCAAGCGAAACAAGCACGAGATAAAAAATACGAAGCACGAAATACGAAACAAATACAAAATCCCAATGAAAAAAACAGGGTTTTGAACATTGAAAATTAGAATTTGTTTCGTATTTCGTATTTAGCATTTCGGATTTCACCATTAAATATTTTGCCAAAAAATGCAAAGAAATTACTGCTAAGATACCTATGGCGGGTTCAAGTTTGCAACTTGAACCCCACGTTTTACATTGTTCCTGCCAGCCTGTAGGTGAGGGATTTAGCCATTAAATAGATAGAGCGCTTTAGCCAAATAAACTATGGGTTCAGGTTACAAACCTGAACCCGCCTGGATTTTAAAGAATATGTAGAGACGCATTGCATGCGTCTCTACAAAAATATTGAAATTCCTAAGCTGACATCGCCAGAGCCAAGCCAAACAAGCACGAGATAAAAAATACGAAGCACGAAATACGAAACAAATACAAAATCCCAATGAAAAAAACAGGGTTTTGAACATTTGAAAATTGAAAATTAGAATTTGTTTCGTATTTCGTATTTAGCATTTCGGATTTCACCATTAAATATTTTGCCAAAAAATGCAAAGAAATTACTGCTAAGGTACTAAACATAAACCTATGAACAATACTTCAATCCGTGACAATCATAAAAATGGAACAGTCGGCCAATTCCTTGTTGATAATGTAAAGCAAGGCGCCGGTTTATCAATAGTCTCGGCATACTTCACCATTTACGCATACAAACAATTAAAAAACCAACTCGACCGAACAGATCACCTAAGATTTCTCTTCGGTGAGCCGTCCTTTATCAAATCCCTGGACCCGGCAAAAACCAACAGGCGCGAGTTTAAAATCGAGGACGATGCACTGGTTATCCCCATTGAAAGCCGCTTAAAACAAAAATCCCTTTCCAAAGAATGCTCGGATTGGATTAAAGAAAAGGTTCACATCAAATCCATGGTGAAACCAAACTTCCTGCACGGCAAGCTTTATTTGATGGAAAATCCAAACGGGGTTAAAGAAGCGGTCATGGGGAGTTCCAATTTCACTGTTCATGGACTCGGAATGGGCGGAAGCCCGAACATTGAATTGAATATGGTTATCCAGGACAGAAGGGATTTGGATGACCTGACAAACTGGTTTAATGAGTTGTGGAACGACACAACAGGACTCGTCGAGGATGTTAAAGCCGAAGTGCTTAAAGACCTTGAACAGTTTTATATTGAAAATGAACCTGAGTTTATTTACTTCAAAACCCTGTTCCACCTCTTTGGAAACTATATTGACGAACAAAAACGCGGCGGCTTGCTGAATGAACGCACCGGATTTTTTGAAAGCGAAATATGGCATAAGCTGTACGACTTTCAGAAAGACGGCGTAAAAGGGGCTATCAATAAAATCCTGAAACACAACGGCTGCATCATCGCGGATAGCGTCGGTTTGGGCAAGACTTTTGAGGCGTTGGCGGTAATCCGTTATTTCGAATTATTGAATTACCGGGTACTTGTGCTCTGCCCAAAAAAACTCTCGGCTAACTGGACGATTTACCAGGCGAGCCAAAACAACGCGCTTAATCCGTTTACCACAGACCGGTTTAACTATACCATCCTGTACCATACCGACCTCTGCAGAATAACCGGTAAATCCGATGCA
The DNA here is from genome assembly GCF_027493735.1 of Candidatus Kuenenia sp. Classification (NCBI taxonomy): domain Bacteria; kingdom Pseudomonadati; phylum Planctomycetota; class Candidatus Brocadiia; order Candidatus Brocadiales; family Candidatus Brocadiaceae; genus Candidatus Kuenenia; species Candidatus Kuenenia sp. The sequence continues at coordinate 119,691 of NZ_JAOSKF010000003.1, forward strand.
AACGGCATAGACCTTGAAAACTTCAATTGGGGCGCCTATGACCTGGTAGTTATCGATGAGTCACATAATTTTCGGGGCAATCCGATGGAAAAGACCAAAGATGACGGCGCCATCAAAATGAACCGCGCCAAATGGCTGATGGAACGAATCATCAAGTCGGGATTGAAAACAAAGGTACTCATGCTTTCTGCTACGCCGGTCAACAATAACCTTCGCGATTTAAGAAATCAAATCTCACTCATTACGGAAGGCGAAAATGATGCCCTCTTTGAGAGTACACAAATCAAGGATATTGCCCTTACACTCAAGAGTGCCCAAACACAGTTTACATTTTGGGCTGACCATAAAAAGAATCCCGACAGAACAGTTAAGCAATTAATGGAACGCCTTGATTCATCCTTCTTCAAATTGCTGGACGAACTCACTATTGCCCGGAGCAGAAAGCACATAAAGGGTTTTTACAATATTGACGCCATAGGGCAATTCCCGGAACGGTTAAAACCTCATTCCCTCTACCCGAATATTGATATAAAAGACCGCTTTTTTACCTACGATGCGCTGAACAAAAAAATCCTGCAATACAAACTTTCGGTATTTAACCCTTCTGCCTATGTGAAGGATGAAAAGAAGCAGAAATATGAAGCGTTAGCCGGAACGGAAATCCTTGCCTTCAAACAAAGCGACCGTGAGCACTTCCTTATCGGAATGATGAAGGTAAACTTCCTGAAACGCCTGGAAAGCTGCATTGAATCATTTGAGATTTCAATGGACAGAACAATTCAGAAAATCGAAAAACTTGAAAGCAGAATCAATGAATTCCTTAAATCAAACGCTAAATCGCAGGAAGAGGTTTTGGAAACATTGGAACCGGATGAAGACGAATTAGAAGAAAATACCGACGACCTTGAACAATGGCAGGTAGGGAAAAAATTGAAATTTGATTTAGCTGATTTACGTCTGGAAGATTGGTTGAACGATTTAAAAAAAGACAAAGAAGCCCTCAATGAGTTGTATAATACGGCAGTTGCGGTGACCCCGGAACGTGACGCAAAACTGAAAGACCTTCAAAAACTAATCGAACAAAAAATTAATCAACCACTGAACAGCAACAACAGGAAGGTAATTGTTTTTACCGCCTTTGCCGATACCGCTCAATACCTGTATAATTGTCTGAAAGACTGGGTGAAAAAAGATTTGGGATTGGACATTGCGTTGGTGGCGGGGAATACCAACCAAACCACATTCGGCAAAAATGATTTTTCAAACATCCTCGCCAACTTCTCACCCGTTTCTAAAAACAGGGAATTAATGAAATCCATGCCGCAGGAAGGGGAGATAGATATATTGATCGCCACTGACTGCATCAGCGAAGGGCAGAACCTACAGGATTGTGATTTTTTGGTTAACTACGACATTCACTGGAATCCCGTTCGCATCATTCAGCGTTTTGGCCGTATTGACCGGCTGGGGAGCAGGAATAAGAAAATCCAACTGATAAACTTCTGGCCTACCAAAGACCTTGATAATTACATCAACCTGAAAGAACGCGTGGAGTCCCGGATGGCATTGGTGGATGTTACCGCCACCGGCGAAGACAATATACTGAATACCGAACAAATAGAAGAGCTTATCACCGATGACTTGAAGTACCGTAACCGGCAACTGAAAAAACTGCAAAAAGAAGTGCTCGACCTCGAAGAAATGAGCGAAAGCATTTCGTTAACCGATTTCACCCTGGATGATTTCCGCATCGAATTGCACACATTTTTAGAAAATAACAGTAAGAAGCTGGAAGATGCGCCCTTTGGTTTATATGCCGTCGTGCCTTCACCATCTGGCATTCATGCGCAAAATACAGATGCAAGCCGCTTTACTCCCGCCGAAAAGAATATTATCAAACCGGGTGTGGTATATTGCCTGAGGCAAAAAGGAGATACCGGCGGCAACGAAGAAGTAAACCCATTGCAGCCTTACTTCCTGGCATACATCCGCGAAGACGGGACGGTTCGTTTCAATTACACCAACGCCAAACAGATACTGGAAATCTACCGCCTGATGTGTCAGGGGCGCAAAGCGCCTTATGAGAAGCTTTGTGAATTATTCAATACAGAAACCAGGAATGGCGAGGAGATGGGTAAGTATACTGAATTGCTAAAAAAAGCCGTATATGAAATAAGTCATGTATTCAGAAAACGCAGCAATCAAAAACTCACCACTGACCGTGGTGCATTATTGATACCACAGTCGAAACAGGTGCATGATTTGGATAATTTTGAGTTAGTAACGTGGTTAGTCATAAAGTAATATGAAATTTGAATTCTTAGTTAATACCATACAGCAGACCCATACTGCCTTGCAACAATCGGCTGTAACGGCAATTAACCGCCATATTACAATCCGTAACTGGCTAATTGGTTTTTACATTGTTGAGTATGAGCAAAAAGGGGAAGACCGGGCTACCTATGGCGAAAACCTATTGCAAAATCTTTCGGAACGTTTTGATAATAAAGGATTATCTTGCCGTAACTTAAAGCTATTCAGGCAGTTTTACCAAACCTATCCGCAAATCAGGCGGTCACTGACTGCCCAATTGATGCTACCGTAAAATCGTCAGCCAGTGACTGACCAATTGCATAGTATCGATATGCAAGTCCCACCGGATAAACTCATCCCCTTATAGGGATAAACCCAAAGCTATCTGTTTCGCTGGTGGATTCTTTACTTAAAATGTTACAAAAATTGTAACATCGCAGGGTGCGTCCTACTCGCTGATTTAACCCTGACAGAGTTTTGAAACCCTGTCAGGGCTGCGGAATAGCTGAAAAAATCATGTTTTTCAAAAAACTAAACTGGTACAATATGACAAAAAGCCCGAAGGGCTGGTATGATTATAGCCAAAGAATAACCACAAACAACAACCCCAAAGGGGTGAAATGATTATAGAATAAAAAATCATGTCTGGAACATTCACACAAATATACATACAGGCAATCTTTGCCGTAAACGGCAGGTCGAATCTGCTGCAAAAACCCTGGAGAGATGAGGTGTTCAAATATATGGCTGGTATCATCAAAAATAAGGGACAAAAGTCTATAATCGTTAACGGCGTTGCCAACCATGTGCATATATTTATAGGGTTACAACCGTCCATGGCTATTTCTGATTTGGTCAGGGATGTGAAAAACAATACGACGAATTTCATAAATGATCGGAAATTGATTAGAAGTAAATTTTCATGGCAGGAAGGATACGGAGCCTTCTCCTATGCACATAGCCAGATCGAAACAGTTTACAACTATATTTTGAACCAGGAAGAACATCATAAGCGGAAGACATTTAAGGAAGAATATTCGGATTTTTTGAAAAGATTCAATGTGAAATTCCATGAAAAATATTTGTTTGATTGGTTGGAATAATAAAATAAATAATTGCTATAATAATTACACCCCTTCGGGGTTTGGTGGTTTTCTTTCATTAAATCTATAATAATTACATCCCTTCGGGATTGTAAAGATTGTAAACTGAATCAAAAAAAACGGTAACATGCTAGTTTTGTGAAAACGTCAAAACTGCAAAATACCTTTGTATCAATATATATAGCGGCAATTCATAACTCGAAGAGAAAGCGAAGCGCATGTGAAACGCATTGCCACTACAGGGAAAGGTAATCATCTCATTTGTGGAATTTTTCAAAAAACTAAAATATTATAATAAACGAAAGCCCGAAGGGGTGGCATGATTATGGCGAAAGACCTCAGGCAAAAAATAAAGGAAGCCATCCAGCAATTTGGCGCTGGCAACCTTTCCGAAAATGCATTAAACCTCTTTCAAACCCTTGGCTATATTACCGAACGCCGGGCGCCTTTGGAAAAGCCTGCCTATATTGCATTCAGAGATTCCTTCATAGATAGTCAGTCCAGGTTCAATGAAGACAAGGCATTGGTAAAAGAGTGGAAATATGTTGACCTGCTTTTCCAACTTTCTAAGGAAGAAGTGACAAGGCAATTGTCACTGTTTGATACCAAACAGGTTGACCGCACTGTCATTGAAACGTATTTGTTCTTTGCCATAGAAATGGCGGAAGAACACTACACCAGAACCGATCTTTCACACATCACCCGTGAAGTCAATCGCCTGTTTCCCATGCCTGTAATGATTTTATTCAAACACGGTTTTTCACTTACCCTTTCTGCTATTAATCGCCGTCTGCACAAACGGGACAAAAGTAAAGATGTGCTTGAAAAAGTAACCCTCATCAAAGACATCCGCATATCCCCCGCTGGCGGGGGTGATGTAGAAATCCCCCTTAAAAAAGGGGGTAAGGGGGTTGTTTCGGGCAATGGCGCGGTTACCCACCGCGCCCACATCGAAATCCTCTTCGACCTTTCATTTGATGAGCTAAAAAACAAACACAAATTCACCAATTTTGTGGAACTGCACAATGCCTGGAAAAAGCAATAAAAACCCCCCAACCCCAAAAAACCTTTCCCCGCAAAACCCCCACAAAAAAAATTTTTGGAACTTGCCAACTGGTATTTTTGGGCCACACAAAAAGTGGTGTTTCCTGATGATGCAGGAAAGGACAAAGATGTACGCAATGCAACCAGTGTTATCCGTCTCATCACCCGTTTGATGTTTGTTTGGTTCCTGAAAGAAAAAGGATTGGTTCCTGATGCATTATTTGATGAGAAGCAGTTAAAGAAACTGCTCAAATATACGAACAATAAGAAAAGCACTTACTATAAAGCCATCCTGCAAAACCTGTTCTTTGCTACCCTAAACACCGAAATGGGTAAACGCAGGTTCAGGACTAAAAATGACAGCGGACGCGATGGACATTATTTCATCCACAACGTATTCCGTTACGAGAATGAATTTGTAAAACCAAAAGAAACACTGGAGCAATACTTTTCTTCAATCCCTTTTCTCAACGGCGGTTTGTTTGAATGCCTGGATAAGGAACTGGATGATAAAGGCAAACGAAAACGCATCCGCATCGACAGCTTCAGCGACCGGGAAGATAATGCGCTGGAAGTGCCGGACGATCTGTTTTTTAACGAAAAAGGTGTGGACGTCGATTTAAGCAGGATCTACAGTTCACCCAAAAAAAGTAAAGAAAAGGTTTACGGGATTATTGACATTCTGAACAGCTATAAATTCACTGTTGCTGAAAATACACCCATAGAAGAAGAAATAGCCCTCGACCCCGAATTGCTTGGCAAGGTATTTGAAAACCTTTTGGCCAATTACAATCCCGAAACCCAAACCACTGCCCGCAAACAGACCGGTTCATTCTACACCCCGCGCGAGATTGTAAACTACATGGTGGACGAATCATTGCTGGCCTACCTCAAGCAATCTCTCTCATCCGGTCATTCTGTCCCATTTTGTCATTCTGAGCGAAGCGAAGAATCTAACAACACCGGCAAAAACGAAGAAAGATTACGCGACCTGCTCAGTTATTCCGAAAACCCCAATCCTTTCAATGCTAAGGAAACCGGGGTTCTGGTTAAGGCGATTGATACCTGTAAGATTTTAGACCCTGCCTGCGGCTCCGGGGCTTTCCCAATGGGCATACTGCACAATATGGTTCATATACTGCATAAACTCGATCCCAACAACGCCCGATGGAAACAACGGCAGTTAGATAAGGTAGATAAACTGATTGAAGATGCCGAAGGCATTTCAGACACCCGTGTCAGGGAAAAAGTAATTGAAGACCTGCACAACACGCGCAGAGATATTGAAGAAGCCTTTGATAACAACGAATTTGACTATGGACGCAAGCTCTACCTCATAGAGAACTGCATTTATGGTATAGATATACAGCCCATCGCCGTACAGATAGCCAAGGGGGGGGTTTTTTTTTCCCTTTTTTTTTGAAAAAAAAAAAAAAAAAAAAAAAAAAAAAAAGGGCCCCCCCCCCCCAAAAAAAAAAAAAAAAATTTGTGGCGTATATAAAATTGGGGGGGAAAGAAAAAAAAAAACTTTTTTTCTTTCCCCACTTTTTTAGAAAAGAAAAAGGCCGAACTGAAAAAGGTGCGGCACGATTACTTTGAAGCCCGGACGCCCAGGCGTAAGGAAACCTGCCGTATAAAAGACAAACAATTGCGTGACGAACTGGCTGAATTGCTCATACAGAACCACGATTTCCAACCCGCCACCGCAAAAAAAATAGCCGCCTGGGATCCTTACGACCAGAACAACTCAGCAATTTTCTTTGACACAGAGTGGATGTTCGGGATTAAAGAGGGGTTTGATGTGGTGATTGGGAATCCGCCTTATTTAATAATTCCCAAGCATGATTATATTAATACTTATAAGATGTTCTATCAGCTTCAAGAAGGAAAACCAGATTTATACCGAATCTTTATAGAAAAATCACTAACTCTATTAGATAAGAATGGAGTTTTATCTTTGATTACTCCAAATACATTTCTCACTATTCCGAGCTCCAAAATGCTAAGACGATTTATCATTGATAATTTTGAATTTATAACAATTTTAAATTATGACCAAACTGTATTTGAGAGCGCCGCGGTTAATAATATTGTTTTTGTACTTCAAAAAGTAAATCCAAGAAAAAATTCTTCTTTTGAAGCATTTGATCTCATAAAAGACAAATCCCTAAATGAAGCCAGCAGAATTGTTATCCAGCAGTTAAAAGCAAAGCAAAATGTAAAATATGAGATAAATATTTTTTCAGACAAAATACATGATAATATTTTAGAAAAGATTGTTAAATTATCCGTGCCACTAGGAGAATTCAAGGATATTTATATTACGCTTGGTTTACAGCCTTACCATAATACGATACATACTGAGGAGCAAATTAGAAATCGTTTTTTGCATAGTAGTAAAAAAGAAAACAAATACTATTTACTTGAACTAGGCGGTAAAAACGTAAAGAAATATTATGTTGATATTGATGGCAATAATTTTCTTGATTATTCCGCAGAACTGTACACTAAACCAGATTTTTTCTTTTTTGAAGGAGAAAGACTTGTTTTAAGAGAGATTGTATCTGATACGTTAATTATTGGTTATACTAATAAAACGATACTATTTAACAAGTCTTGTTACATTGTTAAATCATTGAATAAAATAGTAAGCAATAAATATTTGTTAGCAATATTGAATTCAAAGCTAATTGGATATTTTGTTAGAAATACAGGAGATAAATCAAAACAGATTCTTTTCCCCAGAATTACAATGCGAACAATAAAGAGTTTGCCAATTTACGAAACTGAATATTTTTCATTATTTGTATTAATTTCAAATTATGTAATAATTGGGAAAGTAGGACTTGAAGTTGAAAATAGTCTTTCTTACTTCGAACATCTTATCGATGCAATGGTCTACGAACTCTACCTGCCTACGGAGGTAACAGCGGCAGGTGCAAATGTGCTGTGTCACTTACAAAACCTACCGGATATACAACCTCTGATAGAAAAAGGCGAAACTGAAAAGGCACTCAAAACTATTGAGAACATTTACAAAGAACTCAGTAGCCCCAACCACCCGGTAAGCGCGGCAATGTTTAAGATGGATACCATTGAGGAAATCAGAATCATTGAAGGCAAACAATAAGCCATGCGATGGATAACCGGCATAACGCTAAATAACTACAGGGCTTTCAAAGGCCCCTAAATAATATGGGGACACTTCCCATATTTTCCACCAGATCGAGCAAGAAATATGGGAAGTGTCCCCTGATTATCCCTTGACTATGATGCCTCAGCGCTGAGTCATGGGGTCTCCTTCATATTTCAATTCTGAACAATAGTACTGACCCTCCGACCCTCTGTCCACAACTTTAAAAAACTTGCAAATTTTACAACTTTTGTTACAAGTATCATATTGTAAGGCGTAAAGGAAAGTTTTTTTAATAGGGGAATACAGGGAATACAGGGAAACTTTTTCACATTGTTTAAATAGCATATCTGAGTTACCTTACCTCGTTAATTTCTCAGTTAAGAAATCTTCATATTTACAATTTTGTTCCTCCATCTTAAAATTCTGGTGGGTACGGTCGATTATAATATGAAGGCGTATGGCTTAAGTTTTCAATAATAGTTTGAGATAGACCATCAAGATCAGGGAAAAGGGTGCGTCGTGAAATCCCTAATGACTTTAGATCGCTTATTAAGTTTAGTTTACAATCATGTGGGATAACATAACGAACGAGATATTTTTTATCCTTGAGTAAGTCTGGTATTGTATTTTCTCCTGAATGGGGTATTGGATGGATAGTAAATGTGCTTAATTGATTAACCATGCGGGGAAAATTCATTGTAGGATACAAGGCAAGAGGATATTGAGGAATTTTATCAAGCCCGAACCCATTCGCAAGTTGCTCTTGTTTTTGCTTATTGCCAGTAGCTGGAGGAATTGATAAAGATGGTTCTATTGCTAAATACTGAAGGATTTTGTTAGGTTTGGTTGCTATTCCATCAATCCCGTAACCTTCTTTATTCAAAAAGTATGGGTATATTGCCCAAAGTTCCCCATCTTTACCATCTTCAAAATTCCTGACCGCGAAATATAAGGCAACAAGTGCGTTTTCTGTCCAATCTAATAATCTTGTCGGTGCACCGTGATGTTGCATTAAAAATAACCAACTACAATTATTATCTTGGCTTGGTATATACTGAGTGAGAGCTGGTGCTGCACGTTTAAATTCTTCAATTATTTCAGATTCTGTCTCATACCGTACACTTATTTTATCATTATATTCTGAACGGAATATCTTAGGTGTTAGATTCCCATATTTTTCAGGGTGACCTCTGAACCAACTCTTAGAAAGAGTGGTGGCTACTTTAATAATCTGATTAATATCTCTGATTTCACCAGCATCATAAGGCGTTGTTTTATCGGTATTCATTGTTTTTTAAATGAAATTATCTGAAATAATTTTACCCTTTAATAACACATAACGGCTTCAGTTGTGCTATTTTTTTGCTGATACCGGCATATTCCACAACGTCCACCATTTCGGTTACGTCCTTGTATGCTTCAGTTCAGTGTGGCCTGGCTGTCGGCGCGGACAAGCGAGAATGGGGTTACACCATATCTATTGACATTGACAATGCTGGTCTAGAATAAATATGGTCAGCGACTCTTTTCCAAAAATCATTGCCAGACTTGAATTCAAGCGACATCATACCTAATTTTAGTTCGTAGAATCAAGTAAAGTGTCTCCGGAATAGCACATTATATTTTACCCGCTGTGGCTGAAATCACCTAGAAATTAGATACAGACCAAATTGACGCTTTAAGATATCTCCAAAATGTGAATGAACCAAAGCTTTAAAAGGCTTAGATTTGTAAAAAATTTTTCTGTATACAATGCTTAATATAATTTATTACAATGCTTTTAAGAAAAATAATAGAGATTAAAATATTCATTAAATAGTATTAAGATAATTATTTATGTTTGAATTTCCAAAAGTCGAAAAACCTAGAGAATTTCAGTATAAGCATAATTTTTTAAAGTCTGTAATCTTTCAGGTAAAATATCCATTCATTAATAAAGTCGTTAATAATATACCTCTGCTTAAAGACCGTTTGGGAAAATTGTTTAAAAATTCTGGAGAGATTTTTAAAAGTGAGGTCGGCTTTAAATTCGAAGAAAAAACACCAATCCTTCAATCTACTAAAAGTTTAACACAAGGTATTGAATTCAGATCTGACGATGGTTATAAAATTTTAGCAATTACAGAGGATTCAATAACTTATACAATTTTTGGGGGCCTCTTATTCAAATTTTGAAAATACAAC
>NZ_JAOSKF010000004.1:0-127131 GCF_027493735.1 Candidatus Kuenenia sp.
GTACTGGAATAAATAATTTGTTATAAGAGAAGCGTTTTTGAAATTTTTAAGTTTTACCGCACTTCAAATAAAACGGAAAATATTATCAGAAGAAATTCGGGCAACGGACATAGTTAATATGTTGTTTGAACGGATTTTTAAGATCGATTCAAATATACAGTCATTTCTTACATTAGATGAAGAAAACGCATTTAAAAAGGCTAAGGAAATTGACAAGAAGGTTGCAAACCATGAGAGTGTAGGTTTGCTCGCGGGTATCCCCATTGCCGTTAAAGATAATATTTGTACAAAAGATTTAACTACTACGTGTGCCTCTAAGATTCTCAAAACTTTTATCCCACCGTACGATGCCTTTGTTGTTAAACGGTTAAAAGAAGAAGATTCCATTATAATTGGCAAAACCAATTTGGATGAATTCGCAATGGGTTCTTCAACCGAAAACTCCAGCTATAAAATTACTCGCAATCCTTATAATCAAAATTTTGTGCCAGGCGGATCAAGCGGTGGTTCCTCAGCAGCAGTGTCCGCAGATCTTGCATTTATGGCATTGGGTTCTGAAACTGGTGGTTCAATAAGACAGCCTGCGGCTTTGTGTGGAGTTGTTGGATTAAAACCAACTTACGGAAGGGTATCTCGATTTGGTTTAGTTGCATTTAGTTCTTCTCTTGATCAAATTGGCCCTATCACTAAGGATGTAAGTGATGCTGCATTGCTTTTGAGTGTAATTGCAGGTAAAGATAAGAATGATACTACGTGTGCTGATATAAATGTCCCTGATTATCTAAATGGAATTGGTGGTGGTGTAAAAGGCATTAAAATTGGCATTCCGCGTGAATATTTTGCAGAGGGTTTGGATGCTGATGTTCGTACGGCAGTAGATAACTCTTTAAAAATTTACGAAAGACTTGGGGCTAAGCTTGTAGAGGTATCTTTGCCCCATACTGAATATGCAGTTGCTGTTTATTATATAGTGGCAAATGCAGAGGCAAGCTCTAACTTATCGCGATTTGACGGTGTAAGGTATGGTTTTCGTGCAAACAATATAAAAGGCATTGATGAAATGTATTGCCGGTCCCGTTCGGAAGGATTTGGTAATGAAGTGAAACGGCGTGTTATGCTCGGCAACTATGCATTAAGTTCAGGTTATTATGAGGCTTATTATTTAAAAGCTTCAAAAGTGAGGAATTTAATAAAAAAAGATTTTGACACGGTCTTTGAAAAAGTTGATTGCATTGTTTGCCCCACCTCCCCTGTTCCTGCATTTAAGATCGCAGAACGTATTGACAATCCCTTAGAGATGTATCTTTCTGACATTTATACCATTCCCGCAAACTTGTCCGGCATTCCAAGCATTTCGATTCCTTGTGGATTTTCTAAAGAAGGTTTGCCGATTGGTTTGCAGATACTCACCAATTACTTCGAAGAAGCTAAAATGTTACAAATTGCATATTCTTTTGAAAGAGATACTGACTTTCATTTGATTGAACCCAAATTGTAATTTTACTGTATTAAAGGCAAAAATATTCAAATGGCTTACGAGGTTGTTATAGGACTAGAGACCCATGCTGAATTGTCTACAGTCACAAAATTGTTTTGTGGTTGTAATGCAAAGTTTGGCGCTGAGCCCAATACACAAATATGTCCAATTTGTTTAGGAATGCCTGGTGTTTTGCCGGTCGTAAACAAAAAAGCCTTTGAGTATGCATTAAAGGCTGCTATAGCACTGAATTGCACTATTAACCGATACACGAATTTTGATAGAAAGAGTTATTATTATCCGGACTTACCCAAAAACTATCAGATTTCACAAAATTATTATAATTTAGGTGTTGATGGATTTATCGTTATTGAAGTGAACAATGCCATTCAGAAAATCAGGGTACATAATGTTCATCTGGAAGAAGAAGCCGGTAAGCTTATACACCCTGAAGAAGCAGGTGCAGATTATAGCCTTATCGATTTTAACAGAGCTGGAGTTCCTTTGTTGGAAATTGTTTCATACCCGGACATGAGAAATATAGTTGAAGTAGAAAGCTATATGCAGACATTAAGAAAAATAATTTTTTATACAGGCATATCTGATTGTAAGATGCAGGAGGGATCACTTAGATTTGAGGCAAGCATTTCATTGAGAAAAAATGGTGAAAAAAAATTGGGTAATAGGGTGGAAATTAAAAACCTAAACTCAATGAAATCTGTATTAAAGGCGATTGAATATGAAACATCAAGGCAGCGCGAATTACTGAATCGTGGTGAAATGATAGAGCGGGAAACGCGATTATGGGACGAAATACGCGGGAGAAGCGTAAGAATGCGTTCAAAAGAAGAAGCGCAGGATTACCGCTATTTTCCCGAGCCGGATTTATTACCGTTTGTGATAGATGAAAAATGGATATGTTCGATAAAAGATACTATTCCGGAACTTCCTCTTGAAAGAAAACAGAGGTTTGTAGCGTCTTTTCAATTATCCAATTACGACGCTGATTTGTTGACTGAGGATAAAATGCTTTCAGATTTTTTCGAGGAATGTGTGAAGGTTGTAAATCTCCCTAAAGCATTATGTAATTGGATAATAAATGATTTGTTAAGGGAAGTAAAAGAGAAACGGTTGGATATTGCTTCGCTGAAAATGAAACCGGAGCAATTAGCATCTCTCGTGGGAATGATTGATGATGGCACAATAAGCAATACAATTGCCAAAGAAGTGTTTTCTGAAATGATTGACACGGGAAAAGAACCAAAAACAATTATCGAAGAAAAAAAACTGGCGCAAATTAGTGATGAGTGGCAGATAATTGAAATAGTAGATAAGGTTATTGTTTCTCATCCAAATGCGATAGAAGATTATAAAAAGGGTAAAAAGAATGCTATTGCCTTTATCATTGGACAAGTTATGAAAGAATCAAAGGGAATGGCAAACCCAAAAATAGTGAATGAAATCTTGAAGAATAAATTGAAAGGTTTGGACTAAACGACGCTGTCATTAACCTCAAATTTTGTCCGTTTTTAAAAACATTCATCATGTTACATCCGTGGAACCATAAGAAACTATGAAGCGCTACAATTATTTGAAGAAGTATTAATTAATTTTGAATTTTTGAGCCACTAAATTTGCAAAATAATAAATAGGCATAATTTTTATGTATGATTTGGCAAACCGATATAATATCGTAAAGATAAAAAGATTAAATCATAAAATAAGAGATTGTTAATGAAAATAGGTGAATTTTTAGTTAAGAATAATTATATTTCACAAGAAACATTAAATGAAGTGCTCAGTTTACAAAAGCATGATAACAATTTGCGTATAGGTGAATTACTGGTAAAAATGGAGGCTATTACAAAAAAGGATTTACTTCAGTATATTAATGAATATATAAAAGTTGCGACAAATATAGACATGGGAGAAGCAAAAGATTGGTTGAGCCAGGATCAGGTAGATAATATGTTTTCGAAATATTTTAATTCTCATAACTAATTCTTTCTTATCTATCTGTTTGGCTCCTTTCGATATCCTTTCTATATTTTTCCTCGCTACCGCTAAATATTTCTAGCACCTCTTTTCATTCCGCGTGTTGTTTGCTTATAGACGCATTGGTCCGAGATTTACTTCCATATTGACTCTGTTGATTAACTATCATTTCGACAACATGCCTGATTTGTAGTACTTTGCAATATAACTTTGATGTTGCCGTGGGTTTCCATATCCCACCTTAGATTGTTGATGTAGAGACGCATTGCATGTGTCTCTCTGTTGTTTCATTCAACATTTTCATTATGTGCAGCAGTTTCCGGACGCATGCAATGCGTCTCTACAAAAAAATTGAAATTCCTAAACGTTAAATTAGCGCAAGAACAATGATTGTAATATTTTTCGCTCTAAGCCGGGAAATTGTTTCTATAAAATCAAAAGTAAATATTTTGGGGAAAATACGTTTCGGACATATTACATTTTACCATGCCGAGCTGTATGGTTTTCCGGTAGCACTTATTCAGACGGGAATAGGGCAAAACGTTTCCTCTGTTCTCCAGCACTTATCTCAACAATTCAGAATACAGTTAGTAATTTCTTCTGGTTTTGCGGGGGCGCTGCGGCCGGAAATTGATGTGGGCGATTTGGTCATAGGGGAAAAAGTATTGTATGTAACAGATGAAACATTGGGAAAGAAAGCGCATAGCAGCCCGGTTATTTCCTGTGAATCTTCCATTTTGGATGTGGCGAGGGAATTGTCCGGCAGCCCTCGTTTTAAAGTACATTATGGAATAATTGCGACAACAAATAAAATAATCCACTTATCTTCATACAAAAAATTACTTGGAAATACTACTTATGCAATTGCCGTTGACATGGAATCTTTTCTGATTGCGGAACAGTCGCATAATCTAGGGATCCCATTTATTGTCGTGCGGGCAATTTCCGATAGGGCAGATGAAGATGTGGCTGTCTGTGAAAACCTTGTTAATGAAAAAGGGAACATAAATGTGCCTGCCGTATCATTGTACCTATTTAAGAAACCGTACAGCATTTTTACCTTAAAAAATCTCCGTAAACAGGCAAAGTTCGCATCACGCTCATTATCGGAGTTCCTGCCGGATTTTATTACACAAATATATAACACTCTGTTAAAATGATGGCGGCTGTTACCCCGGACGAAAAGCATTGTAGCACCTCACCCCCTTTAATTTTAGTTTGCGAAATGCAGAAATTCAAAATCCCAAATAGCATAACAATTAAGTTTATAGATGGTATGTATTATTACATAAGGAGATGGAAATGCCGTTACCAACCATAGAGTGGGAAGGGAATATAGAAGGCCGTGTTCGATTGATCGACCAGACCCTTTTGCCTGCTGAAATAAAGTATATATATTGTGAAGACTTAAAGAGTATTTGGCGCGCAATTAAAACACTCATGGTACGAGGAGCGCCGGCAATTGGCATCGCAGCGGTTACCGGCGTGTTATTAGGAATTAAAGATATTCGCACCGATGATACAGAGGCTTTTTTTAAAGAACTAAAGAATGTTACAAACTATCTTGGTTCCTCACGGCCTACGGCGGTAAATCTTTTCTGGGGGCTTTCCAGAATGGAACGTGTTGCATGGGAAAACCGTGATAAACCGGTCCATACAATCAAAGAAATCCTCTTGCGGGAAGCAATCAATGTTCAAAATGAAGACAAATCTATTTGCAGGCAAATAGGGGAAAACGGAGCGAAGTTTATTAAAGACGGTGATGGCGTTCTTACACATTGCAATGCGGGCGGACTTGCCACTGCGGATTACGGCACCGCGCTGGCAGTTATGTTTAAGGCAAAAGAAAACGGTAAAAAATTTAAGGTCTACGCCGACGAAACCCGTCCACTTTTGCAAGGCGCACGACTGACGACATGGGAACTCATGCATGCCGGCATAGACGTTACACTTATATGCGACAACATGGCGGCTCATGTAATGAAATTAGGCAAGATTCAGTGTGTTATTGTGGGCGCAGACAGGATTGCGGCAAATGGCGACGCCGCAAATAAGATTGGCACATATGGCGTATCAATCCTGGCAAAAGAACATGGCATTCCTTTCTATGTCGCAGCTCCGGTATCTACATTTGACCTGAATATCACATCTGGCGATGAAATTCCCATTGAAGAACGGTCATCAGAGGAAGTTACCTGCGGGTTTGGCAAAAGAACGGCACCGGAGGGAGTAAAGGTATTCAATCCCGCCTTTGATGTAACGCCGGCAAAAAATATTACTGCGATTATTACCGAGAAAGGCGTAATAGAAAAACCTTCCACGGAAAACGTGCAAAAAATTTTAGGTAAATAACATTTCATAGAGTGGTATAGCCGCCACCAAAAAGATTTTAACCACGAAGCACGAAATAAAAAATACGAAAGGTGCTCTTGTTTAAAATTTTAAATTATCTGTAACTATTGAGGGTAAACGATACATGGCTCGTTCCCAAACCTTGTACTGAACATAGTGAAGTATCTGTTTGGGAACGCAATTGCGCTCTGATCTCCGGTAGTTTAATAAATTACGCTGAATAGTCACAATCATTTTGTCATTAGAATTTGTTTCGTATTTCGCGTTGCGTATTTCGTATTTCACCATTAAATATTTTGCCAAAAGATGCGAAAAAATTACTGATAAGGTACTAAATATACTAGCCGCAAACCCTCCGTTTTAATATTTCATTAAAGGAATACTATGCATGAAACTACGAAATTATCTCTTACAGACAATACCAATCCTTGCTATTTTATTCGTTCTTCCAGGCTGCGGTGACGAAAGGGTATATATAAAATTTAAAACCTCAGAGCAATTTTTTATTGATGACTCGAAAACGGATGCGGATAAACTCAACCGTGAGCTTGAATATGACATAAGGCAGGCAGAAAAAAAACGGAAAGAAAAACAACAGAAAGAAGAAGCGGCTAAAGCCGAAGCCGAAGCCGAAGCCGAAGCAGAAGCAGAAAGATTACCTGCCGAATAAGGCTGGTTAATGGATGCTGGCATTAAGGCTTTGCATCAATGCAAACTTGAACCTCCATTTTATATTGTTCTTGCCTGCCGGTAGGGGGGGATTTCGCCATTAAACACCTGGTGTCGTCTTTGGCCGCAACCAAATTCGAAAATCCGAAGCGAATTCTAATATCAAGTGAAAAAAATTAAAAACGAGGTTTGGAATATTTGAATTTGTAGTTTTGAGTTTTGAGATTTTTTCGAATTTCGAATTTAGCGGTTTTTAATGAACAAAAACTTACAAAACGAGGATGGAGGAAATAAGTTGTACGTAAAGGCGTAATTAAGTTTCAATCATTTCCACATTTGTCCGGGGAACAACCGCAGATGTGCCATCTGCAAATGCTACTTCAAGCACGCGTACGGTGGCTTCTGTTTCGATGAGTTGTGGGGAAAAGGGCAGTGCCTTGATGTTTCCGATCCTGCCAAAATAGGGCGCACGAATGACCCTCACCGGATCTCCGATTTCCATACCTCTGTCTGCCATACCAGTATCTTTCTCTCCGGTTGTCTGAGTTGCAAGCGGTATTATAATTTCAGGACGCACCACCCCTGCACGTATCTGAGTCGCCCCGTTTATTGAAATCTTGGCGCCTGCGCGGGATTTGAGCAATTCGAACGTCCTTTGTGCCATTTGTATGCGCCCAAACCCTTCCGTAATGATAAGCGTTATGTCAATTTCTTCCGAACCGGTAATCGCCACGCCTAAATCATATCCCAGGAGTTTCTTAAGGTCATCATCATTAAAACCACCGACAATTATACCTTTAACGCCGATCTTTTTTGCCTTTTCAATGGTATCATATTCAACAAAAGCGCCGCCAACAATAATTTTGTCTTTGTATTCAGAATGAATTTTATCTGCGGTAATTATATCGTCAGGGCCGTCAACGGCGATTGCAAGTTCGCCAACCGTTTCCCCGCCAACGCCAAAAATCCCCTGTATGAAGGTGCCAACCGTTTCTACCACCACCCCCTCTTTTTCCATTACTTCTGTAACGATACCATCAACGTGGGAATATACCTCGATCGGCCTTGGAGGTTCGCGCAGAAGAATTTGTCCCGTTATCGTAGAGATTGTTTCAATAGTACCGGTAATGGGCGATAGCAAAACAGATTTCATCATCTTCAGCCATGGCCTTGTCTCCGCAATGGGTTCGTTTTTCTGTACGGAATCACCCTCTTTTTTCAACATGTAATCCTTAAGGTCTTTTGGTTGAATTCCCAGCCGGTTAACCGCATTAGTGACGTGCACTTTGCCGGGTAAATGGGTGACAGCTACAACATCCTCAGCCTTCAACGTAGCGCCTTTTTTAACAAGAACGTCACCCAGCAGGGGCAAGGATCTTCGGCTTGCGATTTTTGTTTTTTCAGATATGCGTAAACCAGGTGTATATGCGTGTGTCATGTTTTACAAAATCCTGTTTTTAATGTAGAGACGCATTGCATACGTCTGTAAACTGCTGTACGTAAAGAAAAATATTGACATAACAAAGAGACGCATGCAATGCGCCTTTAAAAAATATTGAAATTCCTAAGCTGGCATGGCCAGAACCAAACAAGCGCGAAAATAGTCCCCAATCTCCAGTCCTCGATCCTCAATCTGCAATTTGCCGATTGCTGATTGCTGATTGCTGATTGTAGATTGCCGACTACAGAAGTGGCCATTAAATATTTTCCAAAAAGCACGCACTGACGAATGGAAGTGTGCAAAGAAAGTAGTGATAAGTACTAAGCATAATTTAACGTCCTGGTAAAACTCCTATTGCGGATACGCATCAATGGCTTGCGTCCATTTCTTTAATTGCTCTACCCGCGAGGCTTTATCTTTCGCCAAAACAACAGGTCTTCCCCGGGTATCGATTACAACGCCGATAACCCCGCCATGTACATGTGCGGTGATAGCCTTTCCCCTTCCCTTGCCTACATCATAATTCTTCGACGGGGATATCTCCATTTCCGCAGTTTCATTAATATCAAGGGGTATCACGCGCAAATCTCCAAACGGCATTGATTCTTCCCTTGTTTTCCCACCGGGCAGGGTTATTTTATACGACAGACATGCCTCCCCTGCCTTGCCGGTGCGGCTTTTTGCAAGAGAAACGCAGGTTCCAAGATGAATCAGGCAATCTTTCATAAATACCTCCGTTGCCGCCTTTTCATTTATTGAGGAAAGGACTCCGAGATGCGGCATCATGAAAATACTGTCCACGGCAATCCTCGTTATCCCTTCCGGCTGAAAGGCGTCAATCATCATAAGCATTGATTGCACCCTTCGCGGCGCATGGGATAATACCCCTCCGCTGCCAACCAGAAGATCTAATTTTAGCATGTCAACAATCGTTTCTGCTGAAACATCCTGTTGTAACGCCTCGGAAATATCCCTCTCCCGCTGTACACCTCTTAACCCGACTGCCAATGATTTATGCTGATCAAAGGAAAGCCTGAGCGCTTCACGAGACAATGCCTGCTCTATTTTTAGTTCATCCAGAGTTTGCGGTATGGTCGTAGGGCGGATCATTTTATTCTTAATCCTGTTCCTTAAATCAGATTCCTCTATATCAAAAGGCATCCACCTCAAAATATTCGGAAGTCCCGCCTCTGCCAAAACATTTGACACGCTATAGCTCATTCCCAGATTTGCGCTAACCGTACGGTTGAAGACCTCTCCATAAACGGAAAAAACATCAGTTGTTGCACCACCAATATCAACCCCGACTACGTTAATATTGTCCCTCTTTGCTATCGTCTGCATAATGAGGCCGACTGCCGCCGGGGTAGGCATAATCGGGGCGCCTGTCCAGGTCATCAGTGTCTTGTAGCCTGGCGCTTGCGCCATGACATGTTCAAGAAAGAGTTTTTGAATCTCCTGGCGTGCAGGGAAAAGATTTTCCCGCTCCAGTGTGGGACGCAGGTTTTCAGTGATATGCAGCGAAGTTTTTTCCCCCAGTATTTCGGTGATTTTTTGACGAACGTCCTTGTTGCCTGCATACACAATGGGAAGTTGAAATGACATGCCGAGCCTTGGTCTTGGATTCGCTGCCGCGATATATTCTGCCAGTTCCACTACGTGGGTAACCGTCCCCCCGTCCGTACCTCCGGAAAGGAGTATCATATCGGGCCGCAGGTGTCTTATCCGGTCAATTTTTTCATGAGGGAGCCGTTTATCATTTGAGGCAATGACGTCCATGACGATTGCGCCTGCCCCCAATGCCGCTCTTTGGGCGCTTTCTGCTGTCATAGTCTTGACTGCCCCCGCAACCATCATTTGCAATCCCCCGCCTGCGCTGCTTGTGGAAACATAAATATCAACCCCCACATTGCCACTGGCAGGAGTTATAATTTTTTCTCCGTCTAAAATCTTCCTGCCTGAAAGCTCCTCCACCTCCGCAAATGCGTTGAGTACTCCACGGGTAACGTCTTCAAAAGGGGCTTCCACGGTTGTCGGTGATTCTCCCCTGAATGTTTGCCGGTAAACGCCGTCATTTTTCTCAATTAAAATAGCTTTTGTAGTGGTACTGCCACAATCTGTGGCAATGATAACATTCAAATCAGGATATTTTTGTTCCATAATCTATGTTCTATTTTAATGTGAATTATTGTAACATTTTAGTTTTTTGAAAAATTCCCGGGATTGAAAAAATACCATGTAGCCCCGTCAGGGGCGGTCTGTTTGTAGCGCAATAAAATTCAATAAGGTAAATAGCTCCGTAGGAGCGGCCTGTCCGTATTCAGGCAGACCTGTTTATATGGATTTACAAGAGACAGGTCGCCCCTAATTGCAGAGACAGGTTTCAAACCTGTCTCTACGATCTGTTATAATATCCTATTTTGCTGCAAACAGGCTGCTCCTACGGAGCTTATATGTAGTACACTTTTCAAAAAACTAAAGTGTTACGAATTATTACAATTTTTCTTCGTTTTTCTTTTTATCTTCTTGCTGATGTTGATGTGGCGCATTTTCTAATGCTTCAATTATCATCTTCATACCCTTTCTTCTTTCAAGAATGCCCTGAAGTATATCATATTCTTTGGGGGAAAAGAAAAAGGTTAAAAATGGCCTTAAGAATACCATTGCCTGACTTCCAATATAGTTAAGCGGCTGCATACACTCCAGAAACATTGTTGCCGGTATGGTAAGCCTTCTTTTGTGAATTATTGCCGCTAATCGGGCAGCGAGGGCATGTTCGTATTCTTTAAATACCTCGTATTCCTGCGCAGTGCCAACACTGAAGGCATGTTTCAGCCCACGTTTGAAAGTTTCTTTATCAAAATCTTTGAAGAATGGCAACATTATAAACACTTTCAAAATTTTTATGGTGGTCTGGCATTATACAATTTTGTCGATACAACGGCTTGTGAGAAGCTTATCAGAACAAGAGTGTTTTTGTCAAAACGAAAATAACCGTTCTGCGCGGGAAAGGCCTTTTTATTTTACTTGATAATCCAATGTATGTCTGCCTATAATGAGAAAAAATTTCACAGAAGTAATTGTAGAAAATATTTATTTTACGAGGGAAAAGGGAGAACGGCTTCATGCCATACAGAGCGTGGTTTCAATGCATTGCGGGCTGCGATGAAAAATACAAGCTAAACGAAATTATTTATCATTGCAAAAAATGCGGCAACCTTCTTGAGGTCGTGCATGACCTGGATCAATTGCGTAAGCACGACGCAAAATACTGGAAGGATTTGCTGGATGCACGCTATCTTCGCACGAAATGGCCATATGGCAGTTCTGTCTGGGGAAAGAAGGAATTTGTATGTCCGCAGGTGAAAAATGAAAATGTAGTCTCCTTGTATGAAGGCGGCAGTAACCTTTTCTGGGCTGAAAGGCTGGGAAAGGAACTCGGCATTGAAAATATCTGGATCAAGCAATGCGGAAATTCCCACACGGGATCTTTTAAAGATTTGGGAATGACCGTACTGGTTTCCATGGTAAAACAGATGATTTCAGAAGGGAAAAAAATTCCCGCGGTAGCCTGCGCCTCCACCGGGGATACATCTGCCGCCCTTGCCGCATATTGTGCAGCGGCCGGGATTCCTTCAATTGTATTTCTCCCAAAGGACAAGGTGTCCCTGGCACAGCTTATCCAGCCCATTGCAAACGGCGCCCTTACGCTCTCCATCGATACGGATTTTGACGGCTGCATGAAACTGGTCAGGGAGGTGTGTCTTAAAAACAATATCTATCTTGCCAATTCCATGAATTCTCTGCGCATCGAAGGACAGAAAACTATCAGCGTCGAAATTGTACAACAGTTTGACTGGGAAGTCCCCGATGTAATCGTCGTCCCCGGAGGGAATCTAGGTAACACTTCCGCCATAGGAAAGGGTTTTCTGATTATGGAAGCAATGGGTATTACAAACAAAAGGCCGCGCATTGTATGCGCTCAGGCAGCCAAGGCAAACCCTTTGTATCTTAGTTATTTGACAGGTTTTAAAGAATTTAAGCCAATAAAAGCACAAAAAACACTCGCCAGCGCCATTCAGATAGGGGATCCCGTAAGTTACCAAAAGGCGATCAATATATTGAAAAAGTTTGATGGGATTGTCGAACAGGCAACGGAAGACGAATTGGCAAATGCAGCGGCGCAAGCGGACAAAACGGGACTGTTTAGCTGTCCCCACACAGGCGTTGCGCTTGCCGTTCTGAAAAAATTGCTGGAAAAGAAAAAAATTAAAGCGCATGAAAAGGTCGTGGTTATTTCAACCGCACACGGGTTGAAGTTTACCGAGTTTAAGATAAATTATCACGAAAATAAACTGAAAGAAGTTACACCAAGGTTTGCAAATCTACCTGTATCAGTTCCGCCATCATACGAAGCAGTTAAAACCGCAATTTTAGAAAAATTTGAGGGTTTTTCTTTATAAATGAATTTCACTCTTTCCCGCCACATTACCATCGTACCGTTCGTGAACCACAAAACATACCAAAAGAGTTTTTTAGAAGCAAATACCATTTAACCCATACATGAAGATACGTTATGGATTGGATTATAATAGCAATAATGCTTTTGTTTAATAGTTTGTTTTCGTGTGTAGAAATGGCATTTGCATCCACCAACGTGCCGCTCATGCGCAGTATGGCGTCCAGGGGGAATAGCGCGGCAAAAATTTTCCTGCACTTAAAAAGCAGGCCGGAAAGGACATTCGCCGCTATTCAGGTAGGCATCACCCTTGTTGGCATACTATCTGCTGCTGTGGGTGGTGCGGAAGTCGAAAAAACGATACTCCCGTTTCTTCAAAAATTACTTAATGTTTCGGAAACAACCGCAAAAATTCTAGGCATTGCCCTCTTTGTTATTCCATTTACCTTTTTTTCCGTTGTTATTGGCGAATTGGTGCCAAAAGCAATTGCAATCCGTTACCCCGAAGAGGTGTCTTTAGTATCGGGACGTTTCCTGAGAATAATGATAAAGGTTGCCATGCCCGTTATTCATACCCTGGAAGAATCGACGATAAAACTCTTATCGCTGTTTGGTATTCGTACAACGGTTTCTGATAAAACCGTGACCCCCGAACTTTCCCTGGAATCATTGCCTCCGTTTCACAAAGACTACATTTTAAACCTATTTGCCTTGAGATTTAAAAAGGTTTCTGAAATAATGCTTCCATTTTCCAAAGCAGTAACCATACCCGTATCAATGAACAAAGAAGACATACTGAAGGTGGTAATTGCCTGCGGCCATACAAGGATTCCTGTTATTTCGGAAGAAGGAGAGTTAAAGGTTTTTGGCATTTTGCACACGAAAGAGTTCATTGCAATGATGGATACAAAAAGCCCTTTTTCATTGTCAAACCTGGTCCGTGAGCCTTATTTTGTAGAGGTAAATGACCCCATTTTGAAGATATTAAAAAATCTTCAGACATATCACCTCCAAATGGCAATAGTTTGTAAAAATTTAAAACCCGTTGGAATCGTAACCATGGAGGATATTCTGGAAGAGATTTTGGGTGAAATTTATGATGAAGACGATGACGGGATAGTAAAAAAAATATGGAGTCAACGTGTTGGCATGCGAAGGCACAAATAACGTAACAATTTAGTACCTTATTAGTAATTTCATTGCATTTTTGACAAAATATTAATTGTTGCTTCTGTGGTCGGCAATCGGCAGTCCTCAACCTGCGATTTTCCGACTGTAGACTACCGACTGCTGCAGCATAATAGAAAATTTCAAGTCCCTTAAATGTATTCATATCCTTTGAAAGGGTACAAATGATGGAAGTAATATTCCTGGGCACGGGAACATCGCACGGCGTACCGATGATTGCATGCAACTGCAAGGTGTGTACCTCCGATAATCCAAAGAATAAAAGGATGCGCACGTCAGTTCTTGTTTGTGAAAATGGCTGCGACATCCTTATCGACGCCACGCCGGAAATGAGGCTTCAATGTATAAAGAACAACGTTACCAGGCTGGATGCCGTCCTCATAACCCATATCCATGCAGACCATATTTTCGGGCTGGACGATCTCCGGCGGTTCAATATTGTACAGCGTAAAGACATCCCTATTTATGGCACACCAGATACCCTTGAGGGCATAAAAAGAATTTTCGCCTATGCGTTTGATATCCGGGCAAAAAACGATGGCTATGTACCCCGCTTTTCTCTTAACGCCATTGATGGCAATGTAAAAATAGGCGGTTTTTCCATTGTGCCGATTGACGCTATTCATGGGAATGGCCTCGTTACGGGCTATCGGTTCGAAAGATTCGCTTATATAACGGATGTGAGTGAAATACCCGATCACTCATTGGCAAAATTAATGAATCTCGACGTCCTTGTCCTGGGCGCACTCCGCTACACGCCTCACGCAAAGCATTTCAATATAGACCAGGCGCTGGATATTGTCTCTAAAGTCAGGCCCCAAAAGACCTATTTTACCCACATATGCCATGATATAGAGCATGAGTCAACAAATAGCAGGCTTCCTGAAAACGTGGAACTCGCTTATGATGGATTGCGTATAAAATTGTAATTACAATTCACGAGCTGCCTGTAATAATGCCCCCACCGTTTCCCCCTCCTGAACTTCAGACACTCATTTCCGCTCGATAAGGTGCGATAGTATGCCCCTTCAAATTCTATGCATCGCTTTGTCGTGTCATGGCAAATAAAGTAGCAAAATGCATTTTATTGTCTATAAATTAAGCATTAATCAAGGGGGGTACCTTATTTACTTCCCAGCCTAACTCCAAGTGGATTAAGGTTTGCAAACCATGAGTTTGTGTGGATAATGGAGCCATGTATTGCAATAAAATTCCAGTGCCCAAATCACAAAATTTGCAACATTTTAGTCTTTTGAAAAATTTCCGTGATAGAAAAAATACCATGCAGCCCTGTTAGGGGCGGTCTGTTTGTAGTAGCGCAATAAAATTCAATAGGGTAAATAGCTCCGTAGGAGCGGCCTGTCCGTATTCAGGTAGGCCTGTTTATATGGATTTACAAGAGACAGGTCGCTCCTAATTGTAGAGACAGGTTTCAAACCTGTCTCTAAGATCTGTTATAATATCCTATTTTGCGACAAACAGGCTGCTCCTACGGAGCTTATAGGTAGTACATTTTCCAAAAGACTAAAGTGTTACTTTGCTTTGGTCCAGGCTTTGTTGTGAGATCAACCGAACGGTTATAAACCTGCGAATGTAGTTTCCAGTGCCACTGCTGCCACTGCGTTACCAAACAGTCATCATGTTTCATTTGCAACACCCGGAAACGATGAAAATGGTTTTATAACCATATCGTGTTGTAGTATATGTACTCAAGCTGTTTTTTGTAGTCTTACTTTCGAGTCGGAAGCATCTGGCATTTCTGTTTCCGTACCGGTTCAAATGTATAGGGCCATCCAAAAGGTATCAGCTTGTCATTGCGAGGGTCTCTCCGCTTGTCATTGCGAGGGTTTTTTCCGAAGCAATCAGTATACTACGAGATATTTCGTGGCGTAAGAAACGCCATATCGCGGGAGAGGCAAATTAAGGGTGGCTCAAGGGCCAAAAAAATAGAATTAATTAATGAAATGAATGCAGGATGGAAGGATCTCTATGACGGTTTATGAGATTACTTCGGAAAAGACCCTCGCAATGACAGCTGACGCCCTCGCAATGACAAGCATGTGGTTTTGGTATGATGGATAGAGCATCGGATTTCTAATCCGCTTCCACTTGTAATGACAAAATAAGTTATCAGTCATCATGTTTCATTTGCAACACCCAAAAACGATGAAAATGGTTTAATAGCCATATTATATTGCGGTACCAGATTTATTATAAGGGGTAATAAAAAATGTCTAAAACCATCAATGCCATATTTGAAGATGGCGTATTTAAACCCTTAGAACCTGTTTCACTCAATGAGCATGAGCGGGTTAAACTTGATATTAATCTGGATGAACGTTTGTGTAATCAACTGAAAACACTAACTGAAACTATTTATAAAAGAACGGATAAACATTCATCGGAAGAAATAGAAATTGCTATTACAGAAGCTCATAGAGAAGTTGGGAAAATAAATGACTCAAAAAATAGTCCTCATTGATACCAATGTATGGGTTTCTGCTTTTATTAACAGAAAAGGCTATCCTGCCAAAATTATGGAAAAATTCCTCTGCCTGGAATTTGACATGGTCATATCAACACTATCTCCTCAAAGAATTGTAAGACGTTCTCAGACGTTCCAGGATAAAAAATCTCTCCAAAATAACCGATGACGAAATCGATATGTTTATTGAAATACTGGCAGGCGCAGGTCTCAGGGTATATTTGACAGATGATACAAATCTCTGCAGGGACAAAAAAGGACAATATGGTTCCGGAGGCTGCCATAACGAATAAAAGGCAGAATCGATTATCTTGTCACTCGCGACGATGATGTCAAAATAGATTTAGACTTAATAGACGAGATGAAAAAACATGGAATCATAATACTAACGGTCTCTAAATTTCTTAAAATAATTTCTCAATAGCATATTACAATATTATTTAAACAAATTCATTATCGTTTGCGGTGAAATATTGGCCTGGTCGTTTAATGACTTTAGAGCATTCAACGCTCCTATATTTGTATTAATTCTTGTCATTTAAACTTTACCTTTAAATTATTCAGTAATCATCCTGCTAAAAATTTCCACCATTATTCGAATCAATATTCATGCCAAATACGCCACAAAATATTCTTTATATTTCAAAGAAGTGTTAACCTTATATATATTATGAGGTTATAACTGGAATGATAATTGAAATGGCGGGGCATGGCAGGGAATTTATTGGTCTTTAACGGATGTTCACCCCAAGTCAAAAAACAAAAGTGCCGTAAAAGCCTTATATTTATTGACTTTTACGCCGAACAGCAAGCTTTTTTCTAGTGACTACCCGTATGTTCCGGCTTGGCAATACTTCTGGCAACTTTATCTGTAATGCCTCTAATAATTCATGTGATTGTTGCCGCGGACGCGGGATCTTCTGGCAACTAGCTTTTTGGCCTTTGATTGTTACTTCCATCGAACAAATGGTCGTCAATTGTGCGAGACCTTCCTCTACCGTCAAGTCAAAATTCTTCCACGCTCTGCGCAGCCTTCGAATTATCATGTACGCAAGCATTACCACAAACACATGTCCCCGTGTACTATCCTCCTTTCTTACATACACCGGACGAACCTCCAAATTCACCGTCTTACAGTCCCGAAACGCCTTCTCCACTTCCGTTAAATCCTTGTATCGTTCATGTACCAGATTGGTATCCGCCTCGTTCTCCTCAAGATCAGTCTTGATTGCGTAACAACCATCAAGGTATGATGCCTCCTTTAATGCTTCCTCATCTCTCTCTATCTTTAGCGTCCTATCCTCTTCTTTTATCTGCACCCACCCATCAAGTTTCAATCTCGTTAGCCTTTCCCTTGTTGTTTCCAGTGCCTTCGATACTGACGACTTAGGATGTTCCTTCAGATAACTGTTCTTCTTCACGATGTATTTCTCTATACTCTGTAATTTTGATACACGGGTCTTTGACATCTCTTCCGCCCTTACCGGATTGCGCCTCAGAATATATCGAACCTCATCATCCTTTATCTCGCAGAGCTTTTCTTCGAACAATCCTAATTGCAGTATCCCTTTATTTATCAACGACTCTATCTGCGGCTTGGTTATCGCCGTTATGTAATGAAACCCTTCCGGTAAACTTTCGATTTGCACCGTCTTGATCATCCCACGATCTCCTACAATCGTTACATCTTTGCATCCAAACCGCTCTAATACCTTCTTTACCTGAGATTCAAAGGTCTTCGGATCCTGGGTGTTGCCCCTAAATACTTCTGTTGATACCGGCTCCCCGGATTCATCACAAAGCATACCGATCACTATCTGTTTTTTCCTCTTTTTGCCGTCACGATTATACCCGTACTCACCAAAATGATTCGACTTCCCCTCTAAATAACTGCTCGTCACGTCATACAAAAACAACTTCGGCTTATTGCCTCCTCGTCTTAACTCAAACAGCTTTCGCTCTATCTTTGCCTGATTCTCTGACAACCATGACAAATTATCGTACAGATTGTTCTCGTCAAACCCACGCTTCATATCCAGGACGTCACCCGCAGCATGTATCTGCGCCAGCCTTACTGCAGACAGTCTTGACCCCTGGCCTATTACCCTTGCCATTACTTGCCAAAGCGCCAGCTTTCCTTCAAAGTCCTTTCCCAATGCCTCTTCTATCCCTAATTCCTTTGCCACTTGGTACACGCTCCACGCTGCTCCCACAGACAAACCCTCATGGAGTTTCACCGATTCTGACAATGCGCCCAATGCACAGAGATCGTCTTTATGTGCGAGTGCAAGTCTTATCGCTTCAATCTCCAGGGGAGTGCAATTCGACAGATTCGCAATGGTGCGTTTCTTGACCTTCCCATCCTCACGGTACGATTCCCGCAGAAGGGTAGATCGATAGATTTTTTTACCGGATTTTGACTTGTTCTCTACAATATGCATGTCCACCATTGTACAGATAACAACCATTATCCGTCAAGTATATTGTCGTATAATAACAATATATTAGTGACTACATATTTATTAAAAATACAGCCTTAACAAACTATGTATTAAGCACTTATGCGTTTTGGCAGGGGTGAACATCCGCTTTAAGTAAAAGAAATTTTCCTGTTGTGGGGAAATGTTTTCCCTGATTTTCTAAAGTGACCAAATCGTAAAAGTTTGTAACTCTTTGTAGCGCCTTAGTTTTTTGAAAAATCCGGGTGGACATAAAAAACAATGTGGCCCCGTTAGGGGTATGCTGTTTGTGGTACAATAAAATTCGATATCAAAAATGAAGATATAATATTTGGTGTGTTACGCTGAATAGATACTATTTATAGTCAAACAAAATTTATGCCGCTCATTTTTTGGCAAAATATTTAAGTGACACTTCTTCAGTCGGCAAATTGCAAATTGCCGACTGAGGACTGAGGATTGAGGATTGAGGATTGGGGACTGATGCATCTCTACATTTGTAAATGTTACCTGCATTTTGGTTGTGGCTTTGCTGCGTTAAGGATTTGCCGGATGTTTCTCACGCTGGTCTCCAGCCGCTATTTTCACTATTTTTCTCTTTTTGTAAATCAGCATGATGTTGCGTATGTAAATAATAAGCCCGGTGGATTGTCCCAGAATAAATACGGGGTCATGACGGTAGATAGCGTACATGAGCAACATAGCGCTTCCGCCCATACTCAGATACCAGAATATCTCGGGAATAATGCTCTCGCCGCGCTTTTCAGAAATAATCCACTGGACAAAGAACCTCGATCCAAAAAGAAGCTGGCCGGTAAAACCTATGACAACCCATGTATTTATGTGAGTTGTAAGGAGCGTCATTCTTCCACCTCATAATGAAGCGTCCGCTTTTTCATCCATCGTATAACTAACAGGTCAATAAATGCCCGAAAGGCCCTGTTTGATATCCCATATTTCGATTTCCCGAATTTCCTTGGGTAGTGTTTTACCACTACTTCTATGACGGTGAATCCTTCCATCTTAAACAGGGTAGGCAGAAACCGATGCATGCCGTTAAACAATTTGATGCGATTCAGACATTCCTTCCTGTATGCTTTAAGGGAACATCCTGTATCTTTAATATCTTCCCATGAAAGTTTGTTTCTGATGAAATTTGCCACCGTTGAGGAAATCCGCTTTATCCATGGATCATTTCTCTTTTGCCGCCACCCGCATACCATATCATATGTGTTTAACTTTTCAAGCAATGCAGGAATGTCCGCCGGATCATTTTGCAGGTCGGCATCCATTGAAACGACATATTCTCCCGCAGCAGATTTAAAGCCGGCATCCATGGCCGCCGTTTGGCCCGCATTTCTCCTGAAATGAATGGTGCGGAAGTTTGTATGTACCGCACACCATTCTTTTAGTTTTTTTGCACTACCGTCAGTGCTGCCATCGTTCACAAAGATCACCTCGTAGTTTTGTCCCTGCATGGCAAGGAGGATGGCATGTCCAAGAGGTTCAATATTATCCGCCTCGTTGTATAATGGAATAACAATGGAGATATCAGGTTTTTTCATCTATGATTCCCTTCTTCTTCGATGTCTTGCCATGCCGGGTGTGCTGCCGGGTTTGTCTGGCGCTCTCTTCTGAAAATAAGCGTTACCTTACGCTTTTTTGTACAAATATCCACGGTGTGTAACGTAGTATCCGCCAAATTGTTTTTTATGTCAAGAAAAGTATTTTTTTCAATAATGCAGACCGGCTGCAGGTGTTCTGACGTGTTTAAAAAGGTCTTTAACTCATCAGTATTTTTGATTAGGGAGATATTGGCGTTCAAACTTAGGTTTATAATAGTCCATAACGATTCACCTAATTTATACCCGCGTATATCACAGCCATTCAGGTCTCCCAGTTCTTTTTTTATTACATCGGTCAGTTTTGTACCAAAAGTTACTTCCTTCGAATGAACCGTAAGGCAATGAATGTATATTCCCCATCCTATGATTGCTGCAAACATACACATCGTAAAACTTGCATTGGCGAATCCGGTTTTTCGGCGGAGGGAGAGAAATACCCCTGATAAGACAAGGAGTGTGATAAGGGATGTGAATATTCCAATCCAGGAATACGTAACGAGATAGACAGGTACAGCAACAAGGAGAATTATTCCTGCTCCGGCCATTACAAAAATAATCCACCGCACCGATACCTGTAGCCACAAAAAGTTCATAACCGGCCTTTTCAATGTATTAGCAATGAGGCTTGCTATTATGATCGATAACGCAGGGTAGAGGGGGAGCATATATCTTGTATGCTTTGCCTTCGCTGTGCAGAGAAATACAAAAATGAGTATCGTCCAGCAGAAAGAAAAGGTAATGAAATCGTCTCCTTCCCGCCATTTTTTATAGGCAAAGATCACGGCAAACGGAATAAATAATGACCATGGCAGGAAATCCGTCCAAAGAGTAACTAAATAATAATAAAATGGTTCTCCGTGGTTTATAGGGCTATTTACCCGGGTTAAGAATTCCCTTTTTATTGTGGCGATAAATGGTTCAAATCCTACTTTTAGTATAAATGCAAAATATAATCCGGTCATTGTCAGAAGGAGGATTATACCCCATCGCCATTTCATTCCTTTCATAGCCCGTAAATTTCTTTGAAGGATGAGGAATACCGCAATAGTACCGAAGATAAAAATAATAGCCAGCGGACCTTTTGTTAAGATTGCAAGGAAGGTAAAAAAATGTAAGCCAATATAAAAAACCGGCTTTTGTTTGTATCCAAGATAGAAAGAATATAGGGCAAGCATGATAAAAGTAGTGAAGAGCATGTCGGGTAAGGAAGTTCGTCCATACCAGAAATATCTCTGGGTAGTGGCAAGGATTACACCAGCGATGAAAGCAGTGCGTTTGCTGGAAAATTTTCCGATAAAACAGAATGTTGCAAGAATGCTTGCAATGCCTGCAATAGCACTGGGCAAGCGGGCAGTAAGGGGAGTAACGTGGTGTCCGATAGAAGAAAAAAGAGCAATCAGCCACATGAACATGTGTGGCTTATTCATATAAATTTCGTCATGCTTGTAAAGTATAAGCCAGTTTCCACTTTGTAGCATCTCCAGTGCGATTTCCGCAAACCTACGGGTGTCCCTGACCTCAAAACTTCTACCGCCTAGTTCAAAGAAGAAAAGGAAAATAGTTATACCGGTAAGTATGCTAAACAGGTCGTGTTTTTTAATGAAGGCTCGCAACTGGATTATTCCCATGGGCGGTAGAGCAGAGATGCTGAAAGGGTTCTTTTTTTCTTCATAAATTGCCGGTCTCATCGGCGTTGCTTATCTTTCCCATTTCATAAGAAAGGGATATGTGGTTAACATTGCTTTCGTTGAGCAGGGAGGGCTACGTCTCAGTTTATTTGGTACAAAATATCACATTATTTGAATCTGGAATTTTTTGTTTGTTGTAAACATTACCCCGCCTTTAAAAGGGGGCATTTAATGTGAGAATATCAAATTCATCTATTGTGGGTCTTAGCACAGGGCATGTCAAGATAAATTATATGGCGTCCTACCGGCGCCGAAATTCCGGCAGACGGCGCTCCTGCCCTGCATGGCCAGGAACCCCCGGCTTTTAAGTAACTGTTTAAAATAGATAGCAATAGGAATGCCATGTGCTTTTAGAAATGCAAGAGGAAGATTATATATGCTTTATGTGTTTAATTATGTGTTGTTACAACTTAAAAAACCTTTTGCGCATATATCGCAAGGCTGGGTCCCTGGATACAAAACCGCGTAATATTTACATAGATATTGGTAATTTTTACAAAAATACCGGAGTGTCTGCCCCGGCTTTCGTAATTCGCCCCTACTTTTTAAAAACTAAATTACTGCTAAATTTCTAAACCTGGATTTGTTTGACTATCACAATCAATTTGTAATGTTAACAAGTTAGAACTATGGTTTGAGAATTTTGTATGCCAATATTTATGACAATTATTCATTGACTAATGCTATACTATATCGTACTCCGCATACATTTCAAACCGGCGGAATTGTTACTATGATTGCAACACACATACCCGACCGGAGCCGGGATTTACATTATTCGTTATACCTTTAACCGTTTAGGAGGAATTCGCATGAAACCGATACCACTAAAAGAAGGAATTTATTGGGTTGGAGAAGTTGACTGGGATTTAAGAAATTTCCATGGTTATTCAACCAACCGGGGGTCTACATACAATTCCTATTTGGTAATTGATGAAAAAATAACATTAATTGATGGCGTCAGGCCGTATCTCTTCGACAAAATGATGCAGCGCCTTTCCTCTCTTATTGATCCCGCAAGTATTCAGTATGTTATTGCAAACCACGTCGAAATGGACCATTCCGGCAGTTTACCGCTTATTATGGATATTGCAAAAAATGCCACTATTGTAACCTCCCTTAACGGACAGAAAGGGCTGCTGGCGCATTATAAGGGGAACGACTGGAATATGAAGGTGGTGCAAACGGATGAGGAAGTCAATATTGGCAAAAGGACCTTCAGGTTTTTTCTGACCCCAATGGTTCATTGGCCGGATAACATGGCAAGTTATCTGGTTGAGGATAAAATCCTTTTCTCGAATGACGCCTTTGGACAGCATATCGCTTCTCATGAAAGATTTGATGATGAACTTTACCTTGGAGCCGTTATTGAAGAGGCGAAAAAATACTATGCGAATATCGTCCTGCCCTATTCCATGCTAGTGAAAAAAACCATTGAAAAACTTTCTCATATCCCGATTGACATGATTGCTCCAGGTCATGGAATTGTATGGCGCTCACATATAAAAAATATTATAGATGAGTACAATAAATGGGCGGCCAACCAGACAAAGAATAAATGCCTTATTATTTATGATACCATGTGGAAATCCACGGAAAAAATTGCACATGCTTTACAAAACGCCTTCAATCACGGCGGTATTAGTACAAAGATGATTAATCTCCGTTATAATCACCTGTCGGATGTTGTTACGGACGTATTAGACGCAAGATTTATTTGTGTGGGATCTCCTACATTAAACAGTAATTTGCTTCCTACCGTGTCGGCATTTCTCACTTATTTAAAAGGGCTTTCGCCGAAAGACAGGATTGGCCTGGCATTTGGTTCTTATGGATGGGGAGGGCAGTCTGTTAGCCACGTGGAAGACGCACTTAAGGAGTGTGGTTTTGATTTGCTGGAAAGCATAAAAATCCAATACATTCCCGACGAAACGCAACTTCAGGAAATCTATGAAAAAACAAAACAGGAAATTGCAAAGAGAGGATAAATCAGGCCGGGTTTTAAAAGACAAATGCCCCAACGACTTTTTACCCATCCCCGCATGGTAAACCCAGACAGGGTTCCGAACCCTGTCTGGGTTGTGCATCGAATTTTACCATTAAATATTTCGCCAGAAAGCACGCGCTGACGAATGGAAGTGTGCAAAATAAATTACGGATAAGGTACTAATACATGAAAATATATTCGTTACAGGACTTTCTTAAATACTTAGAAAAAAACGGTGAACTGATACGGATCAAAACTGAGGTAGATGCAAAACTTGAAGCCGCCGAAATCTCTATTCGTGCCCTGCAGCAAGGGCTTCCCGCCTTACTCTTTGAAAACATAAAAGATTCCCGGTTTCCCCTTGCAATGAACGTACTTGCAAGCGATAAACGGATAGAACTGGCATTGGGAAAACATCCCGATCAACTGGGTGAAGAACTCATCACATTCATGGAAGACGCAATGCCGCCTAAACCGAAAGTGTTTTTTAAGCATCCTGGAATTACAAAACGTCTCATCAGCACCCTTCCCAAAACAACGTTTTGGACAACATCGCAGGAGGTAATTCAGGGAACGGACCTCAATGGACTTCCCGTAATCACCTGTTGGCCGGAGGATGGAGGCCCGTTTATCACGCTACCACAGGTTTTCACCTACGACCCCCGCAACGGAAAACGGAATGTCGGTATGTATCGCATGCAGGTTTTCGATGGGAAAACAACGGGCATGCACTGGCAGATACAAAAAGGCGGTGGCTTTCATTATTTCCAATCCCAAAAATCAGGGAAACCATTTGAAATCGCCGTAGCATTGGGAACTGACCCCGCCCTCCTGCTGGCAACGGTTGCAGCCCTGCCGGAGGGAATTGACGAGGTAATGTTCAGCGGTTTTTTACGCGGAAGAAGAACACGAATGGCAAAGGGAAAGACTATTTCAATACCTGTTCCCGCTGATGCCGAGTTTATTCTGGAAGGTACTGTCCATCTCACTGAATTGAGGATGGAAGGCCCCTTTGGTGACCATTTCGGGCATTATTCAAACGCTTCTGAATTTCCTGTTTTTCATATTAGCGCCATTACACACCGCAAAAACCCTGTTTATCCCGCAACCGTTGTCGGCAGGCCGCCAATGGAAGATAAATATCTGGGGAACGCAACGCAGCAAGTGCTTGGTCCCCTCATTCGCCTCATCCATCCTGAAATCAAAAACCTCTGGGCATATTACGAAGCGGGATTTCATAATCTGCTGGTAGTGTCCGTTGAAGAACGCTACAGGAAAGAGGCAATGAAAACAGCGCTCTCTATAATGGGCGAGGGACAACTCTCTCTGACGAAGTGTGTTGTAACTGTATCAGAAGAAGTTAACCCGCGTGATTTTCATGCAGTCCTCAGGGCAATCCACGAACATTTTGACCCTGCGTATGATTTTATCATGATTCCAAAGGTTCCGCTGGATACCCTTGATTTCAC
Organism: Candidatus Kuenenia sp.; assembly: GCF_027493735.1. Classification (NCBI taxonomy): domain Bacteria; kingdom Pseudomonadati; phylum Planctomycetota; class Candidatus Brocadiia; order Candidatus Brocadiales; family Candidatus Brocadiaceae; genus Candidatus Kuenenia; species Candidatus Kuenenia sp. The sequence goes on from NZ_JAOSKF010000004.1 coordinate 25,295, forward strand.
CAGTTACAAAATGAACCTTGGCAGTAAAATGATTATCGATGCGACAAGGGATGACACTGCAAAAAAACAGGTAGACCGAAAAACATCCCAAAATTTCGAAACGCTGCTAAAAGATATTGACAACAGGATAATCCATTGGAATCTACTGGGAGAGGCACTTCTCGTAGTTTCCGTAAAGGAGAATGGAAGAGAGGTGGTGCGTAATCTCACAAAATCGACGGGAATTACAGGCCCTGCCATTATCGCTGCGGTAAGCACTGACGTCGATATCTGCAATCTTGAACAAACGATCTGGGGCATATTTACCCGATTCGACGCCGAAAGGGATATTGTATTCACGGAAGAAAAACTGGTGGGCATAAGCCCCGTTTTCAGGGGGAAAATGGGCATTGACGCTACATGGAAGACAGGCTACCCCTCACCGCTTGTCATGCCGGATGAGGTTGTTGACCGGGTAAATAAAAATTGGGATGCTTACTGGAAATAATCGATTACGTCTCTATATTTCCAGGCTTTTCCCCGAAGTCTTAAACAACAACCCTTTTTTGTGCAGTCGTTTGAATTTCAAAACCATAAGCAATGTTTTCAATAGTACTTTATAATTCAGTTTTGTTTCACCGTGGATTCGGTCTTCAAATTCTATAGGTATTTCCCTGATGGAAAACCCTTTCACATGAGCTTTGTAGAATACTTCAGATACAATGGAAGGGCCTGTCGAAATCATGGAATCCAACTGAATATCCTCCAAGACCTTTCTCCTGAAACATCGATAACCGGAAGAAACATCGTTTATTTTTAGTCCCAGTAAAATCCTGACATAGACTCCGGCGAGGAATGTTACCAGCCTGCGAACAATCCCTCTGTTTACATCCCTGCCTCCGCTCACAAACCTTGACCCGATTACCAGGTCAGCGTTCTGTATGGCATTAAGCATATCAGGAATATATCTCGGATGGTGTGAAAAATCAGCGTCCATTTCCACTACACACTCTGCCCCGTGATCCAGTGTATATTGAAAGCCGGCAACGCCCGCTGAACCTCTCCCCCTATTTGTTGTTCTCAGGAGCAATTCAACCTCCGGATGCATCGTTGCATATTTTTTCACTTCGCCGGCGGTGCCGTCAGGAGAGTTATCGTCAACCACTACAACATGCAAATCAGGAATCTCCAGATGCAATATTTCCAGAATTAATTTCCCGATGTTTTCTCTTTCGTTATAAGTTGGTATCATTACGTATGTTTTCATGGTCGTATTATAAAAATATTATTGTAACTATTCAGTTGCCTGAACGGGCCTCGATTGTGCTTTACGTCAAAATATCCCATGAAATAAGTGCCATAATCTTTGCGAAATCGATTAATTCCTGAATACTTATCGACTCATTTGCGGCATGGGCCTCGTCATGGTCACCAGGCCCGAACCCCACGGCAGTAATACCCTTTTGTATAAGCTGTTTCGTCACCGTAGAGCCTGATTGCCCCATAGGCTTCGGTTTTGTCCCTAAGATTGCCTCCGTATGTTTTGTAATTATTTCTATAAGCGGGTTATCGACAGGAATGTTTGTAGAGGGCTGGTCAGACGTGATTTTTAATTCAAATCTTGCGGAATGCTGATCTTCGACCTCCTTCATAATGCTCCTTATGTCATTGATAATATCAGTAGGCGAATCTCCCGGCAAATAGCGCAGGTCTATTTGCGCCTTGCAGATGGCAGGCACCGTATTTGCTACCGTTCCGCCATGGATCGATCCCAGATTCATTGTTGGAGGGGAATGCAATGGATGAAAGGCATGTCTGAATTTGTAATGCCTGATTTGGTTTAAGAAGGCGATCATATTCCATACCGCATTTATACCCCTCTCCGGAGTGGAACCGTGTGCCTGCTTGCCAAATGAAGTTATTTCCAGAAACAATGCCCCCTTCTCCGTCACGTCAATCATTTGCATATTATTCGCCACGTCGGGGATAATGGCATAATCGGCATGTATGCCGCATTCATCAAGCAAATACTCCATGCCTAATGCTGAACCCCTTTCTTCGTCGGCAACACCTGCCAGCAAAAACAGGCCTTTTAGCCCGGATTCATTTTCCTTGAGATACTTTGCCACTGCCATCATAGAAGCCATTTGGCCTTTATTGTCAGAAGAACCCCTGCCAAAAATCCTCCCGTTTTTAACATGTGCGCAAAAGGGGTCGCTCTGCCAGCCATCGCCTGCAGGCACAACGTCCAAATGGCATGCTGCCAGCAATGAAGGGCGCTCCCTCGATCTTTCTCTTTCGCCAATATATCCAATAATATTTGTCCTGCTCTTCGTTTTTTCAAATATTTCGTAAGGAATCTTCAGCCGCTTGAAATATTTCTCCACTACCGAAACGGCCAAAATTTCATTGCCCGGAGGATTTTCGGTTTTTGTATTTATTAGTTTACACGCAAAATTTATAATTTCATTTGCTTCATTTTGCATGTATTTTTCAATGTCTTTTACCATATTATTCATTTAAAGTACTCCCTGTATAACAAAAGCCGTTCAAATTCATCTCTTGTCAAAACGAGACGGCAAGATACCACCAGGTAAAAAAACACTTATTCCTGAATCAGTTTGGTATCTTGAAAAAGGAGAAATAATTACAGATTATATGCAAAAAACATATTAAAATTCAATGTAATTGCTGGTAAACTATAGTGAGATTATTTTGCGAAATATATAAAGACACCAGGTTCATTGTTAGATATTTATTATTCATTACACGGTTAAATTAATCCGTAATTTTAACTTAGCGCTTATGTGTAAAATACCCTCGTTGGGTGAATAATTGCGAAAATTAAATGGTTGACAATATCACATATTCAGATAACATATAGTCTTATGAAAAAAGACCAGAAAACGAAATCTTTTACGCCGTCTCCGCAATGGAAAGTACTCATCATCTTCGCACTGTTTTTTATCGCCATATATATGCTTCAGCGATATTCCATTTCCACCTCAGTGCCTGTTCGTCATACCATTGCTTATAGTCAATTCCTGGAACAACTGGACGCGGGCAATATCTCTTCCGTTACCATAAAAAAATTACACATTGCAGGTCAATTCTATAACGAAGCGCTTATTCCGCTGCACAAAGACCAGGAACCAACTTCCGTAAAAGACTTTAAAACGCAACTGCCCACTTTCCAGGGAGAGGGATTGATAGAAAAACTCAGGAGCAGGCGTGTGGAAATACGCGTCGAATCTTCCGAAGAAGGCTCATTTTTCTGGCAGTTTCTTATTGGCATTCTTCCGTGGGTAATCATCATAGGCGTTTGGATGCTTGTAATGAGAGGTGCAAGGCAGGTGGGAGGCGGAGCGGGGGGACTCTTTACTTTTGGGCAGAGTAAGGCGACTCTTTTTGATGTAAAAAAGCCAAAGGTCACATACTGTGAAGTGGCCGGCATGGATAATGTGAAAAAGGAATTGACAGAGGTGATAGAATTCCTTAAAGATCCTGGCAAATTTGAAAAGATCGGGGCAAAAGTGCCAAAGGGCGTACTGCTTATAGGCCCGCCTGGAACGGGGAAAACACTCCTCGCCAGGGCAACTGCAGGAGAGGCAGGTGTGCCATTTTACAGCATCAGCGCATCGGAATTTATCGAGATGTTTGTAGGTGTGGGGGCAGCACGCGTCAGGGATATGTTTAAAAAGGCAAAAGACGCGCATCCGAGCATTATCTTTATTGACGAAATCGATGCCGTGGGGAGAACCCGCGGAGCAGGGTTTGGGGGTGGACACGACGAACGGGAACAGACATTAAACCAGCTTTTGTCAGAAATGGACGGCTTTGACCCTCACACGGAAGTAATTGTAATGGCCGCTACAAACCGGCCAGACGTGCTTGATCCGGCGCTTCTCAGGCCGGGCAGATTCGACAGGCAGTTGGTAATTGATAAGCCTGGATGGAAGGAACGTAGAAAAATCCTTGAAGTTCACGTCAGAAACAAGAAACTTGCCGATAAGGTTGATCTTGAGAAGATCGCCAGAGGAACCCCGGGTATGACGGGTGCAGACCTCGAAAATCTTGCAAATGAAGCCGCCCTTATCGCTGTGCGTAAAAAGAAAAAAACCATCAACAACGAAGACTTCGATGACGCGAGAGACAAGATACTTATGGGTACTGTCAGGGAAGAAATAATCAACGATTTGGAAAAACGTATTACCGCGTATCATGAGGCAGGGCACACGCTTGTATCAATCAAGCTGCCCGGAACAGATCCCATACATAAAGTAAGCATCGTCCCAAGAGGATTGGCAATGGGGGTAACGCAAATACTACCGGAAGAAGACCGTCACTATTATCCGAAACAATACCTGGTGAACAAACTCACCGTTGCACTTGCCGGACGATGTGCGGAAAAGTTGATTTTTAACGACGTAAGCACCGGCGCACAAAATGATCTCAAAGAGGCTACCGCACTTGCCGAGAAAATGGTTGCGCAATGGGGCATGAGCGACAAAATAGGCCCCCTTAGCCTTGGGCGGGGAGAAGATCATCCATTTTTAGGAAGGGAGCTCGCATTTCAAAAGCGTTACAGCGAGGATATGGCATGGCTTATGGATCAGGAAATACAAAAGATAATACTGGAAGCAGAGGCAAGGGCATCAGAAATTCTAAAAAACAACCAATCCTCTCTTGAAAAACTGGCAGAAGCACTCATTAAAGAAGAAACCCTTGAAAAAGAAGATGTGGAAAAAATACTTAATAATGCATAGCATAGCTACGCACTGCATGGAAAATCCCGACTAATTTTATGGTAATTTAAGACATACATTTTCTTTTACTTACAGTGCAGATGAAAAATATTATTTTTATAAAATCTTATTAAATTTCGAAAGGAGACAACTATTATGGTTACAGACGTTATTATGGCAAAGGATGTTATGAGGAAAACAATCACTGCGGCTAAAAAAGAAACACTTGGAAGATCTTTGGCCGAAAAATTATTGACCGGCAATTTTAGCGGAATGCCTGTCGTAAATAATAATAATGAGGTTGTTGGAATAATAACTGAATTTGATCTTATAAAAGCAATGGATCAGGGAAAAAGTCTGGAACAGGTAACGGCAGAGGATATCATGACCAAAAAGCCTATTTGTGTAGAAGAAGATACTACAATTGAAAAGGTGATTCATATAATGGCAAAGGAAGCGATTATTCGTATTCCCGTTGTCAAAGATATGGTCCCTGTGGGAGTAATCTCGAGGGGAGACGTTTTAAGATGTGTTTATGGTGTACTACGTCCGGAATTTGTCAGGATTAGCACCGAACATGGCAAAATGGAAGTTTTCACAGAATTCAAACAAACTCAATATAAAAGCGAAGACATTATCCATTCAGAGTCGTAGTGAATTTCACCGGTAATTTTCATTTCAATCAAAACGATGTTTTTTACATTGAAATTCCTAAATAGGCATCGTTAGAACCAGACAAGCATGAGATAAAAAATATGAAATACGAAACACGAAATCCGAAACAAATCCTAATGACAAAATGATTTGAAATTCTAAACAAATCCCAAAAAAACAAAATTTGAAATGACCAAAACCATAATAGTTGAGTGGTTTTGAACGTTTGTATTTTGAGTTTCTGTATTGTTTCGAATTTCGATATTCGAATTTAGATGCTTTGGTATATCGACAAAAAATTGTCGATATTTAGGCGCTAAGGCGCTGTAAATAAATTAACGTCTCACTTTGAAGCCTTGATTGCATGTTTCCAGAGCATGAAATTGATCTACTTGATACCTTTATTTATTTACAGTGCCTAAGTGCCTAATGAAGATACGTCAAATGCTTCGCCCCTATGTTTTCAAAAAACGACAGAGTACTTCTATCTCCTGAAAAACAACCCCTTTACTCTTTTTGCCATAGACTACAGACTACTTTTGTTTTTACAAGGCTTTATTGAAGGATAATATACGTATGGTAGTTTCAAAGAGAATAAAAATCCCCAGGAACGGCGTTGACTGCACGCAACTGCTTGAATACCTTCAGGAGCATTTCAATAATACACTAACAGGTGAAGTACTGAGATTTGCCATTGTAGAGGTAATCGGGGAAGACCTGATCGTTGACGCCGCAATTATGGTGAATGATACCGTGACGAAAAGAAAAACCGGCGGGGGTATACATGGCTAACCAGTTTGTTGTGGCGCACATTATCCCTACAGGCGTGGGGGCGGATATTGGCGGATACGTTGGAGATGCCACGCCCGCAACCAACATGATTGCGTCGATTGCCGATAAGGTGATTTCTCATCCGAACGTCGTCAACGGAGTTGTGCTTAACCTTGCGGGAAGAAACGTTCTCTACGTTGAAGGATATTCCCTGGATAGATTTTTCAAGGGTGAAGCGGAACTGAAGGAAGTGGAAAAGAATAAGATCGGGGTTGTGTTAGACAAGGGAATAGAAACAGAGGGATATGATCTGGCGGTAAATACAATCAACGCTTTGAGGACTGTCGGGGGAGTGGAAATAGTCTGCGTGCTTAAAACAAAAAAGGAGACGATGACGCAGGCGGTAAAAACAAAAAGTAATTCTTTCGTGGGAGAAATTGAACACGAACAGACGCTTATTGAGGCTTGCAGGGAAGCAATAAAGCAGGGCGCTCAGGCGCTGGCGATTTCGCTCAATATTAAAATTGATATGAAGGATTTAAAGGCATACTTTGATGGAAAAGGGGCAAATCCCTATGGAGGAGCAGAAGCCGTGGTTTCTCATCTGGTCTCTGCCACGTTTGGGTTGCCCGCAGCGCACGCCCCGTTATTGAGCAAATATGAAATTTACCGGGAAACGCATAGCGGAACGGTTGATCCAAGGGCGGCAGCAGAAGCAATAGGCCCTGCATATCTTGGAAGCGTTTTGCGCGGACTGGACAGGGCGCCCAGACTCGTTACACAGGGTGGGGATGTGAGAGTTAATGATGTCGATGCAATTATTCTTCCCTATACCTGCATGGGCGGTATTCCTGCCCTTGCCGCACAAAAATGGGGGATACCTATAATTGCGGTAAAGGAAAACACGACGGTGATGAAAGCCACTCCGGATATTTTACGAATGAAGAATGTGATCGTTGCAGAAAATTACTGGGAAACAGGCGGTCTCCTTGCTGCAATGAAGGAGGGCATTGACCCCCTGGAGTTAAGAAGACCCGTGAAAAAACTGACTATCGCCTAAGCTGGCATAGCCAGAATCAAATAAGCGAGAAATAAAAAATACGAAATACGAAATACGAAATACGAAACAAATCCGAATAATAAAGCATAAAATTTAAAACAAATCCAAAACATACAACAATTATGAAGCACGAAATGCAAGATACAAAAGAGGCATTTGATTAGAATTTCAAATCATTTTGTCATTAGAATTTGTTTCGTATTTCTGGTTTCGTATTTCGGATTTCACCAGTAAATATTTTGCCAAAAAGTGCAAAGAAATTACTGCGAAGGTAGTAACTGTGGACTGTAGAAAAACTTATTGCGCACCACATACGTCTCTATGAATAACACATCGCTTTCATGAAAAAAATAGTATTTATTATATTTGTTTGCTTTTCGTTAATCATTGCAGGCGCCGGCATTGCCGGATATATTTTCATTAGCAAACTAACTTCGGACGAGGCTATAAAAGGCAGGATATTAGACGCCTTTCAAAATCTTGGCGATATACATATTGAAAGGGCGCACTTTAATTTTGCAGAAGGTATTCTCCTCGAAGATATCTTCCTCTCCGGCAAATCCGGAATAATGCAGAACAAGTTTTTTAAATGCCAGAAGGTAGTAATCGAATATGATCTGAAACGTTTGCTTAAGAAAGAATTCAATGTTGTTAAAATTATTGCTATCAACCCGGAATTAACTGTAGAAAAACCCGCCGGCATTTGGGAACTTTTGGATGGTATAAAAGAAGGTTTTGAAAATGCGAATCTGCCCCTTTTTTCTGATGTATTACACAATGGAATTGAAGCCCGCGGTTTAAAAGTTCACATCAAGGAAAACCCTGAATTACGCAACCCGGAAATTAAACTCTCGGGAATCAATATTTCGTTTATGCCGTTTGCCGGTTCCTTCGAAAATATCACTGCCAGAGGAACCATCGCCGATGAACATATGGGGAATTATTCTTTCTCTATGAAAATGTGCCCGGACATACCAGCCCTGAGCATTACATTAGACGCGCATAATATGACCCTGAACGAAGAATTTCTCTGCCTGTTCCCTTTTTATGGAAAACATATATGGGATGAGTATCAACCGGAGGGAAAGGTCAATTTCTCCTGCATTGCCAGCTTTAACAATAAAAATAACCAGGAGAAAATTGACTATGACGTTACGATTCACCTCAACGCGCTGAATGCAATATATAAAGATTTGTCTCTCCCCGCTTCTAATGTGAACGGTGTCCTGAAGATGAGCAACAATACACTATACATCAGTAATATCACAGCATACATCAAAAACGGTGACTATACGTCACAGGTTGATCTGAAAGGAACCGTCAATCTTTCCGGTAAAGAAAAAATAATTGTGGCAAATGTTCCCAACCTTTTCATAAATAAACATTTTCTTGAAAATATCCCTCGTTTTGGTAAAGAAGTGTGGTCGAAACTCCAACCTACCGGCTTTGCAGACATAACATTTCAATACAGTGAAGGAGAGGATACAAATGGCAACATTTTTTTAGTGGCCGATTGCAAGGATGTTGCTGTCAATTCTCCGGAAATGCCATTTCCCCTGTCGTATATAAATGGCCCCATTAAATTCTGCAATAATATTATTCTATTAAAAAATACCAGTGGTTTTCTTAAATACGACAACCAGCACATCTTTATGGAAATAAATGGCATATATAACATAGAAACTGAAAGGAAAATGTTGAATGTTAACATCCCTAACGTAGTTGTTACAGAAAATTTTTTGAATATATTAAGCGAAAAAACCGCCATTAAGCAAAAGTTATGGGATATCCTTAACCCTCGTGGTAAAGCAAACCTTACGGTTGTTTTCCAGGGATTTAAGGAAGCAGAAAGAAACGATTATACGGTGGAAGTTAACTTAAAAGACTTTGAAATCAGAAACGATACGTATAAATTTGCCTTATGGGGAATTGACGGGAGGTTGGATATCAACAAAGAACAACTTTACAGCAAGCACATCAACGCTAATTGCTGGGGCGGGAACGTAGATGGCTCCATTTCCATTAAAACAAACACTGAGCCTTACAAATATGAAGGCGAATTGACATTTTCAAGAATCGTATTGGAAGAATTCGTAAAAAAATTTAATCTTGAAGGAAAACAGCTTTCAGGTATTCTCGACGGAAGGGTTAAGTACCATGGGTACGGCAGCGACCTGAAGGATTTTTATGCTGAAGGACAAATTAACATCACCAATGGATATCTTTCAGACATTCCTATAATTCTTAACATTTTCAAATTTTTCAATTTAAGACTACCCCAAAAGGAAACCTTTGATACCGCAAAACTCAATTTTTCCGTCAAAGACAATGTTGTTAATATTATCGAGGGCATTATTTCCAGCGATACGGTAGATCTTGTGGGAAAAGGCGACATTGGTCTTAATGGAACACTTGGCGTAACTGTTGTCACAGGTTTTGAGAAGGGCTTCTTTTCTCAACTCCCCTTAATTGGAAATTTATTCGATTTTGTTGTAGGCGGCGTACGAAAACAATTGACTGTTGTGGAGATTAAAGGCACTATCTCTGATCCTGAAATCCACCCGGTTCCATTTAAACCATTTCGGAAATCCATTAAAAACATGTTTGAAGTAATGCCCAATACAGAGAATAGTGCAAATAACACAACAATAAAAAACAGAACTTCTCAATAAGTTGGGGGAAACTACCCCTTGCTTACCTTATTAATGGGGAATACTGTACAGTCGGCAGTCGGCAATCTACAGTCCACAATCTGCAATCTGCAATTTGCAATTTGCCGGCTGTAGACTGTAGAAATTATTATAAAAACCTCAACTTATTTTCACTCTCGTTCCCAAGCCAGCGCTTGAAAACGAGCGTTTTAAATGCTGCATTATTCTATGGGACTATGACTATGACCACACTGAAACATTTTTTTTCTCCTAAAACGGTAGCCGTCATTGGCGCCTCGCGCGAAAAGGGCAAGGTTGGCCACGATATAGTAAAAAATCTGGTACAATACGGGTATCAGGGAACAATATACCCGGTAAACCCAAAGGCGGAAGATATTGTTGGTCTAAGAACATATGCAAACCTTAAAGATATCAGGGACACCATAGATATGGCGATTATCGTCGTACCCGCCCGATATGTGGTAAAGATTGTAGACGAATGCGCTGAAAAGAAAATCGATTCAATTGTAGTTATCAGCGCCGGTTTTAAAGAAAGCGGCATTGAAGGCGCTATCAGAGAAAAAGAACTTTGCCAGAAAATAACACGCCATGCTATACGGCTGCTGGGGCCGAATTGTCTTGGATTAATAGATACACAATCGTGCCTCAACGCCTCATTTGCCGCCGATATGCCGGAAAGGGGAAATATTGCCTTTTTTTCACAATCCGGCGCTTTGTGTACCGCAATTTTGGATTGGGCTGTAGTTGAATGTGTGGGATTTTCAAAGTTTGTCAGCATGGGAAACAAAGCAGATATTAACGAAGTAGACCTCATTAACGCAATGTATGAAGATGAAAACACGAAGGTGATTCTCGGTTATCTGGAAGGTGTTAAAAACGGCAAAGATTTTATTGCCACCACCGGAAAAATAACGAAAAAGAAACCTTTAATCGTAGTAAAATCTGGCGGTACTGCCGCCGGGTCCAAAGCGGCTTCTTCCCATACCGGCACATTGGCAGGATCGGAAAGGGCGTTTGATGCGGCATTCAAGCAATCGGGAGTGATTCGCGCTAATACGATCGAGCAGCTTTTTGATTATGCCAGAATGTTTAGTTTTCAACAATTGCCAAAAGGCGCGCGGGTAGCCCTGATTACCAATGCGGGAGGACCAGGCATTATTGCGACGGATGCAATAGAGCGGTCCGCATTAAAGATGGCTGAATTTTCCAAAGATACCATAGAAATATTGCGCCATTTCCTGCCGCCAATGGCAAATGTATATAATCCCATAGATGTGCTGGGTGACGCAAAATCAGACCGTTACCGGCTTGTTATAGAAAACGTCATAAAAGATCCGAATGTAGACGCCATTCTTGCAATACTCACTCCTCAGGCAATGACCGAAATAGAAAAAACTGCAGAAGCAATCTGTGAAATTGCAGGTTATGCGGACAAAACCATTGCAACTTCCTTTATGGGCGGCAAAAGAATTGAAAGTGCTCTAAAAATCATGTGTCAGAGGAAAGTGCCTAATTACCCTTTCCCCGAACGTGCAATCTACGCCATCGAGGCAATGTACCAATACACTTTATGGCAAAGCAAACCTGCGCCGGAAACAAAGAATTTTATTGTCAGAAAGGAACGTGTCAGTGCAATTTTTACACAAATGAAACAGAAGGAGGCTGCCTATCTAAGCGAAGAAGACGCCAAACAGGTGATTTCCACCTATGGCTTTACCATTCCTAAAAGCATTATCGCTACCTCTGAGACGGGCGCAGTAAAGGCGGCAGAAGAAATGGGATATCCGGTGGTGATGAAAATTTCATCCCCCGATATACTTCACAAATCGGACATTGGGGGTGTAATTATTGGGGTCAAAAACGAACAGGAGGTAAGAATCTGCTTTAGTGACATCATGCAAAAAGCAAGACGCCATATGCCGGAAGCCGATCTAAAAGGCATTATGGTACAGCAGATGATTACCGGCGGCAGGGAACTCGTCCTTGGCGTCTCACATGAACCACAGTTTGGCCATTTGATAATGTTTGGGCTTGGCGGCATTTACGTTGAAGCGCTTAAAGATGTAACCTTCAGAATTGCGCCGGTTGGCATAAACGAAGCGAGAGAGATGATACAGGAAATCCGTGCATTTCCGCTTCTTAAAGGCGTGCGCGGTGAAAAATCCGTTGACATCGATGCAATAGTAGAAAATATACTGCGGCTCTCCCAACTGGTGAAGGATTTCCCGGAAATAATCGAAATGGATATTAATCCGCTGGTGGTGTTCCCCAAAGGCGACGGCGCCATTGCAATAGATGTACGTATTGCCGTAAATGCTTCGGCAGCGAAAAGGGGAAATTGAAAAATTGCGATATGGTGGATTAGGGCGTTGGTTTTTACGCCGAATCCACCAATAATATTTACAGTGGATTTTCTATCGCTTAACGCATCCTGCATAAACATATTTGTTTGACTATACAATCATTCTTATTTTTCCAACATTTTTATACTTTCAGGTGAGGAGGGTATATGATACCTCTATTTATTGCATCTTTATCGCCCCTTTCCGGGAAAAATCTCATTTGCGCCGGCCTGGGTCTCAAGTTGAAAAAAGACGGGTATAACATCGGCTATTTTAAACCTGTCGGATTTTCGCCGGTTTTTGTGGATGATGTGCTTACCGACGAGGATGCCGTTTTCCTCTCCCGGGCGCTTGATGTAAACGAACCGCTACAGTCCATAAGCCCCGTTATATTTACGGAAGATATGTTACAACGCCTGGTGAAAGGCGAAAATCTTAATATTCGCGAAAAAACAATGGAGGCATTTCACATAGCCTCGTCCGGCAAAGACATCATGATTATCAGGGGCATCGGCAGGTTAACCTGCGGCACATGCCTTGGTTTTTCCGAATTGGATTTTATCACCGAAGTAAACGCAAAGGTAATATTTGTTGATAAATTCGAATCATACATTGAAATGCTTGACGGCTTCCTCTATGCTTCAAATGTATTGAAAGAGAAACTGCTTGGTGTTATTTTTAACCTGGTTCCGTCCGCCAAACTGGAATATATGAAAAACACCATCCAGCCTTTTTTAACAAAACATGGCGTAGATACTCTGGGAATTATCCGAAGAGACCCCTTGCTGAGAGCGACTTCAATTCGGGACATTGTGACCGCGCTTAATGGAAAAATCCTTTGTTGCGAAGAAAAAGCCGACGAGCTGATCGAACATTTTGTAATAGGGGCAATGAACCTTGAAAGCGCCATACAGCACTTCAAAAAGATATCGGACAAGGCGGTTATAACGGGAGGCGACCGCAGTGATATTCATGCCGCTGCCCTTGAAACTTCCACGAAATGCCTAATCCTTACAGGGGACCTCTATCCGAGCTATTCTATTTTAGGCCGCGCTCACGAAGCAAACATACCCGTAATCGTGGTACGCGCCGACACCGCAACTACCATCGAAACATGCGAAAAACTTGCAGACACCACGCAATTAAACAATATGTCTAAAATACAGCATGCATCGGGAATAATAGAGAAAGAAGTTGATTTTGAAACTATTTACAGAAAATTGGGGCTAACGAAATAACTATTCAGGCATACGTGTAAACAAAGAAACCACAGATTTCTTGGCGCGGCCTTTGGCCGCAACCAAATTCGAAATACGAATATCTAAATACAAAACAATTTCAAATGACAAAAACTCAATACTCCAAACTTTACGTAGGCATCATTTAATTAATGCCTTACGTTTGTGCAGCTTGAAAAACGAGCATAAAAAACAAGAAGTTGATGGATTGTAGTACAGATTAAAAAAGGGGGATTTGGTGAGTCCTCTCTATCAAGAGGAGATTAAGAGGTGTGTTATAAATTACGCTGAATAGTTACAATTTATTTATCATTTGCTCTGCTAACAGGAGGCGGGATTGAAGGTATAAAACGTTTGGTTCTGGTTACAAACCTGAACCTGCAAAGTACAAAGTACGATTTAAGAAGTACGATTTAAAATCCCAAATCCCAAATCCCAAATCGTACTTCGTAAATCCCTACGCATCTCCCAGTTTAAATACGCAATATTCCGCACACATAGAACACACATCTTCGTTTTTTGGTCTGCCTTTTTCCCGGATCTTTTTGGCTATGACAGGATCGATACAGGTATTAAACTGGCCTTCCCAATCTCTGTTTTTTCTATAGTGCGACATTTTTTTGTCCCACTCCCAGGCAGATTTAACCCCTTTTACCAGGTCTGCCGCATGGGCGGCTATCCGCGCAGCCATTACGCCGGTTCTGACGTCTTCCGGGCCGGGAAGGCTTAAATGTTCCGTCGGTGTTACATAACAGAGAAAATCAGCGCCTGCAGAAGCGGCTATAGCGCCTCCAATGGCGGAAGTAATGTGGTCGTAACCGGGAGCAATATCTGTGACAATGGGACCCAGCACGTAAAATGGCGCTCCCTTGCAAAGTTCTTTCTGTAATTGAACATGCGCCGTTATTTGATTCAGCGGCACATGGCCTGGTCCCTCAACGATTACCTGCACGTCTGCCTCCAATGTTCTTTGCGTAAGCTCGGCGAGTACGTTCAACTCATATACCTGCGCACGGTCAAAGGCGTCAGCCAATGCACCGGGCCTCAAGGCGTCCCCCAGGCTTATGGTTACGTCATATTCTTTTGCGATAGCCAATATTTCATCAAATTCTTCATAGAATGGATTTTCCTTTTTATTGTGTATCATCCATTCTACCAAAAAGGCTCCTCCTCTGCTTACGACGCCGCAAATACGTTTATCTTCGCGCAAATGTTTTAATACCCCCATTGTTGCGCCACAATGTACGGTTATAAAGTCAACGCCATCCTCGCAATGCAATTGTATGGCTTCGATCATATCCCGTGCGGTCATATCGTAAATCGCCTGCTTTCTTTTAATGGAATTTACAGCCGCCTCATATATTGGCACGCTGCCTATGGAAACAGAAGCAGATTCTATGATTGCTTTTCGAATGGTTCTTAATTCCCCGCCGGTGCTCAGGTCCATTACCGCATCGGCGCCCGCTTCTTCAGCGGCACGTAATTTTTCTAATTCTTTGTCGATGTCCGCATAGTCTGCCGAGGTGCCTATATTGGCATTTACCTTGGTTTTAAGGCCTGCGCCAATGCCGCATAATTTACGGGAATTCCGTTTATGGTTTACGGGGATGACGATCTTCCCTTCGGCAATACGCCCTCTTATATATTCAGGGTCGAGTCCCTCAATTCTTGCCACCTCAGCCATTTCTTTTGTTATATTATTTTTTCTTGCTTGCTGTAACTGTGTCATATCGTTGTTTTCCACTTTTTTTTTCAATAGGTTTTTTTTCCGTCATTGAGTAAAGACTTTTTATCTCCTGCTCAGTTAATTTCCTGTATTTGCCTACTTTTAAGTCCGGGTCGCATAAGGAGCCGATTTTTATTCTTCTCAGGGTTCTTACTTTGTGCCCGTGATCTGCGAGCATTCTTCGTATTTCTCTGTTTTTCCCTTCACAGAGGATCATTTCAAACCTGCTTTTTTTAAAACTGCGATGCATTTTTTTTATTCTGACGGGTTGTGTTTTACCAAAAGCCAGCCAAACCCCGGATTGTAATGCCGTAATAGTTTCATTTGATAAATATCCGTCAATCTCAATAAAATATGTTTTGTTCACCTCATATTTTGGATGAGACAGCTTATTGGAGAGTTCTCCGTCATTTGTGATGATAATCAGCCCTTCGCTTTGCTTGTCAAGCCTGCCAATGGTATAGAGTCTTTGTTTGACATTCTTTATTATATCAATTGCCCTTAGGCGGTTTAACTCATCGTAATTTGTGCACAAACAATCTTTTGGTTTATTTAACAGATAATAAATTTTAGCTTCAGGTCTGATCGGCATCCCGTCACAATAAATCACGCTTTTCCCGGCGTCTACCGTAGCGCCTAAAGCAGTAACTCTTTCACCATCGACAGTTACCCTGCCCGCTAAAATAACATTTTCGCATTCACGGCGTGACCCAATGCCCGCACTTGCCAATACTTTTTGTAAACGTTCCTGCATTTCAGAATTTCTTATAAATGATGCCTTAAATAATTAATCATAGTACTGTATTTTTTTATGCGTTAATAGTACCGTATGAACCGGGGAATCAGAAGTCAGAAGTCAGAAGCCTGCCCGCAAACCACTGATATTAATTTCCTGCCTTATTTTTTTTCTTTGCATCGCGCAGCATTTCCCTTGCCTGTTTTCTGGTGATGTCCGTTTTCTCCGCTCCTCTTATCATATCGGCAATCTCTTCTATACGGTGTTCGCCGGCCATGTTTTCAATGGTGGAGTATGTTTTCCCCGTTTTTACAAATTTACTTACTTTCCAGTGTTCGTCAGCGTAACATGCAATTTGTGGGAGGTGCGTAATGCAGATTACCTGATGTGATTTGGCAATGCTGCTTAATTTTTCTCCAATTACTTCGCCCATCCTTCCCCCGATATTTGCGTCAATTTCGTCAAAAACCAGGACGGGTGTTTTATCGACCCTGGCAAGCTGGTGTTTTAATGCCAGCATCACCCTGGAAATTTCTCCGCCAGAGGCTATTTTTCTTAGCGGTTTTAAATTCTCGCCAGGATTTGGAGAAATAAGAAACTCTATGTTCGATATCCCGGAACTGTTTGTTTCTAAAATAGAGACCCCTTCGTTGTCATCCAGGAAGGGAGATTTGATTTCTACCTGAAACCTGCCGTGCGGAATACCTAGATCCCCCAATTCCTTGTCGATCAAAGGTGCAAGTTTTTCCGCCACAGAGATGCGTTTTTTGTTTAATTCGCAGCCCTTTTGTTTCAGCAATGCTGTTGTAGCCGTCAGCTCCTCATCCAGGCTCTCAATGCTTGACCCTTCCTCTGACAGTTGTTTTAGTTTTGCCTCTATTTCATTTCGGTATGATAAAACATCGTCTATCGTGTTCCCGTATTTTGCTGTTAGTTTTCTGATGGTATCCAGTCGTTCTTCCAGAGAAGAGAGTTTTTGTGGATCATAACTGAAGTTTTCCTTGTATTTCCCCAGGGAAAAGGCAATGTCTTCAATCTGGTAAAGCGATTGGTTGTATGATTCGGAGACCTTTACAAGGTCTTCGTCAAATTTTGCAACCGATTGTAATTCGCGGGCAATCGATTTTAGCGTACCATACATGGCATCTGATGTTTCATAGAGTTGGGAATAACATGATGAGACGGCATTGTATATCTTTTCGGCGTTGATGAGAAGGCATCTTTCTTTTTCAAGTGCCTCCTTTTCTCCAACCCCGAGTTGCGCCTTATCTATTTCGTCTGCCTGGAAGGCATATAATTCGGTTTTTTCTATTCTTTCGCGCTGGTTTTTTTTAAGTCCTTCAAGCAATGCGGTCTTTTCTTTTATCTGTTTATGTAGGGATGAAAACTTTTCCCGGAGAGGGGAGATGCAGCCAAAATCATCAAGGATCTGCAACTGGTTCATTCCCTGCAATAATGTTTCATGTTCATGCTGACCGTGTATGTTTATTAATGATTGTCCAATCTCTTTGAGTATGGACAATGTGATAGGCGCATTGTTTAATCGGCATTTGTTACGTCCGTTGGAATCGATGCTTCTTTGGAGGAGAAGTTCTTCATCAATGTTTGTGTTATCCAAAGTCTTCCTGAAATACTCCAGCAAAGAGTCGTCCTTCAGGTAAAATTTGCCAACCACCACTGCCTCATCTTTGCCGTTTCGCACAATGTCCTGCGTAAAACGACCGCCAAGAATAAAATGTAAAGCGCCAATTACAAGAGATTTCCCCACCCCTGTCGCCCCGCTGAATACATTTAATCTTTCACTGAGCGTAATGGTTGCTTTATCAATTAATACAAAATTGGAAATATATAATTCTTGCAGCACAGAACACTATACCATATTTCTGCAAAATAGGATTTTAGGATTTATTGTTGCGATTTATTGGATTCCTGAACCGGGTTGAACGTTTTTTTCTGTCGTTAAGATTGCTAATTTTTCTGCATCTTTTGCGGCAAGCAGCATACCCTGGCTTTCAACGCCCCGAATGACAGAGGGAGCAAGGTTGTTTACGATAACAATTTGTTTTCCGATAAGTTCTTCCGGGGTGTAATAGTTTTTTATCCCGGCAACAATCTGCCTTTCCTGGTTTCCATCGCCGGCGTCAATCTTTAATACTAACAATTTGTCCGCATTTGGGTGCGGCTCCGCATGTTTTATTACCGCAACTCGTAACTCTACCCGTAAAAAATCTTCAATTGATATCATCTGCAAGTCCTTTCAAAAATCTACATAACTATAGCCAATTTTAAAATTTATGTCAACGTAACATTTTACGAATTACGAATTACGATTTAAATCGTAATTCGCGTACTTCGTACCTCATTTATTCGGGTCAGACGCTACATATTAATATTTTACTTCTTTCATGCATAATCCTTTCGCAGGGGCCGTTGGGCCGGCGTCATCTCTGTTCCCGGTCTCTAAGAGTTTTCTTATAAGATAGACGTCCATTTTTCCACGTCCTATTTCCAGGAGTGTACCGACAATCGTTCTTACCATTTTGTATAAAAAGCCGTTTGCTTCAACTACAAAATAAATATATTTCCCCTCTTTCTGAATCTCCAGGTTCTTGATTGTCCGTATCCTGTCCTTATTATCCAAGGCCTTTGTGGTAAATGAAGTAAAATCATGGGTGCCGATAAGGTATTGCGCCGCTGTCATCATTTTAGAAAGATCTAATGGGAAGCCATACACATAACAAAAATTACGATTCAGGGAGGTTCTTAACCAGTCATTCAACACGGTGTACCGGTACACCTTAGACGTCGCACTGTATCGTGCATGAAAACCTTCTTCCATGTCGGCAACATCTTTTATTGTAATATCTTGTGGCAAGTGAAAATTTATTGCCCGTAATAGCTGTTTTGCAGGAATGGCAGAATACGTTTTAAAATTGGCAACCTGGCCAAGGGCATGTACTCCGGCGTCAGTCCTGCCTGCACCATGTATTTCCACCTCTTCCCGGATAACGGTCCTTACTGCATGGGTAAGGGTCTCCTGTACCGAAATGGCGTTTTTTTGCCATTGCCAGCCCGCATAATTAGTACCTTCGTATTCAATAGTAAGGCGTACGTTACGCATGAATATTTAATTAAAAAACCTTAATTGTGAGATAAAAGGAAATAAACAATCACATTTGCAGAAAAAATACTTTTACCGGTGCATGATAAAAAGATATACTTATTAAAAATTTGGAAAAATCGTAATGAAATATACACGAGCCTTCTGCGCACAAAGTTTATGTAAGTTATAAGGTTGGGTTGAGGCACAAAACCTAACCTTACCGGGCTAAATTCAGCAGAAGACACAAACCGGGAAGGATTGAAGCAAAAAAGACGTGTGTAATCAATGAAAAAACCGTGTTGTTTGCAAATCTATTTGAATAAAAAGGGCTTCCCATCTCCCCGATTTTAACATCTTCGCAGAGTGTACATCTTTCATTAATTAAGAGAGTAAATAAATGAAAAAAATGGTAATCTCAACAAAGGCTGCGCCTGCGGCAATTGGTCCATATTCCCAGGCTATTAAGGCCGGCAATCTGGTATTTGTTTCCGGACAAATTCCTATAATACCCGAAACAGGTGAAACATTACATGGCGATGCTGCGGTACAAACACGACAGGTTTTAAATAATTTGAGAAATATATTGGATGCGGCAGGTGCTTCTTTGGATAAGGTGGTAAAGACGACTATTTTTATGAAGGATTTAAATGATTATGCGGCGGTGAATGACGTCTATAAGGAATTTTTTCAAAATGAACCGCCAGCCAGAGCTGCGGTGCAGGTGTCCAGGCTGCCGAAGGACGTTGCTATCGAGATCGAAGCCATTGCAACTGCCGGCTGAAAAGAAATTGACTTGCATTGCTAAAATTGATAACATCAACCTTCGCAACAATTAACGCAAAGGTATTCCTTAATAACCATTTTTCACTTTACAGTATTTGATCCAATCTATGTTAAACATCACATCAAAGACACAGCGAAGAGATATCTATCCGGAAATAGTAAATTTGCTGGATAATTCAAAAAAATTCTTCGAAAGAATTGGTATTACAGAGATGGAGAAACGAGTAGAGGAAATGCGTTCTCAATTGGAAGAACCTTTCTATTTGCTGGTTGCAGGAGAATATAATTCCGGCAAATCCAGTTTTATCAATGCCTTGTGTGGTGAACGTGTCTTAGTGGATGGCCCGACCCCCACCACTAACAGAATTACTTTGCTGACCTATGGGGATAAAGTGGAAGTAAAGGAGGTAGGAGACCATTTATGCCGGGCAACATACCCGATGGAGGTTTTGAAAGATATTACCCTGGTAGACACGCCGGGAACAAATTCAATTATTTTAGAACACTCCGCACTAACGGAAGGTTTTGTACACAGGGCTGAACTCGTACTCTTCATTACCTCTGCCGATCATCCTTTTACCGAAAGCGAACGGCAGTTTTTGCAATTCTTAAAGGGTAAATGGGGACGTAAGGTACTTTTTATACTGAATAAAATTGATTTAAAGACGCCGAAAGAGCTTATTGATATTATATCGTTTGTGGAAAAAAATTGTTACCGGCTGCTGGGTTTTGAGCCAAAGGTTTTATCCGTTTCCGCAAAAGAGGCATACAAAGCACGAAGCGAAAATAATGAAGCGCTGCTGAAACAGAGCGGTATTGAAGAAGTTGAGGCGTTTATGTTTGAAAAACTTGACCTTGATACAAAAATAGATTTCAAACTCGTAAGCCCTTTAAAATATCTGTTTAATGTATTCACCGAACTACAACAAAGGCTTGGGGAAAAGGTGAATAAATGCAACACGGATATTAAAAATATTGAAAGATTTGAAACGCGCCTGAAAAACAAAAAACAGGATATGCAGGAGTACACGTTAAAATATAAAGATGAGATCAGGCTGGTATTCTCGCGATTAAAAGAAAAACTAGAAAATTTTTTAAACACTTATGTTACTGCCAGATCGGTTCTTATGTCAAAAATAGGAAGAGAAAAACTGAATGACCGATTTAAAAGAGAGGTGTATGGGCTTTTAAATCCGCAAACAGACCTCGACCGAATTATTGATGATGTAGTTGATTATGTGGCACGAAATAACCGTGCATTATGGGATATGGCCAGAGATCATGTTGAGAAGGAAGTTGGGTATGACCGCATGGCGGGGAATATAGTTAACGGGCATATTGAACGCCATTATGATGACCGCAAACATGAAATTGAAGTTGCATTAAAGACCCGTTCCAAAGAGTTTCGGGAATTGGATACGGAACGGGAATCTGAAAAACTTAATGGATTAGTGCAAGCAGGTTTTATCAGTTTTCTGCTCATCGAAACATTTGCTATAGGAATTGGCGTTGTGGGAATAATGATGTTTTCCTGGATCGCGCCTCCACCGGTAACGATAGGTATTTCTGTAGCACTGGCTTTTATAGGGTTAGCTATTTTCCCTCAAAAGCGTAAAACCTTCAGAAATGAATTTTTAAGGCGGGCAGACGCTATCTGTGAACGTTTTGTGGAGTTTATGAAGTTTGAGGTGAATAAGGCTATCGATCGTGTAATTGAAGATATAAGCAACAACATTTCATCTTATCGTGATCTCAGATGGACGGAAAGGGAAGAAACGACACGGCAAATTTCAGAAGTAAATGCATTGTTGGAAAGTGTTAAAAACCTTATGCGGAAGAGCGGTCTTAGCTAAACAAAAAGTAAGTTAATGGGGAACTATTTTGTATGCTCTTTGGGATTGGATATGATATTCATCGTCTGGTCGAAAACCGGAAGCTTATTTTAGGTGGGGTTTCGTTTGATTACCATCTCGGCTTACTGGGTCATTCCGATGCGGATGTGGTTATTCATGCTATCTGTGACGCATTGTTAGGGGCTGCAGCTCTTGGCGATATTGGAGAACACTTCCCCGATACCGACGAAAAATGGAAAGATGTTTCCAGTTCGGTTATTCTTTTAAAAGTTGTTGATCTTTTAAAAGAAGGCAATTTTAAAATCAATAATATAGACGTCATCATACTAGCGCAAAAACCAAAAATAGGCTTGAGAAAACAGGAAATGAGACAGTATATAGCACAATTGTTACATTTAAATACAAACAGGGTAAACATAAAGGCAACAACAATGGAAGGTGTAGATGCAATTGGCCGCGGGGAAGCGATCGCAGCACAAGCAATAGCGGGTTTACACGAAAATACTTAATAAAATAATAAGGTTACAGTACTATGGCAATTTGGAAAAGAAAGAAAAAAGAAACAGAAAAAGACACTGCCGGTTCTGAAATCCAAAGGGAAGGCATTGAAGAAGACAACCCTACCCTTACCGATCCTGTTGCGGGAAGCGCAACCCCAGAAGAAGTTGCACTGAAGGAAACAGGCATTGAAGAACCATCTGAAGCAGAGGTTATGCAGAAAGAAGAAAACGCTGACCTTTCGGTAATGAAAAGTGAGGGTGTGGAAGAATCAGACTACACCCTTGCCGTTCCTGTTGCAGGAAGCACAACTTCAGAAGAAGTTACGCTGGAAGAAACAGGCATTGAAGACCTCCCCGAAATTCCATTTTTGCCCCGGGAAGATTTAAAAAACGGGGTTATTTTGCGTGATAAACAAATCTCCGGCAAGTTCGGAAAGGTATTTTGGGGATTAATCTCCATCTTTGTCCTGCCTCCTGCTTTAATGTTTGCGTTTGGAATCCTTATCATCGTATTTATGTTGATCTTCCCTATACTGGCGGTAATCCTTGTTACCTCTGTGCCTGTAATTTTTGTGACACTTTCTGTCCTGATAATTGCCTTTCCGGTAGTATTTCCTTTACTCGTATTGTTCTTGCTTATTACCGGTAAGGGACGGTTATTGGTTGCTTCTGAGGGAAGATGGATTGGGATAGAAATGTTTGGAAAGAGCTATTCCTTGAAATAAAGCTATGAAGGGTTCTGGGCTCCGGGGCATAAACGCTAAGTTAAAATTACGGATTAATTTATCCGTGTAATAAAATCTCCATATTCGCGTTTATTAGCGGCTATTTGCGGTTAATAAAGGAACCGCCAATGAACGCTAATAAACGCGAATAGATGCTAAAGAATAACGAATATTTTTTAGCCTATTGGACTCCGCGTAAAAAATATAAAAAACAACTTAGCGCTTATTAGGTTTGGAATTCACAGGTTTTCAACCGTGAACCTCACGAGGTTATACCGCGTTACGATTGATTTGCAATGATCCTGGTTTCTTTCATATAGGGCTGAAGGACGTCCGGAATCAGGATTGAACCGTCTTCCTGCTGATACGTTTCAAGGATTGCTATTACCGTCCTCGGCAACGCTAATCCGGAACCGTTTAAAGTATGTACATATTGTAGCTTGCCGTCTTCGTTGCGAAAACGCAAGTTAATGCGCCGTGCCTGAAAGTCTTCAAAATTGCTGCAGGAAGAAACTTCAAGATATTTATCTACTCCTGGCGCCCAGACTTCAATATCATAACACTTAGCGGCGGCAAAGCTCATATCCCCCGTACACAATTTCACCACCCTGTATTCCAGTCCAAGCAATTGCAGTATCTTTTCCGCATTAGCGAGCAGTGTTTCCAATTCACCATACGAGGTTTCGGGCCGCACCAGTTTTACCAATTCCACCTTATTGAATTGATGCACCCGCATGATGCCCCGAGTGTCCTTTCCATAAGAACCTGCCTCCCTCCGAAAACAGGGAGTATACGCGGTATAATAAATGGGGAGGTTTTTATACAGAAGGATTTCGTCCCTGTGAATGTTGGTTACGGGCACTTCCGCAGTTGGAACAAGAAAGAGATCTTCAGCAACGGCTTTTTTTTCAGACGCATGCGCGGTGTACATTTGTAATGTCCGATACATGTCGTCTTCCAGTTTCGGCAATTGCCCGGTGCCCGTCATGGACTTCCTGTTTACGAGAAAGGGGGGAAAGATTTCTGTATATCCGTGGTCACGGGTATGTATATCCAGCATAAAATTAAAGAGCGCCCGCTCAAGTTTTGCGCCAGCACCCTTTAATAAAATAAAACCAGAACCGGTAATTTTAGCTGCCCGTTCAAGGTCGAGAATATCCAGCGTCCTTTCCCAGCTCCCAGTGCGGCTGCGGCGTAAAATGAAATGTTTTCCGCTCTCCCCAGTGTCTCACTATTTCGTTGCCAGAGGCGTCTTTGCCAACAGGTACATCCGCTGCCGGTATGTTGGGGATTCCAAGCAACAGGTCGTTAAGTTGGGATTCCATATCCCGTAATTCCCCATCAATGGATTTTATATCATCGCCAATCTTTTTGTTTCCTCAATGATAGCGGAAGCGTCTTGTCCGTTCTTTTTTAGTTCACTCACCGCCCTTGACTTTTCATTCCGTTGATTTTTCAACTGTTCGCAGATCTGAATCTTTTTCCTGCGTTGGGCGTCTATTTCTAAAATAGCATCAATGTTTACGGCAATTTCCTGTTTATTGGCAATTGCCTCTTTCACTGCGTTCACATTATTTCTTATGAAATGTATATCAAGCATATGTTTTGTCTCTCCTCTGGCGAATTGCTAAATTGAGAAGTGGATTATATGCCATCGCCTGGGAAAAATCCAAGGGTTTTCTGAACGAATGTAATAGAAGGATACTTCCCACATTAATTTTTGAAATATGGGAAGTGTCCCTCTTTTTTCGGTGTTCAAACTGATTTCGATCTAATTCAAAATACCCTGCTATTATTGCTACAATCGGGGCTTCCCGTTTTGTACCGTTTGTGTGTTAACACGGCAAGGATAAATTGATGTTGTGTTAAGCATTGACTGTATTTATGTTACGTTGTTCATGCCTTATTTTGTGATAAACTCACCTAGTCCACCTGCACGAGCGGGGAATAGTTTGAAAAAGGAGATTGATTTTTGTAAATTTTATCACATTGTATAAAGATTTGTTGGTTCAGAATTTTTCAAAGTTGTAGAAGAAGGATTGTTGTTCGAGCGAAGTGATTGTTAATAACGAAAAGTGAAAGGCTAACTTGTGAATGTAAGGTATAGTAGATGGAGGGCATTCTGATTTTTGGATTCGCTGGTTTCGGTGAAAGTTGAGAGATTAACCTGACAGGGTTTGAAACCCTGTCAGGGTTGTTTAGTCCTGACCTCATGAGCGGTTACAAAAAATCGGGAATGCTCCCCCCGGCTACGTCATTATTGCATACGAATAAATCTGCAGAAGCGCAGGCGCACACTATCCATTAACCCAAAAGAAGACACCCATTTGTATATACCCCAAATAGGTAGGTATTTACAGAGTTATTATTTTTAATATGATATGTGATATGGATTTTTCTTTAAGAAAGGACACTTCCCACAGTAATTTTGAAATACGGGAAGTGTCCCTCTATTTTTCGATGTTCAAACCGATTTCGTTCTAATTCAAAATACCCGGTTACTTCATTATTGCATACGAATAAATCTGCATAAGTGCAGGCGCACGCGCACGCTATCCATTAACTCAAAAGAAGACACCCATTTGTATATACCCCAAATAGGGTATTTACAGAGTTATTATTTTTAATATGATATGTGGTATGGGTTTTTCTTTAAGATTAGTTTTTTTGAAAAATTCTAATAATTGCAAAGTAGTGGCTAAGCATTTGCTGTAAATTGTCATAAATGCGTTCATACCCAGACGGGCAAATGTATCGCCACTACTTTTTCAAAAAACTAAAGTGTTACGGTTTTTTGTTTTTAAGGATATTTTCAAAAAGTGTTGTGAGACCAAAAGTAGGCGGTGTCTCCGGATTGTCTGGGTTATGTTTTAAAAATCTGCTCAATCATAATAAAAAGAGTCTACTTAAAACTTAAAAAGGAAATCTCACATTGGTGACAGCAGGAAGAGCTATAAATAAATTATTCTATCCCTACCTATTTTAAGCGTACGATGTTCTTTTGTGCGTGTGATGTAGTTATCATTGCATTTTCCCTTTTTGTATCCTTTCTTTTTCGCTTTGATTTTGAGATTTCCCCGCAATATAGATGGATGATTTTGAGGGCATTGCCCCTGTTTTTGCTTGTCAAAATGGGCATGCTTGCTCTTTTTAAAATATATAAAATCACATGGCAATATGTAAGCATCCCTGATTTCATCTATATCACATTATCACAGTTTGTAGCATTAACTGTTCTTGGGGCGATAATCTGGAATCCATATATATCAAATAACATTATAAATATTTCCGGCCTTTATTCTTTATTTCCAGTTCAGGGTTTTCCTCGAAGTATCATTTTTATTGAATGCCTGATTTCTCTCACATTATTTTGCGGATTAAGGATTTCAAAAAGAGTATTTTCAAAATACATTTACGGAAGAATCAACGCAAAGCATGGGAAGAGAACCATTATCATCGGCGCCGGGAACACAGGAAGCATGGTCCTCAGGGATCTGAAAGAAGGGGGTTATAAAGATTATTGCCCCGTTGGATTGCTTGATGACGATGTTGGCAAAGTGGGAAAAAGCATACACGGTATTCCGGTGTTTGGCAAAACCGACATATTGGAAGATATTATAAAAGAAAAGAGGGTCAAGGCAATGGTTGTTGCCATTCCATCATTAAACTACAAATCATTGAGGAGATTATACAATATCGCAAACAGGTATGACGTGGAGATAAAGATTATTCCACGCATATACGATAACTGTGAACCTGCAATAAATATTCACAATCTTGAAAATATCAGTATTGAAGATCTTTTAGGCAGGCAGGCGGTAGAGATTGACCATAAAGGGATAGAGCGGTTTATACATAACAAGGTTGTTCTTATTACCGGCGCCGGCGGCTCTATCGGTTCTGAAATAGCTGTGCAGGTTTGTTCCTTTCATCCCGAAAAAGTAATACTTTTCGATACAGATGAAACAGAATTACATTCTTTGAAACTTCATTTGGAAAAACGATTTCCGCATCTGCTTCATAACCAGCGCGTCAATTCGCAAATGCTGCAAAAAGTATTATTTATTACCGGCGATATAAGGGACGAAGAGTCCGTTACCAGTGTTTTTAAACATATGAAACCGCAGATTGTCTTCCATGCCGCTGCTTACAAACATGTGCCCATGATGGAATATAACTCCAAAGAAGCGGTCAAAGTGAATATGTTTGGGACGTACAAAGTAGCAAAGGTGTCGATGGAGAATAAGGTGGAAAAGTTTGTTTTAATCTCTACGGATAAAGCGGTTAGGCCGACTAGTATTATGGGCGCGACAAAGAGGATGGCGGAACATATTTGCAGGGCGTTTGAAGGGATGTCAAATACAGAGTTTTTATCGGTGCGATTTGGAAATGTCTTAGGCAGCCGCGGGAGTGTTTTACCGTTGTTTTTGCAGCAGCTAAAGGAGGAAGGGCCCCTTACTGTGACCCATAAAGATGTCGAAAGATATTTCATGACGATTCCGGAGGCGGTGTCACTGGTTCTTCAGGCGGCAATTTTAGGGAAAGGCGGCGATATCCTTGTTCTGGACATGGGAGAACCTGTAAAGCTTTTGGCGTTAGCGGAAGACTTAATAAAGATCCATGGCTTGAAACCCTATCAGGACATAGACATAAAGATTACCGGTTTGAGGCCTGGTGAAAAGCTTTACGAAGAAATACTTACCGCAGAAGAAGACACAACCGCAAGCAGGCATGAGAAGGTATTTTTCGCGAAGAATAGCGGGATGTTCTCTTTGCACGAAATAAATAAAATACTCAGTGAGTTTGAAACACTCCTGAAGAATCTTTCCGCAATGGATCATTATGAAAAAGTCAGGGACATGCTGAAAAAATATGTATTGCCTCTTGAACGGCGTGGATACCAAAGGCCTGTCGGGAATAATGGCGGATTAACATTGAACATTGGGAAAATGTGTTTAGCCTTTTCATTTTTGAACAAAGAACTCGAGGAAGAAGCGCAAAAATATTTCCATTTCTCTGAAATGAATGGTCAAAATGACTGCCGGTTTATATTCGGATATCAGGAGAGCAACAGATTGTATAATGATGGGGAAGAAATAAATTATAAGCAGGAAAAATATTATTGTATAAATTCCTCTGAAGCGGAAAAAAGGGTATTTATCCCCACTGCCGGGAAGCTATCTGTTGTGGAGTATATGTGTCGTTGCATTTATGAGGGATTTTTTAAGAAAGGCATACACAACGGAAAGGGTGCAAATGATTTTTTCATCCCTGCGGCAGGCGTAGTGACGGATGGAAGAGGATTTCTTCTTGTAGAGAAATCCGGCGATAATAAAACGATTCTATCAAGCCTGTTTACTCACGAGGCGGAAATCCTTTCGGATGAATTAATCGTAGCTACGGAAGAAAAAGGCTCATATTACATTTCTCAGTTTCCCGTGAAAACAGAGATTACAAAACAAAATAGTAAGATTGCACCGTTAGAGGCAGTTATTTTATTAGGTACGGATGCAAATAATTCATTTAAAAAATTAAGCGGCAAGGAGGTTGCAGTTGCCCTTATGAACAATATCTATCCATGTGATTTAAACGGTATTGATAATAAAAACCTTTTCTCGGAAAAATTAAGAATAATAAGCAGTATAGTGGATTGTACTGCGGTGTATGAAATTAAGTATAGGAATATTAAATACGCCCGGAACAAAATCTTTCAATTGGAATATGCCGGCACAACGGATACCACGCAGTATTCACAAACGAGGTAATCCGTTAGAATGGTTTGTTGATAATAAGGCTTATGGCGAAACACATGCGCATCATTTTGGACAATAAAAATAAGGTTCCTTACCGAAACGAAAATAAGTGCTTTTGGAGGAAGGTAGGTGGTGATACTGTCCTTTTTTCTGAGGATGGCCAATGGCTTCATCAACTGAATGATGTAGGAGCTGAAATATGGAATATGTGTAATGGCGTATTTACGGTCAGAGAAATAGCGGAAAAACTATGTAATGAGTATCAGGTGGATGCAAATGCTGCGTGTTTTGATGTGTTATGTTTTCTGGAAGACCTTTCTGTTAAAAACTTAATCGTTTATAAATAAGTTTTGCCTTAATAAGTACCAACATGGACAAAACAAAAAAAACAAAAAAAGTATACAAAAAACCCGTAGTAAAATCTGAACAGGCGAATTTGAAATGCAATGTTGATATATTTCAACTATTGCCGGTTCCACAAAAAACAGTTCCGGCAAGTAAGAGTCTTTAATAGATAGAAAATAGTTATTAAGCGAAAGGAATAACCATATATGTGTGGAATTGTAGGATATATTGGAAACAAAGAAGCCGGAAAGGTGCTTTTGGATGGCATTAAACGACTCGAATATCGCGGATACGATTCTTCCGGTATCGCATGTATTGAAAACGGCACATTGCGATACGAGAAGGCCATAGGAGAGGTTGTCGAACTTGAACATAAACTGAATACGAATCCTATCATTGCAAATATGGGTATTGTCCATACCAGATGGGCAACCCATGGTGCGCCTACGGTTGAAAACGCGCACCCACACATGGATTGCCGTTGTGAAATTGCTGTTGTGCACAATGGCATTATTGAAAATTACGACTATTTAACCTCTTATTTAGAACAAAGAGGGCACATATTTAAAAGTCAGACAGATACAGAAGTGCTGGCGCATTTAATTGAAGAAAATCTAACCGACAACCTGGAAGAAGCCGTAATGAGCGCCGTCAAGATGATTGAGGGAACGTACGGCATTGCCGTTATATCCACGAAGGATCCGGGGAAAATAGTGGCTGCGAGAAAAGGTTCTCCATTGATTATTGGAATCGGCGATAATGAATATTTCATCACGTCGGACGTCTCGGCTACGCTGGAACATACGAGAAATGTTATCTATCTGGACGATCTTGAGGTTGCGATTATCACCCCTGATAACTACGAGACAAAGACCATCGAAAACATCACGTCGTTGAAAAAGATCGAAGAAGTGCTCTGGAACATGGATATGATTGAAAAATCCGGTTTCCAACACTTTATGCTGAAGGAGATTCACGAACAACCGCAGGCGCTTCAAAATCTTATGAGGGGAAGGGTAGATGGTGGCAAAGCCCCTATAAAACTGGGCGGACTTTCCCATTGTGAAAAAGACCTTCTTGCAGTTAAACGCATTGTGGTCATTGCCTGCGGCACATCATGGCATGCAGGTCTGGTAGGAGAATACATGCTGGAAGAGCTTGCACGAATACCGGTTGAAGTGGAATATGCCTCTGAATTCAGATATCGCAATCCTATAATCGAAAAAGATACACTGGTAATGGCAATAAGCCAGTCGGGAGAAACCGCCGATACCCTGGCGGCTATGAGGGAGGCAAAAAATAAAGGTGCAAAAGTACTTGCTATTTGTAATGTCGTCGGGAGTAGCATTGCCAGAGAGGCCGATGCCGGCATATATCTACACATAGGCCCTGAAATCGGAGTTGCCTCTACAAAGGCATTTACTGCTCAGGTAGCCGCCTTCTATTTGTTTGCCCTCCATATACTATTGTTAAGGCACAAGACGGACCCAAAAGTTCCGGAAATGATAACTGCAATTAATTCCATTCCAGGCAAGATTCAAAAGATCCTTGATAGAGAAGAGGAAATCCGTGAGATGGCGGATGCCTACAAAGATAAAAATCATGCGTTGTATCTGGGGCGTGGGTTCAACTATCCCGTAGCGCTTGAAGGCGCTTTAAAGCTGAAGGAGATATCATATATTCACGCGCAGGGATATCCGGCAGCGGAGATGAAACACGGGCCTATTGCGTTAATAGACGAAAACATGCCGGTAATAGTTATTGCTACAAAGGACGCCACATATGGGAAAATACTCAACAATATCGAAGAGGTAAAGTCAAGAAAAGGGAGGGTCATTGCTATCGCGACAGAAGGCGACGAGCAGATACAGGGGAAAGCGGATCACGTAGTGTATATCCCGGATGCACCGGCAGTACTAACCCCTTTGCTTTCTGTCATCCCCCTTCAATTACTGGCATACCACATGGCAGTTATGCGAGGGTGCAATGTGGATAAACCAAGAAACCTGGCAAAGAGCGTAACGGTTGAATAATATAAGCTGGCATAGCCAGAACCAGACAAGCAAGAAAGAAAACAGTCCTCAGTCCTCAGTCCTCAGTCCTCAATCTGCAATTTGCCGACTGCCGACTGGACAATTAAATATTTTGCCCAAAAAAGCAAAGAAATTACTGATAAGGTACCAATGAATAATGAATAATGACTAATAACAACTATTTACTTAAAAGAAAGGAGCCTGATATGAGAAAAAAACAGTCGAAAACTACATTACAAATAATATGCATTTTTATAGGATTACTGTGCACGACATCCTTTGCCTTCTCAGCCGACAACATTTCAAATAATGAATATGTGGTCGGGCCTGAAGATATCCTTGATATCCGTGTGTGGGACAACGAAGACATGGACAGAATGGTTGAAGTATCACAAAACGGAGCCTTTACCTTTCCCTTAATTGGCAAGGTGGATGCCGACGGCCTGTCAGTCTTTGATCTGGAAATACTTATGGAGAAGAAATTATTGGAGGGAGGATATTTTGTCTCTCCGCAAGTAACGATAAGGGTAAAAAAGTATCGGAGTAAAAAAGTGTATGTGGTTGGGGAAGTAACAACCCCCGGTGAATACTACTGGAAAAACAGTATGACCGTCCGCCAGGCAATTGCGCAGGCGGGTGGGGTAACGGAAAAAGCATCTCCTCGCCGCGTAATCGTAGTGAGGACGAAAGATGGAAAAGAAGAGGAGTATAAAGCAAAACTTGATGCACTGGTAAAGCCAAACGATATTATCAGAGTGCCTGTAAGGTATTTTTAAAAATCGGCTTGAAGTGTGAATTTTTGTAACACGTTAGTTTTTTGAAAAAGACTAAAGTGTTTCAAGGTTTTTCATTATGCCGTCAACCCACTCATTATTCCCTTCCCAAGAGGGGAATAATGGGTGGGTAAAAAAACCGCTCGTTCCCAAGCTCCGGCTTGGGAACGGGATTGTTTGAGAAGCTCCAGCTTCGAATGGAAAAGGGAATGAACCCAGGATGTCAGCTTGGAGGCTTTTCAGTATGTTACCCAAGATATTTGGAAACCTCTTTTGAATCGAATAATACATGAAGCTTCGCTTGCCGGCTAAATGGAAGCTAGAGCTTCCAACGCAATTACGTTCCCAAGCCGGAGCTTGGGAACGAGCATTTTTGTTTTTCCAAAAATCTAAACTGTTACAAAAAATCAGGAATGCTCCCAGCCAGAACCAAAACCAAACAAGCGCTAGGAAACACGAAAACGAAACAATAAAATCTAAACTGTTACAAAAATCAGGAATGCTCCCACCAAGCAAGCGCGAAGCATGAAAATATGAAACATATTCTAAAATCCTCCCCCTTGCCCCCTACAAAGGGGGAGAATGTCCCCCGCTGGCGAGGGTGCAGGGGGGGGATTTGTATTTAGTATTTCGGATTTAACCATTAAATATTTTGCCAAAAAATACAAAGGAGGCAACACTTTAGTTTTTTGAAAAATTCCAATAGTCGTAGTTTAGGGGCGAAGCATTTGCTGTAAATTGTCATAAATGCGTTCATACCCAAACGAGCAAATGCTTCGCCCCTACTTTTTCAAAAGACTAAAGTGTTGCCAAAAAAATTACTGATAAGAAACTATACGTATCTTTTATAAGGAGAGCAAAGCCTTGAACCAAAATAACGAATTTAACAATACATTTGGTAGGAAACCGCTTAATCGCGAGGTTCATCTTACGGATTATCTTAACATCATAAGAAAACATATATGGATATTGGTAATTTTCTTCACTGCAGTGGTTTCCGTCGTTACCTATCTGTCGTTTACTGTAACGCCTGTCTACAAAGCGACAACACAGATTATCATCGATAACAAAAAGTCTTTTATGGAAGAAATGGCTGATGTTATGCGGATAGACGCCACGGATAAGGAGTACTACCAGACACAATACAAACTACTTGCCAGCAGGAGTCTTGCGAAACAAGTTATTCAGGAGAACGAACTCAGTGAAGTATTTTATCGTGATGCGCCTGAGAAAACAGGTTCACCAGAGACAGCTCCCGATGAGAACGATACCGAAAGTTCCTTGCCTTTGTCAGACGCAGAGGTGACATCTGAAATGATCGACTGGTATTTAAAAAATCTTCAGATAGAACCCATTCGTGAAACACATCTGGTAAATATCAGCTTTTCAAACAAATCCCCGGAAACATCCGCACGCGTAGCCAATGCCCACGCCCATGCTTTTATAGAGAGGAGTAGCCAGATACAACGTATGTCATCACAGCAGGCGCTCGATTGGCTGAAATCACAGATTCAAGGGCAGAAGTTTAAAGTAGGTGATTCGCAGAAGGCGGCATTTCAATATAAATATGAAAAACTTCGATCCTTTTCTTTTGACGATGAAAGTATATTCTTGTTTCCCGAAATAAAAGAAAATAAAGTTATTG
Organism: Candidatus Kuenenia sp.; assembly: GCF_027493735.1. Classification (NCBI taxonomy): domain Bacteria; kingdom Pseudomonadati; phylum Planctomycetota; class Candidatus Brocadiia; order Candidatus Brocadiales; family Candidatus Brocadiaceae; genus Candidatus Kuenenia; species Candidatus Kuenenia sp. Next base: position 58,731 of record NZ_JAOSKF010000004.1, read on the forward strand.
ATGAACTTTACAAACAACTGTGCAGCCTTAAAGAATCGGTATTGGCAAACACTAAAAAGTACGGGCCAAATCATCCCAGGATGATAGAAGCAAATGCAAGCATAAAGGGGCTTGAGCAGGAAATCATTGAAGAGGTGAAGAAGGTCTGTTCGTCAATTAAGAGAGAACTGGACAGTATCATCGCCTTTGAAAGTACAAACCCAAAAATGCAGGATATCCAGGAACAAATGTCTTTGGTCAAGGCGGGAGGAGCAATAAATTACGATATTTTACATCTGGAGGCAATGAGTGATCAGGCGATTTACGATATCCTGATTAATCAGGCAAAGGAGATTAATTTAACAGGAAACATGAAGAAGGACACAATCCGTGTTGTTGATAAAGCGGAAGCTCCTCTATTTCCATCAAAACCAAGAAAGAAATTAAACGTCCTTCTATCGGTCGTGGTAGGCTTAACATTTGGAACAGGCCTTGTATTTTTCCGTGAATATATGGACAACACGGTCAAAACTCAGGAAGAAATTGTCCAGTGTACGAGTATGCCGGTTCTCGGCACGATACCGTATATGAAATCATTAAAGAAAGAGGGGGTGCTGGCTTTATCCGGCAACGGAAAATCTCCGGGGCAGAAGAATCAGAAAGGCGGTTATTATTATCACACCAATTCCGATTGTATTATCAACCGGTTGCCTTTTATGCAGACAGGAATGAGCGGGCAGGCCATGATGGTAGGAAGCGCCACGCCGGGGGAGGGTAAGACCACGGTTATTACAAAATTGGCAGTAAGTATGGCAAAGGGTGGGTTACGCGTGATAATGGTGGATGCGGACGTGTACAACACGAGTTTAAGCAATTTGTTTGGATTAAAAGATAATGAAAATGCCGGAATGTCAAATGCAATGGAAAAAATCCGGTCATGGCAAATACAGGATGGTTCTTTGTGCAATTGCAGTGTGGACGATCTTTTTTCCATTATTTCATTAAAAAAATTGAGCGGAGAGCTGACTGTTTCCAACGAATTACAAAAGATTACCACCATCTTTGAAAATGGCAACCTTTTTCATATTGACAATGAGGACACTCCATTTACCAACAGATTGGGAACGATGCTCCTGCGAGGGGGTTTTATCAATGAGACCCAGTTGAAAGACGCCATGGAACGAAACCAGCGCACGAAATTGCCGTTGGGATATATCCTCATCAATGCGGGCTATATAAATCAGGAACAATTAAAAGGTCCTATCAAATTGCAGATAGAAGAACATCTCCAGAAACTATTCAGTTGGAAAGAGGGAACGTATTCATTCAAACCGGGAAGTATAGAAACGTACGAAGATAAAAGGGTATTTTTCCAGGAGGACTTTACTCCGGTGATCAACCGTTTGGGGCGTTTGGGGGGAAGCAGATTATTGGAACGTGAGATATTATCGAACGTGACAACGTTAAATGGCTCAAATATCTCACTCCTGCGATTTGGAACCGGGGAGATTTTTCCGGAAGGAAGGACCTATTTTCAGCTTTTTGAAAAATTCCTGAACCTGTTGAAACAACGGTATGACGTGGTGCTTGTGGATACACCGCCCTTGTTAAACGCAACGGGCAGTGTTACTCCATTACTGCCATTGGCAGATGGTGTGATCCTGGTGGCCAAATCAGGGCATGTCACCGTTGATGAGGTTGATCAGGCAACAGCTATTATAAAAGAAACAAAAACAAAACTTCTTGGCACCATCATGAATTATACAGAAACCGGCGCGTATTATTATAGATGATTATAAGTAAGGAGTAAGGACAGGGTTTAGGCGCTGAATTTACGTATAGGAATTTCAATATTTTTGTAGAGACGCATTGCATGCGTCTGTAAACTGCTACGCGTAAATAAAGTGTTGACACAACAGAGAGGCGAAGAGCATACCCGATTTTTTGTAACCGTTTGTGTGATTGGGGCAAAACAACGCTGCCAGGGGTTAATACTACTGTACGTTTCATTAAAACATGGCAGAAGTCACAAAAAACCGGGAATGCACCTTAATTTGCTCCATAGTATCAACCCCACAAGGGCATGAAAGCCTGCAAGGGATGTGGTAAGCCTGTCCCCCGCTGGCGGGGGATTAAGGGGGTGGAATTGTCTGCGGAGGAAATCCTGGAGGTTTATAACATGAATAGCCATAAGTTTTTCTTCTCATTCCCAAGCTCTCAGGCCTGGTCAAATGGGCAATTTTATCCTATTTTACGACAGGCATTCCCCACTTTAATGGGAAAATAGTACTAAATATGGTTGAAAACAGGCATAATGCCGGGAGTTGTTCCCGCTTTTGAGACAGCAAAGTTCATTTTGCCCAGTCTGTCTGCGTGGGAAAGAGGGGCAAATTTGTTTTCATAATAAAGGGGTAGTTGAATCGATGGAGAAATCCGGTCCACCCCCTGCACCCCCGCCAGCGGGGGACATAGTTTGAACAGGAGCATTCCCGACTTTTGGTTAACTAATTGTACACTGTACCACAAGCATCCTGGCTCGAAAATAAGACTACAAAAAATAGTTTAAGTACAGATACTACAACACTATATGGTTATAAACCCATTTTCATAGTTCCTGGGTGTTGCTAATGCAACATGATGACTGTTGACTGATGCTGATGACTTATTTTGTCATTACAAGGGCATCAGCTTGTCATTGCGAGGGTCTTTTCCGAAGCAACCTCATAAACCGTCAAAGAGATCCTTCCATCCTGCATTCATCCCATTAACTAATTCTATTTTTTTAGCCCTTGAGCCACCCTTAATTTGCTTCTCCCGCGATATGGCGTTTCTTATGTCACGAAATATCTCGTAGTATATTGATTGCTTCGGAAAAGACCCTCGCAATGACAAGCGGAGACAAGCGGAGACCCACTGTAATGACAAGCTGATACCTTTTGGATGGCCATATACTAAGGTGAACTGGTACAGAAACAGAAATGCCAGATGTTTCCAACTCGGAAGTAAGACTACAAAAAATAGTTTAAACACAGATACTACAACACGATATGGCTATAAAACCATTTTCATCGTTTCTGAGTGTTGCTAATGCAACATGATGACTGCTTGCGTTATTTTACCCTCAAGCTGGAAGCTTGAGTCACTATTCTTCCACACCCCCCTGCTAATGGCATTTTTACAAAAAATCGGGAATACTCCCGCAAATTACAAATTACAGACCGCGGCCCGCCGACTGAAGACAGCCTGTAGGCAGGTATGACGGTGAAAATCTAGTATAGCGTTTCATTAAAATATCTACATTGATACCGTCATTGCGGGCGACAGCGAAGCAATCTTAAGTTTTTTGGGAACAAGAGGTTGCTTCGTCGCTCTACTCCTCGCAATGACATTTTTTTACGTATACATTTTAACGAAACGATGTGCCAGTAATACTCTACTTTTTTGAAAAAGTAGGGGCGAAGCATTTGCTCATTTGAGTATGAACGCATTTATGGCAATTACAGCAAATGCTTCGCCCCTACACTATGCGGCAAACATCGTTACTGTTGGAATTTTTCAAAAAACTAAAGTGTTATGTTTTTTGTCATTTGAATTTGTTTCGTATTTCGATATTAGTATTTCGAATTTGGTTTCAGCCAAAGGCCTGGCCAATCCCTTTGTGGTTAAACTCTTTTTGGCTGCGTATGGCATAGATCCCTGGAATTTTCTAAGATGCCGTAGCACTCGGCGCCCGGCAAATTGCCGACTACCGACTGCTGACCTCTGATCTCTGACTGCCAGGTTTATGCTGTATTCGTTAACTGGTTACAGAAGTTATTCATGTAACTGAGAGGGACGAAGTCCCTGTAAATTAAATCAGCAGGCGCGGCCTGCCTGCTGGCAGGTATGTAAGTGAATGCATATGATCCATAGAGAAATTATTTGGGATTTGTGAGTTATTTTTTATCGTAACACTTTAGTTTTTTGAAAAATGTACTAATAAGCTCCGTAGGAGCAGCCTGTTTGTGGTAAAATAGGATATTATAACAGATCGTAGAGACAGGTTTGAAACCTGTCTCTGCAATTAGGAGTGATCTGTCTTTTGTAAATCCATATAAACAGGTCTGCCTGAATACGGACATGCCGCTCCTACGGAGCTATTTATTCTATTGAATTTTATTGTGCTACAAACAGACCGCCCCTGCCGGGGCTACATGGTATTTTTTCTATCCTGTGAATTTTTCAAAAAGCTAAAATGTTATTTTTTATTTGTATTTATCCTTGCCCGCCCTGTATGGAACCAAAGGTTATATCGTACGGGGTCTCCATCTGTGGCAAAACCCCTTTGTGTCTAAGTGTCTTCGTGGCAAAATTCACGGGTTAAAAATATATCTTTTGTAATCGCGAGGCTAAAACAAAACAACTATGGAACTAATCGAAAAAATTAAATCAAAGAAGTCGCATATTGGTATCATCGGCCTCGGCTATGTTGGATTGCCGCTGGTCATTGAATTCTGTAAGGCTGGGTTTCAGGTTACCGGCTTCGACATTGATCAAGAAAAAGTAACATTATTGAGCCAGGGCAAAAGCTACATAAAACATATTGATAGTTCACGTATCACGGACGCCGGATCGCGTTTCACTCCCACCACGGATTTTTCGATGTTGTCAGCTATGGACTGCATCATCATATGTGTTCCGACGCCTCTGAACAAATACCGTGAGCCTGATATGTCATATGTCTTTAACACAACAAAGACCATTGCCAGAAATCTTCGCAAGGGTCAGCTTATTGTCCTTGAATCTACTACGTATCCAGGGACTACGGATGAGGACATGAGACCCATGCTTGAGGAGTCAGGGTTAAAAGCTGGCGAGGACTTTTATCTGGCGTTTTCACCGGAGCGGGAAGACCCGAATAATAAGGGTTTTTCAACAAGGACCATCCCGAAAGTGGTTGGCGGTTATACGAATAATTGTCTTACCGTTGCACAAGCCCTTTATGATTCGGTAGTGGTAAAGACCGTCCCGGTTTCTTCAACAAGAGTTGCGGAGGCCACAAAACTACTTGAGAATATCTATAGATCAGTGAATATTGCGATGGTGAACGAACTGAAGATGCTTTTTGACAGGATGGGGATTGATGTGTGGGAGGTCATAGAGGCGGCGAAGACAAAACCCTTTGGATTTCAGGCATTTTATCCCGGCCCGGGTCTTGGTGGACATTGCATACCTATCGATCCCTTTTATTTGACCTGGAAGGCGCGGGAATACGAGTTTTCCACCCGGTTTATAGAGCTTGCAGGGGAAATAAATACCAACATGCCTTATTATGTGGTTCAAAAGACTGTTGAGGCGCTTAATGAGAAAGGGAAAAGCATTAAGGGCGCAAAGATTTTAATACTGGGGCTTTCATATAAAAAGATATAGACGATACCCGTGAATCTCCCTCGCTGAAGATCATGGAGCTTCTTGGGGAGAAAGACGCCCATGTTGACTACAACGACCCGTATATACCGGTTCTCCCGAAAATGAGGAAATATTCCTTTAATAATAGTTCAGTCCCTTTACATGCCGAGACGCTTGCTAAATATGATGCGGTTGTTATCGCAACAGAGCATGCTGATTACGACCCTGATTTCATTCTTAAAAAATTCAAAGCTTATCGTTGATACGAGAAATTTAATTAAGAATCATACGAATCATTCTGATAAGGTAAAAAGAGCATAAAAGAGTAACAATTATGTAGCTACAGATATACAAATAAGCACTGATAAAAGATATTGAGTAAAAATAACTTTGGCAAGTCAAAATAATAAAACTTGTATTATTAAAATTGGATTTTGTATATTATTTGAAATTTGTTGTTTGAGATTTGGTATTTGCCTGTATCTGTGGTAAGAATGCTATTTGTGTCTTAGTGCCTTCGTGGCAAAAATAATTAGCCAGAAATTGAAGAGGATGATAATTAAATAATGAAGGTTTGATACCATTACATAGAACGGAGAAAGTCGATTGTGGGGCATTCTGGATAGAAAATTCCTGGCATCCTCTTTGGCAGACGACTTTTTCGGCAGAATCAAGAAACAAGACTTGACCCCATGACCCCATGCCATGAACACGGCAATACCATTATTTGTTGGGAGGTATTTAAATGAAAATAAAAGAACAGACAATAAAAGAACTTGAAACATTGAGCCCTTCTGAATTGATAACAGTGTATGAAATGATACTTTCCTTGAAAGCGAGGGATAGAAAACGTGAGAGCCGAGAGGGGGAACCAGCCTATCTGAGGGTTAGGAAGGCTTTAAAGCAATGTAAAGGGTCGTTGAGTGAGGATATAAAATTACAGAGAGAAGATAGGATATGATTCTATTCTTTGATACCTCGGCGCTTGCAAAATTCTTCCATAATGAAGAGGGCACGGAAGCGATTACCGACCTGTTAAATTCGCAAGAGAACGAACCCTGGATTTTGGAATTGGCAACACTAGAGTTTATCAGTGTTTTACATAGAAGGTTTAGAGGTAAAGAAATAAATGAAAAGTCGTTAGCTGAAGCAATTGACGGATTTGAAGCAGAACTCACTCGTTTCAACATCGAACCCTTAAGTCATGCAATTGTTCAAGAGGCAGAAGACTTGTTAAAAAGACACGGCAAGGAACATGGGCTTAGAACATTGGACGCATTACATCTCGGATGTTTTAGTTTGGTTTCTGAAAGTGCCTGGCTTTTTGTCTCTGCGGATGAAAACCTTTGCAAGGTTGCAGAGTATATTGGCGCCAGGGTTTTTAATCCGTTAAAAAAGTAGCCGAAGTTAAATATATCCTGGAGAAATTGGGATTCGTTTTTTTATCTGTGTTTATCCGTGCCTGCCCTGTAGGGAACCGAAGGTTATCGTACGGATTTAATTTGTGGCTAAATATGTTTTTAATTTGCTTTTCTTTGCGTACACTATTTCCATGAAGGCAGGCTTTGTTGTGCAGTAATTACTAAATTGGATGTTGTCTGTTATTTGATTTTTGGGATTTGTTATTTGGAATTTACCCGTTTGTGTCTTAGTCCCTTCGTGGCAAAAATAATTACAAAGAATACTTAAAAAGATGTGGGCTGAATTTTGTTTTCTATATTCAAGGTCTGAGCCCAAATACTTTTAATATATTTATGAATATTCTGAGTCTTGCAGGCAAAGTGCAGAAAAGAGGATTTTAGTTCTTCCTCATGCTGTGAGACAAATGTCACGTCCTGATAGAATGATAAGCATGGCTGAAGTTTGCCTTGCTATCGGAAATGGAGAACTGGTAGAAGATTATCCGGAAGATGTTCGTGGCCATAGTTGTCTTATTCCTGGTCAGGGAGAAAGCAATCGTCCAATACATGTTGTCTGTTCACCGAAAACAGAATATCCGGCCGTTATTACTGCTTACCTTCTAAGCGAGCAGGAATGGGAAGAGAATTTTAAAAGGAGGAAACTATAATGAAATGTATGTATTGTCAAGGTGAAATGGAGCGGGGAACTGCACCTTTCCACATTGATCGTAAAAGCTATCATCTGATGTTGGATACTATTCCTGCCTGGGTGTGCGCGCAATGTGGCGAAGTATACTTTGATGAGGCAGAAGCAGATACAATCCAACAGATTATTCGTGCTGTAGACGAAAAAACTGAGAAAATGTCTGTCTCTGTGTAAATATATATGCTCTATTTATCTTTAACTTATTAACCTTAACCTGAAAATGTATTAACCCTGACAGGGTTTAAATCCCTGTCAGGGTTGTTTCTCGTATTAGGCATTTGAATTATAAAGGGCTGGTAACTATTCAGCGTAATCTATTAAACTACCGAAGCACAACTCGTTCTCAAACCTTGTACTGAACATAGTGAAGTATCTGTTTGGGAACGTAATGGCAATGGAAACTACATTCGCGGGTTCAGGTTTGTAACCTGAACCAAACGTTTTATACTTTCAATTCAGCCTTCTATTAGCAGAACAAATGACAAATAAATTCCAGGTTCCAAACAGGGATTTTGTGATTTGGGCATTGGAATTTTACCGCAGTACATGGCCCCATTATACGCATAAACTCATAGGTTCAGGTTACAAACCAATGTCATTAAGTTAAGAATTATTGTAACACTTTGGTTTAAAAAAAACGTATTACCGATAAGCTCCGTAGGAGCAACCTGTTTGTAGTAGATAGGATACCATAACAGATATTAGCTCCGTCAGGAGCGGCCTGTCTTCCTGTCAAGCATATACAGGCCGCTCCTATGGAGCTATTTACCTGTTGAATTTTATTGCGCTACAAACAGACCGCCCCTAAAGGGGCTACATTGTTTTTTATATCCCCTTGGATTTTTCAAATAACTAAGGTGTTAAGAATTATTTTATTAAAAACAACCCCCTTTTTCCTCCTTTATTAAGGGGGACTTTTCTGGCAGGTTGCTTAACTTAATGACATTGGGTTACAAACCTGAACCTGCGGGGAGTCGTGTAATGTTTACGCTAAATAGTTACAAGGGCTGATCCTGTCTATCTTTTATTCACGGCTAAAATATGTTTATGATCTGCTTTTCTTTGCGTACACTATTTCCATGAGGGCAGGCTTTGTTGTGCAGTAATTACTAAATTGGATGTTGTCTGTTATTTGATTTTTGGGATTTGTTATTTGGAATTTACCCGTTTGTGTCTTAGTCCATTAGTGGCAAAAATAATTACAAAGAATACTTAAAAAGATGCGGGCTGAATTTTGTATTCTATATTCAAGGTCTGAGCCCAAATACTTTTCAGAAGGAGGGATTGACAATGGAGTTATTGCATAAGATAGAAGTTCTCAAGGATACTTATCCCGACGAGGCTGAGTTGGACCTATTTTTTCTATTTTTCATAAGGAGATGCCGAAATGTTGGTAAAAAAGATGGAACTGTCCGTTGCTGAAGATATATTACTGGCTCTAAATGAAAAGCCGGCAGAGTTCCTTAAAGATGTGAAAATATTTGCTGCCATCAAGTTCTTTGAAATAGGTAAACTATCCTTGGGAAAGGCTGCTGAATTGGCAGAGATGAGCAAATTAGATTTCATGGAATTGTTATCCAATAACAAGATATCTGTGTATAACTACCCACCGGAAGAACTGGAAGAGGACTTACGCAGTATCCAAAAGGCAAGGGAAGCCTTAAGATGAAGGCGGTAATCAATTCCACACCACTCATCTCCCTGGCTATTATTGACAGATTGTCTTTGCTGGATGAACTTTTTGAAGAAATATATATCCCTAACGCCGTTTTTAAAGAGACAACGAGGAAAGGGAAACGAAAGGCTTCTGTCATTGAAAAATGGGGGGAAAACAGGAAGGCGGATGTTTTAGACATTAAAGCAAAGACAGCACTTGGGTTAATCATTGATGAAGGAGAGGCAGAGGTAATCGTCCTGGCTCAAGAAAAGGATATCGGCCTTGTTATTATAGACGAGGATAAAGCCAGGAAGGTCGCTAAATTGAATGGACTCAATGTCACCGGCACCATAGGAATTTTGTTAGATGCAAAGAAGCAGGGAAAGATTCTGCAATTAAAGCATTCTCTTGATAAGCTGTTAACTGAGGGAATCTATATAAGCGAATATCTTTATGATAATGCGCTTTTACTGGGGAAAGAAAAAAGATAAAGCTTGGAGTTTCTCAGTCTATCAATACCGAAATCGCAAATGAGCGATGAGGAAAGAGTCCGAGACTTTCAGCGTAAACTATATCGAAAAGCCAAACAGGAAGAAGAGACCTACGATATTATCTTTTCAGGAGATTGACGAGATATTATAAGAGGAAAAGTCAGCGCAGGAGCAAGCTCTATAATCGAGGAGCGTTTAAGGAATTAGTCAATAGATATGGGCTAATAGACCCGACAAAATATGTTTCTGTCAGACAACCTGTGAAAGCTTAAGAAGAAGACTGTCGGAAAGCCGTGTGCGGGAAAATCGCATGCACGGTTTGACGAGGGGGGCAGATGATAAGTATATGGCGGAGATATGGTGGCACTGGCGGGAAACCAGCCAGCAAACAGAGAAAACAAACTTCTGCCTAAGTTCTTGTCGTCTGGTTTCTACTCTACTGTACATCCGTAGTTATTTATAAGAGGTTATAAAGAAATTTTTATCAGTGTTCATCAGTGTTCATCCGTGGTTAACATAAGGAGTTAAACTGACATGGAATTATTAGAAAAAGATTTAACTGAGAAAATTATTGGTGCATGTTTTGAGGTTTCAAATGAGCTCGGAACAGGTTTTCTTGAAAGTGTATATGAAAAAGCATTAACTATTGCCCTTTTTGACAAGAAGATAGATGCAAAAGCGCAGGCGCCACTCAAGGTATTATTTAGAGGCAAAGTAGTTGGAGATTTTTATACAGATATCCTCGTTGAGGACAGAGTTATTATTGAATTAAAAGCAGTCAAAGAACTAAGCCCCCAACATGAAGCACAACTAATAAACTACTTGAAAGCAACAGGGATAAAAATAGGTATTATAGTAAATTTTGGCAACCCGAAGCTCGAATGGAAAAGATTAGTGTACTAAAATTTAACCACGAATTCACTTGGCGCGGCCTTTGGCCGCAACCAAATTCGAAATACGAATATCTAAATACAAAACAATTTCAAATGACAAAAACTCAATACTCCAAACTTTACGTAGGCATCATTTAATTAATGCCTTACGTTTGTGCAGCTTGAAAAACGAGCATAAAAAACAAGAAGTTGATGGATTGTAGTACGGATGAACACGGATCAATATTATCAACCTCTTTAACCGAGTTTCTCAGAGTTCATCTGTAGTTATTTATAAGAGGTTATAAAGAAATTTTTATCAGTGTTCATCAGTGTTCATCCGTGGTTAACAAAGGTATTATAGTAAATTTTGGCAAACCGAAGCTCGAATGGAAAAGATTAGTGTACTAAAACTTAACCACGAATTCACACGGATGAACACGGATCAATATTATTAACCTCTTTAACCGTGTTTCTCAGAGTTCATCTGTAGTTATAGTCAAACAAATAAGGTTTTCGAAAAATTTACACCTCCCGTCCCTTCTATAAAGAGGGAATTAAGGGGCGTGCTTGTATCCCATGTTCCGGAAAGAAATTACTAAAGTCAAATTTGGCAAACACTTATAAACATTGATTCTGCGACTACATGTCTTTTGGAAGTCTTTTAATTACTGGCCGAAAACAACATTGGACATTCCAAGTTTTTCCAATAGCATTTGTGTGACGGCGGGAAGTTTCACGGCTTTCTTTAAGGTTTCACCGGTATTTTTAGCCTCAAGAGTGGCGATATCTATATCTTTGAACGGCGCATAGAGTTCCTTTGAGTTTAAAAAATCTTTTTCTCCTATTGCCTTTCGTTGGTTTGATAGATAACGGTTTATAAAATATGCCAGGATGCAGATAGTATAGACGGCTTTAACATGTGCCTCGGTATTGACAAAGAAGGGCCTGATTTTTAAGAACGATTTTACATTTTTAAAGACATCTTCTATTTTTGTCTTGTCCCGATAGGCTCTAACTATAGATTGGGGTTTTGCTTTAAACGCACCTCCATCTTCCCGTTCTGTATGGTTAGTGATAAAAACACATACGCCATCCAACAATCTATCTGCGGCTATAACATCAGTTAACAGCTTGATTTCTATTTTGAAACTTTTGACGGATTTGACCTGCCCGTTTTTCAGTCTATGGGTAACGGTGATGGACGTCAGAACAGGGTCTTCGAAATATTTATGAATCTTTAACCTTTTCAGCTCATCTACAATGCGGCTCTTTGTTGCGTCATATTGCCGGTCTCTTTGGGCATTTTTAAGGTTTTTATTCTCTTCTTTGAGATAATCCTTAAAAAAGGTTATTTTCTCGTCTCTATTATTGCGGTCTTCTATAAATAAAGTGGGATTAAAACCGGTAATAAAACGCTTGTTTCCTATGACGCCATTGTCATGGTAGTATAATTCATCATCATAGTTTAAAAACCCTTGCGGGATAGGTATATCGGAGGCGTCCTTATCTTCTATGGATAACCCATTAAGAGACTTTAAACTGACACCGCAAGAGGGTATCTGATTTCTATCCAATGCCGAGATGTATTTGAGTTTGGCTTCTTCTATCAAATTGGCATTGTCCTCAGAGATTATGCCTCTGTCAAATACAAGGGTGACGTTTTTATCAGTCAATTTGAATCTGGTTTTACAGGCATTGATATTCTGTTTGAGGGTTTTTACCTCAGCGGTGTTCCCGGGGAATACATCCCATTTGAAAGGATATCCCTCAGAGTTGATAAGAACACCCAGTAAGACCTGCCGCCTGCCATGACACTCTATTTTGCCCTTGCCAAATGCCGATAGATCACAGTTATATCCCACAAAGTAGGAAGTAGTTAGGTCGTAGTTGATAAATTTATAGGATTCCGGACGTTTCCAGAAGGTTTGGTTAAAAAGGTGGTTCTCTATAGATATTTTGTTTTTGTGTATTTTATCTAATTCATAATAGATTTTATCGTCATTTAGGCCTGAAAGATCAATTTTAAGAATGTCCTCCAGCGCGCTCTTTTTCGCCCAATGAGGAATGGAATAATGAGAACACGGATCGGTGCACCTGTTAATAGTCAGTATCTTTGCAATCATATTGGTAGGAAGGGCGCCTGCAGTGACATCGTAGTCAAAAGCCTGATCAAGCTGCCACTGGTTCCACAACTCATTAACAACGGCTATATCGAGATATGCCCTGCTTTCCAGGACTGCAACGTCTTTGAGCTGAGTCTGCAATTGATCTGTGTTTTCAACTGTTTTACATATCAGTTTGATTTGCTCGGCTTGAATATCGGAAAGTTTCCCGATGGGCCAAAGTATTCTTTTTCTGACCTTTTTGCCATCCCTGTAGGATTCGGCAATAGAGTAAGATTTATAGGTTTTCCCTTTGTATTTAGAATCGCTATAAGTAAGGTGCATAATGTAGTCCCAATATTCTTTGACTACACTATCATTAATAAAATATTTTGTCAAGTCAGTATTTATAGGGTTATAAAGGATTTGTATTAATAAATAGGCCATTTATTCTGCGACTACATATTATTTTGAATTTGTGGAAACCCGCTTAAAATAAGGATTTTGTTGAAATCTTTCCGGAAAGGGGGTTGTATAGTATGCTTAGTCAAATAAATCTGTTTTTAGAAAGCCATTTTATTGCCAAATTCCTAAAATCATATTTGTTTGGCTATATTTATAAGAGGTTATAAAGAAATTTTTAGCAGTGTTCATCTGGTGGCAAAAATAATTACAAAGAATACTTAAAAAGATGCGGGCTGAATTTTGTATTCTATATTCAAGGTCTGACCCCCAAATATTTGCTTGACAAACCTTGTTGGAAGAGGAGATAAAATTAATGAAAGAAAATGTACTTACTATAAAATATTCAGATGATGTCCTGCTCTCTCTTAAGGAAACCAGAGAAGAGTTCGAAGATGAAGCAAGATATCTTTTAGCATTAAAACTTTATGAGCTTGGCAAAATATCTTCTGGTAAGGCTGCAAAGATGGCTGGTCTGAGCAGGGTTGAGTTTTTGATGAGATTAAAAAAATACAAGGTTTCTCCATTTCAGATGGATTTGGAAGAAATACTAGAGGAAGCCAGAAGTGACAGATAAAGGAATCGTGGTCAATACATCTCCTTGGATTGCCCTTTCAATATGTGGTCAGATTCCGTTACTTGAAAAGCTTTATACGGACGTTTGTGTCCCACTGCATGTCAAAGAAGAGATTATGGCTGGTGGAAGAAAAAGTTTTGGCGTTTATGAACTGGAAACTTGCGAATGGGTAAGAATTGAAAAAGTTCACGATATTGAGAAGATAAAATTGTTGTATGAACTGGAGCAAGGTGAGGCAGAAGTTATCATCCTGGCAAAAGAAAAAGGTATCCAGCATGTGCTGATAGACGAAAAGATTGCAAGACTCCAGGCAAAAGTTTTAGGACTTAAGGTGATTGGGACACTAGGCGTACTGTTAATGGCCAAGAAAAAGGGACTGCTTAATTCAATAAAACCAGCCATTGCCAAGATATTGGGAAACGGTATTTGGATTAGAGACGAAATAGTAGTTGGGATATTACAAGATGCAGGAGAGGAATGAAAATTATTGTTCTGCTAGTTATTAAGATTGTCAGCTTGTTCAATTGGTAGCCAAAGTAAAATGTATTATGGAAAAGTTGTAATTTCGTAATTATTTGGGATTTGTTTCTATCTGTGTTAATCCGGTACGCCAAGAAGCGTATATATATCAGTTGGTGCAAATCCAACCCGCCAATTGACCGTTCGGGCGGTAGTGAAAGAGGCAGAAAGCCTCACGGGAGGACGTAAACAGCGATGAATACGTTCGAGTTCCCTGTAGCGAGCAGTCAGACCGTAGTGCAAGCGAACACGCAGGCTTAGTTACGCTAAAAATACGATAGATGAGCCTCCCAGAGAGGGTGAAATCTGTAATCGCATAGGTAGCAAGAGACAAACGGTAGAACTATGCGGTGTCGTCGGAGTTGAGAGTGACGGTATGACTGTAAAAGGTATATAAATGAACTTGGGAGGTCTCATTATTCAGGTTGATGACCGTAACGCATACTATCAATACCGAAATCGCAAAAGAGCGATGAGGAAAGAGTCCGAGACTTTCAGAGTGATTAGCGGGATAATTAACATAAAAATACCATGATGAATAAAATTTGTCAATAAAACAAGTTAGCGCTTATGCCCCTGCACCCCCGCCAGCGGGGGACATAGTTTGAACAGGTACATTCCCGATTTTTTGTAAATTTTGGCAGTAATTTTTCATGGCTATACGCTAACTCATTACCCATCCCTTGCCCCTCTCAAGAGGGGAATACTTGGAGTCCCCTCTTGAGAGGGGTAAGGGGCGGGTTCTCGTTATAATGAATAATTTTGAATGCTATCTCCATGAATTTACACACATTCAAGTAAAATATCAGTCAACGGCTTTCTTTTCTACAAAAAATCGGGAATACACCCATTGCCGACTGCCAGGTTTATGCTGTATCCGTTAACTGGTTACAGAAGCTATTCATGTAACTGAGAGGGACGAAGTCCCTGTAAATTAAATCAGCAGGTGCGACAGCCTGCCTGTTGGCAGGTATGTAAGTGAATGCATATGATCAATAGAGAAATTATTTGAGATTTGTGAGTTGTTTTTTATCGTAACACTTTATTTTTTTGAAAAATGTATTACCTATAAGCTCCGTAGGAGCAGCCTGTTTGTAGCAAAATAGAATATTATAACAGATCGTAGAGACAGGTTTGAAACCTGTCTCTGCAATTAGGAGCGACCTGTCTCTTGTAAATCCATATAAACAGGTCTGCCTGAATACGGACAGGCCGCTCCTACGGAGCTATTTATTCTATTGAATTTTATTGTGCTACAAACAGACCGCCCCTACCGGGGCGACATGGCATTTTTTCTATCCCATGAATTTTTCAAAAAGCTAAAATGTTATTTTTTATATGTATTTATCCTTGCCCGCATTGCATAAACCCGCACTGCACTTTTGACTATATCTTTTGTAATCGCGAGGCTAAAACAAAATAACCTATGGAACTAATCGAAAAAATTAAATCAAAGAAGTCGCATATTGGTATCATCGGACTCGGCTATGTTGGATTGCCTCTGGTCATTGAATTCTGCAAGGCCGGGTTTCAGGTTACAGGCTTCGACATTGATCCAGAAAAAGTAACATTACTGCACCAGGGGAAAAGCTATATTAAACATATTAGTTCTTCGCTTCTCACTCCTCACTTTTCACAGTTCACTCCGACAACAGACTTTAGTCAGTTATTGGCTATGGACTGTATCATCATCTGTGTCCCGACGCCGCTGAACAAATACCGGGAGCCTGATATGTCATACGTCTTTAACACAACGAAGACCATTGCCGGCAATCTTCGCAAGGGACAGCTTATTGTCCTTGAATCCACTACATATCCCGGCACTACAGATGAGGACATGAGACCTATGCTTGAGGAGTCGGGGTTAAAAACGGGTGAGGATTTTTATCTTGCGTTTTCACCGGAGCGGGAAGACCCGAACAATAAAGATTTTTCAACAAGGACAATCCCGAAGGTGGTTGGCGGTTATACGAAGAATTGTCTTACCGTTGCACAAGCCCTTTATGATTCGGTAGTTGTAAAGACCGTTCCGGTATCTTCAACAAGAGTTGCAGAAGCCACAAAACTCCTTGAGAATATTTACAGATCCGTGAACATAGCGCTGGTGAACGAACTGAAGATGCTTTTTGACAGGATGGGGATTGATGTATGGGAAGTCATAGAGGCGGCGAAGACAAAACCCTTTGGATTTCAGGCTTTTTATCCCGGCCCGGGTCTTGGTGGACATTGCATACCTATAGATCCTTTTTATTTGACCTGGAAGGCGAGGGAATACGAGTTTTCCACCCGGTTTATAGAGCTTGCAGGGGAAATAAATACCAACATGCCTTATTATGTGGTTCAAAAGACTGTTGAGGCGCTCAATGAAAATGGGAAAAGCATTAAGGGCGCAAAGATTTTAATCCTGGGACTTTCATATAAAAAAGACATAGACGATACCCGTGAATCTCCATCGCTGAAGATCATGGATCTTCTTGGTGAGAAAGATGCCCATGTTGACTACAACGACCCTTATATACCGGTTATACCAAAAACGAGGAAATACTCATTTAATAATTGTTCAGTTCCTTTACATGCAGAGACGCTTGCGAAATATGATGCGGTTGTTATCGCAACAGAGCATGCTGATTACGACCCTGATTTCATTCTAAAAAATTCACAGCTTATCGTTGATACGAGAAATTTAATTAAGAATCATACGAATCATTCTGATAAGGTAAAAAGGGCGTAAAAGGGTAGTAAAATTTAGCTACGGATATACTTGGCGCGGCCTTTGGCCGCAACCAAATTCGAAATACGAATATCTAAATACAAAACAATTTCAAATGACAAAAACTCAATACTCCAAACTTTACGTAGGCATCATTTAATTAATGCCTTACGTTTGTGCAGCTTGAAAAACGAGCATAAAAAACAAGAAGTTGATGGATTGTAGTACGAATAAGCACTGATAAAAGATATTGAGTAAAAATAACTTTGGCAAGTCGTAACTATTCAGCGTAATTTATTAAACTACCAGAGATCAGAGCGCAACTCGTTCCCAAACGGGAGCATTCCCGATTTTTTGTAAAAATATCATTAGCAGGGAGGGGAAGAGGAAGAATAGTAACACAAGTATCCAGTTTGAGGGTAAAATGCCACAAGCAGGATGCTTGTGCTACAATGTACAATTAGTTAACCAAAAATCGGGAATGCGCCTGTTGTTCAAACTATGTCCCCCGCTGGCGGGGGTGCAGGGGGTGGACTGGATTTCTCCATCGATTCAACTACCACTTTATTATGAAAACAAATTTGACCCTCTTTCCCACGCTCCGCAGGCTGGTCAAATGGACAATTTTATCCTGTTTCGTGACATGCATTCCCGCAGAACGTAGGAATGAGAAGAAAAACTTATGGCTATTCATATTATAAACCTCCCAGATTTCCTCCGCAGACAATTCCACCCCCTTAATCCCCCGCCAGCGGGGGACAGGCTTGCAGCATTGTTTTGCCCCAATCACACAAACGGTTACAAAAAATCGGGAATGCTCCTTTCCCAAACCTTGTACTGAACATAGTGAAGTATCTGTTTGGGAACGAGCCGTGTATCGTTTACGCTGAATAGTTACGCAACGGAAGCGTTCCAGATTCTTTGCAAAAAAAGCAATCAGTAGGGGTTAATAGTAACGTAGAAACAGGTTTGAAACCTGTCTCTACCGCTTGAAAATGAAAGAAACAACCCTGACAGGGTTAGTCAAACAAGATGTTTTACGATACAATACCTGTCAGCCGACATGCAGGTGCGAATATCTGCAAAAAAGGTAACACTTTAGTTTTTTGAAAAATTCTAACAGTAGTGATGTTTGCCGCATAGTGTAAGGGTGAATCATTTGCTGTAAATTGTAATAAATGTGTTCATACCCAAACTGGCAAAAGCTTCGCCCTTACTTTTTCAAAAAACTAAAGCGTTACCAAAAAGGCACCCTAGAAGTTCTGAAATACTCTTTTTAAATTGCCTGTGTACAATTAGTACACCAAAACCGGAAGGAAAAATCGGGAATGCGCCTGTTGTTCAAACTATGTCCCCGCTGGCGGGGTGCAGGGTGGACTGGATTTCTCCATCGATTCAACTACCACTTTATTATAAAAAAAAATTTGACCTCTCTTTCCCACGCTCCGCAGGCTGGTCAAATGGACAATTTTACCCTGTTTCGTGACATGCATTCCCGCAGAACGTAGGAATGAGAGAAAAACTTATGCTATTCATATTATAAACAGAATTCCTCGCAGAACGTAGGAATGAGAAGAAAAACTTATGGCTATTCATATTAGCAACCCCTTCCCAGATTTCTCCGCAGACATATTCCACTCTCTGCAAGGGGACAGGCTTGCAGCATTGTTTGCCCCAATCACAACAAACGAGTTACAAAAAAAATCAGGTAGTGCTCCTTGTCCCAAACCTTTGTACTGAACATAGTGAAGTATCTGTTTGGGAACGAGCGGTTTATGGTTTACGCTGAATAGTTACGCAACGGAAGCGTTCCAGATTTTTGCAAAAAAAGCAATCACGTAGGGTTTAGAATAGTAACGTAGAAACAGGTTATTGAAATCTACCGCTACCGTGAAAAAAAGAAACAACCCCTGACAGGGTTAGTCAACAAGATGTTTTACGTACAATACCCCCAAGAGGAAAAATAAGCACTGGTTAGTTTTTTGAAAAATTCTAACAGTAGTGATGTTTGCCGCATAGTGTAAGGGTGAATCATTTGCTGTAAATTGTCATAAATGTGTTCATACCTAAACTGGCAAAAGCTTCGCCCTTACTTTTTCAAAAAACTAAAGTGTTACCAAAAAAGGCACCTTAGAAGTTCTGAAATACTCTTTTTAAATCCGTTCGCAAGTTTATGAAAAATGGGAAGTGTCCCCAATTCGTGCGCAAATATTGCACCATAATACAATAGAAAAAAAGGCATTCGTTTATCGTGTGCTTCATCCTTGTCAATATAATCCCCCAAATCACAATGCTTTCAAGCCGCGTTTGATTTTCTGCAAACTTTGCAAAGAAAAACAAATATAAAAAAGGCCTATCCTTTTGTTATTTGCCCAATTTACCATACTCTGAAACCCCTATTATTACTAACGTATAGTCAGATAACCAATTACAATAAATTTGAAATTATTAAACCATATTGGTATATCAATTGATTATTCATGGTTTTTGTAAGTTTCTCTTCGTGCCCCTTGTGTCCTGTATTCTTTGTACTACTATCCATCAACTTTTTGTTTTTAATACTCGTTTTTTCAAAAGACATAACCGTAAGGTATAGATTAGTAGAGACGCACGGCCGTGCGTCTCTAATAGTACATCGTTTCGTTAAAATGTGTACGTAAAAAAATGGTAACATTTTAGTCTTTTGAAAAACGTATTACCGATAAGCTCCGTAAGAGCAGCCTGTTTGTAGCAAAATAGGATATTATAACAGATCGTAGAGACAGGTTTGAAACCTGTCTCTGCAAGTAGGAGCGACCTGTCTCTTGTAAATCCATATTAAACAGGTCTGCCTGAATACGGACAGGCCGCTCCTACGGAGCTATTTACCTTATTGAATTTTATTGCGCTACAAACAGACCGCCCCTGACGGGGCTACATGGTATTTTTTCTATCTCGGGAATTTTTCAAACAACTAAAGTGTTACAAAAAATGTCATTGCGAGGAGTGGAGCGACGAAGCAATCTCTTGTTCCTAAAAGACTTAAGATTGCTTCGCTGTCGCTCACAATGACGGTATCAATGTAGATATTTTAATGAAACGCTATACAAGTTTGGAGTATTGGGGTTTTGGTAACAATTTAGTTTTTTGAGACCGTAGGGGCCAAGCATTTGCAAAATAACTGGCATAAATGCGTTCATGCCCGGACATGCAAATGCTTCACCCCCTGCACCGTGCGGCAAAACAATGTTATTATTGGAATTTTGTAACTATTCAGCGTAAACGATACACGGCTCGTTCCCAAACTCCAGTTTGGGAATGCATTTGTTCGAGAAACTCCGGTTTCTCGCCTGTTTACTGATAGATAGGGAATAAAATCACAGGGTTAAGACAGTTTGTAATTTGTAAAGTCAGCCCCTCACTGGAAACAACGTTTCCTGTGCAATTGTGTTCCCAAACAGATACTTCACTATGTTCAGTACAAGGTTTGGGAACGAGTTGCGTTCTGATCTCCGGTAGTTTTATAAATTACGCTGAATAGTTACGGAATTTTTCAAAAAACTAAAGTGTTACGTTTTTTGTCAATTGAATTTGTTTCGTATTTCGATATTCGTATTTCGAATTTGGTTGCAGCCAAAGGCCGCGCCAAGCCCTTTGTGGTTAAACTCTTTTTGGCTGCGTATGGCATAAAGCCCTGGAATTTTCTAAGATGCCGTAGCACTCGGTGCCCGGCAAATTGTCGACTGCTTACTGCTGACTTCTGACTGCCAGATTTATGCTGTATCCGTTAACTGGTTACATAAGTTATTCATGTAACTGAGAGGGACGAAGTCCCTGTAAATTAAATCAGCAGGCGCGACAGCCTGCCTGCTGGCAGGTATGTAAGTGAATGCATATGATCAATAGAGAAATTATTTGAGATTTGTGAGTTGTTTTTTATCGTAACACTTTATTTTTTTGAAAAATGTATTACCTATAAGCTCCGTAGGAGCAGCCTGTTTGTAGCAAAATAGAATATTATAACAGATCGTAGAGACAGGTTTGAAACCTGTCTCTGCAATTAGGAGCGACCTGTCTCTTGTAAATCCATATAAACAGGTCTGCCTGAATACGGACAGGCCGCTCCTACGGAGCTATTTATTCTATTGAATTTTATTGTGCTACAAACAGACCGCCCCTACCGGGGCTACATGGTATTTTTTCTATCCTGTGAATTTTTCAAAAAGCTAAAATGTTATTTTTTATATGTATTTATCCTTGCCCGCATTGCATAAACCCGCACTGCACTTTTGACTATATCTTTTGTAATCGCGAGGCTAAAACAAAATAACTATGGAACTAATCGAAAAGATTAAATCAAAAAAGGCGCATATTGGTATCATCGGACTCGGCTATGTTGGATTGCCGCTGGTCATTGAATTCTGCAAGGCAGGGTTTCAGGTTACAGGCTTAGACATTGATCCTGAAAAAGTAAAATTACTGAGTCAGGGCAAAAACTATACTCGAGGGGTTCACAAAATGTGATTCCAGAAATGCTATAACTATCTATATAAACAGAAGTTAAATGTAATTCTAGAAATCCCTATTTATAAACTCTTACAGTATATATTAAACATATTGATAGTTCACGGATCACGGGCACAGGATTGCATTTCACCCCCACCACGGATTTTTCTAAGTTATCGGCTATGGACTGTATCATCATCTGTGTACCGACACCGCTGGACAAATACCGTGAACCTGATATGTCATATGTCTTTAGCACAACGAAGACCATTGCCGGAAATATTTGTAAGTGACAGCTTATTGTCCTTGAATCTACTACATATCCCGGTACTACGGATGAGGACATGAGACCCATGCTTGAGGAGTCGGGGTTAAAAGCGGGCGAGTACTTTTTATGTGGGTGCATTCCCGATTTTTTGTAAAAAAGAAAGCCGATGGCGGATATTTTATTTGAATGTGTGTAAATTCATGAAGAGAGCATTTAAAATTATTCATTATAACGTGAACCCACCCCTAACCCCTCCAAGAGGGGAATACTTGGAATCCCTTCTTGGGAGGGGTTAGGGGTGGGTAAGGAGTTAGCTTATGGCTATGAAAAATTGCCGCCAAAATTTACAAAAAATCTGGAATGCTCCCTTGCCGATTGCAGATGTTTTAATTGCAGCCACAGTTCTTACGATGGATGTATCGGTATTGACTAAAAATAAGAAAGATTACCAATTTATTTAAGAGATAAAGTTGATACCTTATGATTGGAAAACTTAGGGTCTAGGATTCAAATTTGTAATTGATAATGATGGTGTCAAGAAGACAGGAATTCTGTCCCTGTTTTTCTAAAACTGTGGTAGCTAACCAAAGACTATGATGGTGCAGAGTCTTGAGTGGTAGTGGAAATGTCAAGAATCAAGACTTGACCCTATGTGATGTTTTTGGAATTTGATACTTGTCATTTGGAATTTGTTTGTATCTGTGGTAAGAAAACTATTTGTGTCTTAATGCCTTAGTGGCAAAAATTGGGGATGTGATAATTCGCCAACGTTCCGATTTTAGTAACATTTTTTATCATATAGTTAAAGTCCATTATGGAAGGAAATAAACAAAAAGATATGAAACGCGCCCTTATTACCGGAATCACTGGCCAGGATGGATCGTACCTTACTGAATTCCTTCTGTCAAAAGGTTATGAAGTCCATGGTCTCATTCGCAGGGCAAGTACCTTCAACACGGGGAGGATCGACCACCTCTATATAGATCCACACATTTCCGGTGTAAGATTATTTCTCCATTATGGTGATTTATCTGATGCAGGACAACTTGCCGGTCTTATTTACAACATCCAGCCAGAGGAGATATACCATCTGGGGGCACAAAGCCATGTAAGGGTGAGTTTCGATATGCCGGAATATACCGGAGACGTGTCAGCATTAGGGACGACACGGCTTCTTGAGGCAATTAGGAGGAGCGGCATAAAAACAAAGTTCTATCAGGCTTCTTCTTCAGAAATGTTTGGCGCCTCTCCTCCTCCACAAAATGAGAATGCCCCATTTTATCCCCGGAGCCCCTATGCGGCTGCAAAGGTCTATGCATACTGGATGGCGGTAAATTATCGTGAGGGGTACAACTTGTTTGCCTGCAATGGGATACTTTTCAACCATGAATCACCGAGAAGAGGAGAGACCTTTGTAACCAAAAAAATAACCAGGGCAGTTGCCAATATCCTTGCCGGAAACCAAAAAAAACTCTATCTGGGAAATCTGAATGCAAAAAGGGATTGGGGATTTGCCCCATAAGCGCTAACTTGTTTTATTGACAAATTTTATTCATCATGGTATTTTTATGTTAATTATCCCGCTAATCACTCTATAGGAGGATAAAGCCATGATGAGAGAAGATTGGGATCTTCTAAGAACTTTCTTCCCAAACGATTGGAAAAGTTTAGCCGTTGATACAAATGCTTTAAAAGGCTTGCGCAAGGATAAATCTGAAGAAAAGCTTCTTCGAACATTATTAATTCATTTAGGATGTGGCTATTCATTGCGTGAAACAGTAGTTCGAGCCAAGCGTGCTAACTTAGCAGATTTATCCGATGTTGCCTTATTAAAGCGATTAAAAAAGAGCAAAGAATGGCTATATAAATTATGTTTATCTTTATTCCGTGAGCGTGGCCTCCAAATTAATAAACGGAATAATTTTCATCTTCGCTTATTTGATGCAACAACAGTAAAGGAACCTGGGAAAACAGGAAGTCTTTGGCGCATTCATTATAGTATTGAGGTTCCTTCATTATCTTGCGATTTCTTTAAACTTACGGGAACTGAAGGAGAAGGCACAGGAGAATCTTTTCGGCAGTTTCCGATGAAAAAGATGATTATATTATAGCTGACAGAGGTTACTGTACTGGCCAAGGAATTCATCATGCAACAAGGAAAGGCGCTTATCTTAGCGTTAGAGTTAATTCGCAATCTCTACGGATATTCGGCGAAGAAAAGAAACCCTTTCCTTTATTGAAAGAAATCCAATATTTAAAAAGACCCCTTGCTATAAAATCATGGAACGTTTTTATTCCAAACGTTGATAATACTGAATATGTCAAAGGTCGTCTTTGTATAATACGCAAAACAGAAGAAGCCATTAAAATAGCTCATAAAAAACTTAAAAGACATGCAAGCAAAAAGGGCATTGAACTAAAACCGGAGACCCTTATTTATGCCAAGTACGTAATAGTATTCACAACGTTTCCTGAAAATCAATTTACCGCTTTTGATATCTTAGAATGGTATCGAGTTCGATGGCAAATTGAACTGGTCTTTAAAAGATTTAAACAAATAGCACAATTTGGACACTTACCTAAATACGATGATGATAGCTCAAAAGCTTGGCTTTATGGCAAACTATTCGTTGCTCTTTTGACAGAAAAACTAATAGATTTTGCTACGTCTTTTTCCCCCTGGGGATACTTCATTGTCAAGCAAGAAGACTAAAAGCAAATGGCGTGAATTTGCTTTTATGCTTAATCAAGTAAAACGGGCTATAGAACCAGCGTTATCATTACAGGAAGTTCTTAAGTGCTGGAATGACATTGCTTGTTCTTTAGCAGAAAATACAAGAATCCGAAAAACACAGATATCAAAATACTTCGAGCGCACCTAAAACAAGTTAGCGCTTATGGGGATTTGCCCCTGAGTATGTGGAAATGATGTGGCTAATGCTCCAGCAGGATTCGCCAGACGATTATGTCGTTGGCACAGGCGATAGTTATTCAGTGAGGGAGTTTGTAGGAAATGCTTTCCACTATGCCGGCGTTGAACTAGAATGGCAAGACAAGGGCGTAAATGAAAAAGGTATAATCAGTTCCTCCGCCTCAAACTTATCTATCGGAGATGTAGTTATAGAAATAGATCCAAAATATTTCAGGCCGACAGAGGTCGAATACCTGAAAGCAGATATTACGAAAGCAAGGACAAACCTTGGTTGGGAACCGAGAACAACGTTCGATGAACTTGTCAAGATAATGGTAGATTACGACATGAAGGTTTTGGGATTAGAACCGCCTGGTGAAGGAATGAAGGTGTCAAGGGACAAAGGCTTTAACTACACAAACCACGATTTTTCTTTGTATGAGAAAATTAAAGAAGGGTGTTAGTTAATAGTGATGAGTAATACCTAGCGTGGCAACGCCGCAACCAAATCGACACCTCTCTTTCACCTCCTTTTGAAGAAGAGGATAAATAGGAAGTAAAATACTTACACAACCGTATCCTCGTGAAACTCGTCCTCGTGTTATGGGGAACAGGGGGAAAGAAGTATTTATAGGGTAAACTCACATGAGCCAAAGGCCCATAAAAGGGCGTGGAAATACACCACTCGCCCTTAATCTTTCCCGTCAAGGGAGGAAAAGTTTCCTCGCCTCTTGTGGGGGGTGGGTCTGGGTGAGGGGTATTTTCGTACCAATACTATAGTAAGTTGTCAGGACAACGAGAGTGAAATAAATGAACGAGAACACAGATATAGAATATGACCTTATAATAGAGCCCGGGCGGGGCGTAAAGCATTACTGGCTTGACGTCTGGAAATATCGCGAACTTTTCGCCTTCCTTGCATGGCGTGATGTGCTCGTGAGATATAAACAAACAGTCATAGGAATCGCCTGGAGTATCATAAGGCCGTTTCTGACCATGATCGTATTTACCGTTATATTTGGGAAATTGGCCAAATTCCCGTCAGAAGGTGCCCCGTATGCCATTATGGTGTATGCGGCGATGTTGCCCTGGCAATTATTTGCAAACTCTTTATCGGAAAGCAGCAGTTCTCTTATCGGTAATGCAAATTTAATCTCCAAGGTCTATTTCCCCAGGCTCATTATTCCGGCGAGCGCCGTTATTGTGAGTCTCGTGGATTTTCTTATTTCATTTTCAATCTTGTTTGTGCTCATGATATGGTATAAATTTATCCCGGATTGGCGGATCGTAACCATCCCGTTGTTTTTATCACTTGCGCTGCTTGTTGCCCTTGGTTGTGGTTTCTGGATTTCTGCCTTGAATGTGAAGTACAGGGATTTTCGGTATGTTATTCCCTTTTTTATACAATTTGGCCTGTATATCTCACCGGTTGGCTTTAGCAGCGCCCTCATTCCCGAAAAGTGGAAATTGGTTTATTCCATGAACCCGATGGTAGGAGTTATAGATGGATTCAGGTGGGCTATCTTAGGAGCGGGTGTAAAGTTTTATTGGCCGGGCTTTCTGCTGTCGCTTGTGCTGACTGCAACTATACTAATTTCCGGTTTCTGGTATTTCCGCAAAACTGAAAAAACCTTTGCAGATGTGATATAGCAGGGCGCATGGCGCAAAGGGCATAGCGCGGGGGTGCAAAGGGCATAAAGAGAGATTGCATTCTTTATCAATAATACCTGAGGTTATCGTATCATGAAAACATTCATCCTTGCCGGTGGAGGAGGGGAAAGGCTTTGGCCTTTATCCAGAAATAATTTCCCGAAACAATTTTTAAAACTGAACGGAAGTATGTCCCTTTTACAGCAAACCGTTGACAGGCTTCTGGGCGCTGTTTCTCCGGAGGACATTATTGTCATAACAAACCATAACTACCAATTTCATGTCTCTTCGGCGCTGAATTCTCTGCCAGGTATGAATGGCTCTGTTTCCGGCGCACACACGATACTTGAGCCTTTGAGCAGGAATACAGCGCCCGCAATAGCGCTCGGAGTGAAATACTGTAAAGAAATACTTAGGTGCACGGAGGATGAAATAATATTTTTATCCCCCTCCGATCACATCATAAAACCGACGGAAGCATTTGCAGAACGGGTGAGGCATGCAGAAGAGATTGCCCAAAAAGGTTATATTGTAACCTTTGGTATAAAACCGGATAAGCCCGAGACGGGTTACGGGTATTTAAAGTTCAGCGATCAATCTTCAGGGAATTGTGCCAAAAAATTCTTTAAAGTGGAAAGATTTGCGGAGAAGCCTGACAGAGACACGGCAAAGCAATATATCCATGAGGGCAACTATTATTGGAATTCAGGCATGTTCGCCTTTAGTATACAAACAATAATGGAAGAACTTCAGAGGTATGCACCAGAAATAACTGAAATATACCATCTGGGTTATGAAGAAATGCTGCTGCAATTTCAACACATGCCCGATATCTCTATCGATTATGCTGTTATGGAAAAATCAGACAAGGTTGTGGCATTGCCATTTGATTTATACTGGAACGACGTCGGTTCGTGGGATTCTTTATTTGATATTCTTGACAAGGATGCGAATGGCAATGTGCTCCAGGGGGATGTTATGGCAATAGACACAAAAGACTCCTTTCTCCTGGGCAAAAAAAGACTCATTACCACCGTAGGCCTTGAAAACTGCCTTGTGGTAGAAACGGACGACGCCATACTGATAGCAAAAAAAGGGAGAGGCGCAAAAGGTAAAAGACATCGTAAAGAAACTCAGGGAAAATTCAAGACCGGAGGCCGTTGAACATGTTACTACTTACAGGCCGTGGGGAAGCTATACCGTGCTTGAAAATGGCCCGCGGTATAAAATAAAGCGGATCGTAGTAAACCCGAAGGAAAAGCTCAGCCTGCAAATGCATTATCACCGGTCAGAGCACTGGGTGGTGGTAAAAGGAAGCGCGAAGGTGACTACCGGTGATAAGGAGAGTTTTATCCATGAAAACGAATCGGCATATATACCGAAATCAACGATACACCGGCTTGAAAACCCCGGCAAAATACCCCTTGAAATAATTGAAGTGCAGAATGGTGAATATCTTGGGGAAGACGACATTGTTAGGTGTGACGATGTGTATGGCAGGACGCAAGGAGCATAGCGCAAAGAGCAAGGCGCATAGAGCAAAGAGCAAAGAGCAAAGAGCAAAGAGCAAGGCGCAAAGAGCAAAGAGCAAAGAGCAAGGCGCAAAGAGCAAAGAGCAAAGAGCATAGAGCAAAGAGCAAGGGCAAGAGCAAAGAGCAAAGAGCAAGGCGCAAAGAGCAAAGAGCAAAGAGCATAGAGCAAAGAGCATAGAGCATAGAGCATGGCACAATATATGCTTTGTGCTCCAGGAGAGTGAGATGGTTAGATTCAGATTTCAGGATATGGAAATATGGCAAATGGCAATAGAGATTGCCGATAAGCTTTTTGATATTGCTGACGAGCTTGATAAAAAAAGACTCTACCGTTTTTCAGAACAGCTTCGAGGAGCCGGAATGAGTATGTCTAACAACATCGCCGAAGGAAGCGGTTCAAATTCAGACAAGGAATTTTGTCAGTTCCTTAATATTGCTCGCCGATCAACTTTTGAAAATGCAAATATCCTGATATTATTACAAAGAAGAAGTTTTATCGATCAAGTAACTATGGATTCACTATTAGAAGGCCTGGATCATTTATGCAGAAAAATCACCAACTTTCAAAAATCCTTAAAATGATTTTTATTTTGCCCTGCGCCCTGCGCTCCGCCCTTTGCGCCCTGCGCCATGCACTCTGCTCTCTGCGCCATGCGCTTTCCGCTATGCTATTGGGAGTTGAACTATGAGTCACACCGTCATTAAAGTCGAAAATCTTTCAAAAAAATACACCATCCGCCACCAGCAAAATGGCAGCTACACTGCCCTGCGTGACGTCCTTGCCGACAAGGCGAGAATGGTGGGCAATAGAATGCTCTCTGCCCTCTGCTCTTTGCGCCCTGCGCCCTGCGCCCTGCCCTCTGCGCATAATCCTTCCCGCGAGGACTTCTGGGCGCTCAAAGACGTCTCCTTCGAGGTCAAGCAGGGCGAGGTTATTGGCATAATTGGACGTAACGGCGCCGGTAAATCTACGTTATTAAAGATATTAAGCAGAATTACAGAACCAACCACGGGTAGCGTTAAAATCAAGGGCAGAGTAGCAAGTCTGCTTGAGGTGGGGACGGGTTTCCACCCGGAGTTAACGGGCAGAGAAAACGTCTATCTCAATGGCGCCATTCTCGGCATGACAAAGGCAGAGATTAAAAAGAAGTTTGATGAGATTGTGGCATTTGCAGAAATTGAAAAATTCCTTGATACGCCAGTGAAGCGTTACTCAAGCGGGATGTATGTGCGGCTTGCTTTTGCAGTAGCGGCGCATCTTGAGCCGGAGATACTGATTGTAGATGAAGTTTTAGCGGTTGGGGATGCGCAGTTTCAAAAGAAGTGTTTGGGGAAGATGGGTGAAGTGGCAAAAGAAGGAAGAACCGTTATATTCGTAAGTCATAATATGCCTTCGGTTCAGAATCTTTGTAGCAGGGTCTTGTTAATGCAAAAAGGTTTACTTATATTGAGCAACAATCCTGATACAGTTATTTCAAATTATTTATCTAGTGGAGTGAATATTGAGTCTTCTGAAGTAGACCTGAATTTGCACCCTGGACGATCACGATCTAAAGAACCCGCATTGAAACAAGCATGGTGCTTAAATAAAGATAACACCAAATTCAATAAGATAATGATGGGAGAAAGTCTAAGGATATGTTTTCGATTTCGAAGTAGTCGTGCAATAAAATGCCCTTACTTTGGTTTCGGAATTGAAGATGGAAATGGTCGTCGTATTTTCTCCTTAAATAATTTAATGTCGCCAATAGAAAATAATTCTTTAAAACCAATCGATTCTGGTGTTGCTTGTCTTGAAATACCCTGTGTTCCCTTACTGCCAGGTACATACTTTGTTAGTTTGTCTTTGGTAGAAGACAACAATACGTGGGTGGATTTTGTTGAACGTGCAATTGCGTTTCAGGTTCAACCTGCCGATGTATATGGGTCAGGAAATATTCCACATAGCACGCATGGAGTTGTTTATGTTAACGGGCATATAAATTTTAATCCTGAAAATTTTACTATTAAGGGTTCATATACTAATTAGTTGGCAAAATATTGTGTATATTTTTTAAGGAAATTTTCTTGCAGATCAAATTTTATATGCTTTTCTTTTAATGACTATGATTTTATTGATGGCAAAAAAGCTAATTGATTTAGAGTTTGTATCATGGTTTAGAATCTATAAACCTGGTAATTACATTTTAACTAAAGAGAATGCCTACCTTCGTATTTTGCGGCGTCTTGGAGAATATATAAATGGTGTTACGTTAGCACGGCAAAACATAAATAGATTAAAACCCCAATTTCTTGTAGAAATAACTGGGGATGTTCTTGATATAGGAGGATTTGACGGAATTTTTAAAAATTATTACAAAAATGGTAAATATCTAAATGTAGATATAATTGATGGTCCGCAGATAGACCTAGTGGCAGACTTGGCAAATATGAAAGAAATTGAGTCTAATACTATAGGTGGAATTATTTGTGTTTCTGTTATTGAGCATACACTAAATCCTGAAAGTGCTATTCGAGAGATATATAGGTGTTTAAAGCCAGGCGGGAAAGCGTTCGTTTCCAGCCCATGGCTTTTTGAAATGCATATGATGCCGAATGATTATCTTAGGTTTTCGTCCTATATGTGCGAAAAATATTTTAATGCCTTTGATATAATTGGAGTTAATTATACAAATTCATATTTTGGGCTATTGGCACATATAGCTCAACATAACATATTTTTAAGACTTACATTTGGGTTAGCATTTTTTCTTGTTGATGCAGTGTGCAAAGATACGCCGAAGTGGGCCACCCAAATATCGTATATTTTACAGAAGCCACTTAAGTAATTGTCTAACAATGCAATTTTGCCGTCTTTGTTCTCAGTTGCTGAATTGTGATTTAAAAAGATTTATTAAATGCAAATAAATTTATAAATAGTTCATGATTATACATATTGAAGTGGGAACGGGTTTTCACCCGGAACTTACCGGCAGGGAAAACGTCTATCTCAATGGCGCCATTCTTGGCATGACAAAGGCAGAAATAAAACCCCCTTTCCGGAAAGATTTCAACAAAATCCTTATTTTAAGCGGGTTTCCACAAATTCAAAATAATATGTAGTCGCAGAATAAATGGCCTATTTATTAATACAAATCCTTTATAACCCTATAAATACTGACTTGACAAAATATTTTATTAATGATAGTGTAGTCAAAGAATATTGGGACTACATTATGCACCTTACTTATAGCGATTCTAAATACAAAGGGAAAACCTATAAATCTTACTCTATTGCCGAATCCTACAGGGATGGCAAAAAGGTCAGAAAAAGAATACTTTGGCCCATCGGGAAACTTTCCGATATTCAAGCCGAGCAAATCAAACTGATATGTAAAACAGTTGAAAACACAGATCAATTGCAGACTCAGCTCAAAGACGTTGCAGTCCTGGAAAGCAGGGCATATCTCGATATAGCCGTTGTTAATGAGTTGTGGAACCAGTGGCAGCTTGATCAGGCTTTTGACTACGATGTCACTGCAGGCGCCCTTCCTACCAATATGATTGCAAAGATACTGACTATTAACAGGTGCACCGATCCGTGTTCTCATTATTCCATTCCTCATTGGGCGAAAAAGAGCGCGCTGGAGGACATTCTTAAAATTGATCTTTCAGGCCTAAATGACGATAAAATCTATTATGAATTAGATAAAATACACAAAAACAAAATATCTATAGAGAACCACCTTTTTAACCAAACCTTCTGGAAACGTCCGGAATCCTATAAATTTATCAACTACGACCTAACTACTTCCTACTTTGTGGGATATAACTGTGATCTATCGGCATTTGGCAAGGGCAAAATAGAGTGTCATGGCAGGCGGCAGGTCTTACTGGGTGTTCTTATCAACTCTGAGGGATATCCTTTCAAATGGGATGTATTCCCCGGGAACACCGCTGAGGTAAAAACCCTCAAACAGAATATCAATGCCTGTAAAACCAGATTCAAATTGACTGATAAAAACGTCACCCTTGTATTTGACAGAGGCATAATCTCTGAGGACAATGCCAATTTGATAGAAGAAGCCAAACTCAAATACATCTCGGCATTGGATAGAAATCAGATACCCTCTTGCGGTGTCAGTTTAAAGTCTCTTAATGGGTTATCCATAGAAGATAAGGACGCCTCCGATATACCTATCCCGCAAGGGTTTTTAAACTATGATGATGAATTATACTACCATGACAATGGCGTCATAGGAAACAAGCGTTTTATTACCGGTTTTAATCCCACTTTATTTATAGAAGACCGCAATAATAGAGACGAGAAAATAACCTTTTTTAAGGATTATCTCAAAGAAGAGAATAAAAACCTTAAAAATGCCCAAAGAGACCGGCAATATGACGCAACAAAGAGCCGCATTGTAGATGAGCTGAAAAGGTTAAAGATTCATAAATATTTCGAAGACCCTGTTCTGACGTCCATCACCGTTACCCATAGACTGAAAAACGGGCAGGTCAAATCCGTCAAAAGTTTCAAAATAGAAATCAAGCTGTTAACTGATGTTATAGCCGCAGATAGATTGTTGGATGGCGTATGTGTTTTTATCACTAACCATACAGAACGGGAAGATGGAGGTGCGTTTAAAGCAAAACCCCAATCTATAGTTAGAGCCTATCGGGACAAGACAAAAATAGAAGATGTCTTTAAAAATGTAAAATCGTTCTTAAAAATCAGGCCCTTCTTTGTCAATACCGAGGCACATGTTAAAGCCGTCTATACTATCTGCATCCTGGCATATTTTATAAACCGTTATCTATCAAACCAACGAAAGGCAATAGGAGAAAAAGATTTTTTAAACTCAAAGGAACTCTATGCGCCGTTCAAAGATATAGATATCGCCACTCTTGAGGCTAAAAATACCGGTGAAACCTTAAAGAAAGCCGTGAAACTTCCCGCCGTCACACAAATGCTATTGGAAAAACCTGGAATGTCCAATGTTGTTTTCGGCCAGTAATTAAAAGACTTCCAAAAGACATGTAGTCGCAGAATCAATGTTTATAAGTGTTTGCCAAATTTGACCTTAGTAATTTCTTTCCGGAACATGGGATAAAAAGGAAGTTTGATGAGATCGTGGCATTTGCAGAAATCGAGAAATTCCTGGATACGCCTGTGAAGCGTTACTCAAGCGGGATGTACGTGCGGCTGGCGTTTGCTGTTGCGGCGCATCTGGAGCCGGAAATATTGGTGATAGATGAGGTGTTGGCCGTGGGGGATGCACAGTTTCAAAAGAAGTGTTTGGGGAAGATGGGTGAAGTGGCAAAAGAAGGAAGAACCGTTATATTCGTAAGTCATAATATGCCTTCGGTTCAGAATCTTTGTAGCAGGGTCTTGTTAATGCAAAAAGGTTTACTTATATTGAGCAACAATCCTGATACAGTTATTTCAAATTATTTATCTAGTGGAGTGAATATTGAGTCTTCTGAAGTAGACCTGAATTTGCACCCTGGACGATCACGATCTAAAGAACCCGCATTGAAACAAGCATGGTGCTTAAATAAAGATAACACCAAATTCAATAAGATAATGATGGGAGAAAGTCTAAGGATATGTTTTCGATTTCGAAGTAGTCGTGCAATAAAATGCCCTTACTTTGGTTTCGGAATTGAAGATGGAAATGGTCGTCGTATTTTCTCCTTAAATAATTTAATGTCGCCAATAGAAAATAATTCTTTAAAACCAATCGATTCTGGTGTTGCTTGTCTTGAAATACCCTGTGTTCCCTTACTGCCAGGTACATACTTTGTTAGTTTGTCTTTGGTAGAAGACAACAATACGTGGGTGGATTTTGTTGAACGTGCAATTGCGTTTCAGGTTCAACCTGCCGATGTATATGGGTCAGGAAATATTCCACATAGCACGCATGGAGTTGTTTATGTTAACGGGCATATAAATTTTAATCCTGAAAATTTTACTATTAAGGGTTCATATACTAATTAGTTGGCAAAATATTGTGTATATTTTTTAAGGAAATTTTCTTGCAGATCAAATTTTATATGCTTTTCTTTTAATGACTATGATTTTATTATGGACTACTTCTAGTTCATTGGTATGGAAATGATGGTCACTATGATTCAAAGTTCCTTATGTCCTTTTTCAATAGTGTAATTAATCGTTAATTTCCTTCGCTCTTCAACTAATTGATAGAAAACTAAAAATAAAAGGTTTTATAATCAAACAAGAACAATCAAAAGGATGGCAAAAAAGTTAATTGATTTAGAGTTTGTATCATGTGACTTATGTGGTTCAGAACGCTTTGTTGAACGTTACAAGAAACCAGATACATGGCTATGGCAACACGACTACGAATTCTCAGTGGTTGAATGTATGAATTGCGGTTTAGTATTTCTTGATCCAAGACCAACAAATGAATCAATGTCTCAGTTCTATCCGCATGATTATCACGAGAATAGAGATAGTAAAATTCATCATGAACGTTATAAAAACCAGTACAGTTATCTTGGTAATATAAATAATCATGGGAAAATGCTTGATATTGGCTGCGCTAGAGAGGGGATTGGCTAAATTTCTTTTATGACAAACATCCCTACTGGGAATTATATGGTTGTGATACTTTTTCTAAAAAGGTTAATTATGAAAATATAACCTTCACGAATGCTCCTTTGCCTTCTTGTAATTATAAATCAAATTATTTTGACATGATTACAGCATGGGCTGTCTTTGAACATCTGTATGAACCTATAGTCTATTTTACTGAAGTTAATAGAATACTAAAAAGAGGGGGTTCTTTTATATTCTTAGTTACCAATTCAGAAAGTCTTTATGGAAAATATTCGGATGTTGAAGATATTCCCAAGGCACACATATTATTTCTCTGAAAAAACGCTTTTGAAGTATGCTGGAATTGTTGGAATGAATGTAGAAGAAGTTGTTTATTCAAACGAAATATTTGATGGACGAGGATATAAAAACATAGAAATGCTATTCAGGAGAATGTTAGGTATTAGTTACTTAGCTATAAAAAATAAACGTATAAATCGCTTACAGTCTTTAACGATTAAGTTAGCCCATTTCTTTGACAAATTATTAAATAAAATAAATTTAGAAAAAAATAAACCCACAGGCATAATGATATGTCATTGGAAAAAAACCTAGATTTAGAGATAAATGAACTTGAGAAAAGCACTACAAAAGATATTTAAAATAATAGCACTACGAAAAATTAGAAATAGTAAATACAATCAAATAGTTACTCATCTTACGGAGGACGAGAAATTAGTGCTCTACAACCTCAGTAAAAAGTTAGAGAACGGAATGGTAATGGTGGAAGTTGGTTCTTATCTTGGCGCAAGTGCGTGCTTTTTAGCCTGGGGTTGTAGTAAAAAAACTAATATTTTCTACTGCATTGATACTTGGGAAAACGACTCAATGACAGAAGGGAAACGAGATACGTATAATGAATTTATATTTAACACGAAGGACTTTAAGGATTTGATTAAGCCATTACGCGGCAATTCTGTTGATGTTGCAAAGACCTTTCAAGGGGAAATTAATCTACTTTTTATTGATGGCGATCATTCTTACGAAAGCTGTTTGCAAGATTGGGTCTCATGGGAACCATTCTTGGATCGTAATGCCATAGTAGTTTTCCACGACATTGGCTGGGCTGAAGGAGTCCAAAGAGTTGTTCAGGAAAAAATCGTCCCAATAGCCAAAAAAGAAAAACAGCTTCCAAATTTATATTGGGCGTGGATTTAAGAGTGTTTTTATCCGTTATTATTCCAACCCGAAATCGTGCTGATTATTTGGAAGATGCCTTAGAAAGCATCTTAGTGCAAACTCTAAAACCAGAATTTTATGAAGTTATTGTTATCGACAACGGCTCTGTGGATAATACAAGGGGAATTGTTGACAAATTGAACCTACAGCATGAAAATCGAATCAAGTATATATTTGAAGAAGAACCCGGGCTTCATGTTGGGCGTCACCGTGGAGCCAAAGAGGCAAAGGGGGAAATTTTAGTTTACGCTGATGATGATATAATTGCCTCTCAGGAATGGTTAAGTGCGATTCAAAATGCATTTAAGGATCCAGAAGTTGTATTAGTGGGAGGTAAAATCCTTCCCAAATGGGAAGGTCAGATACCTGAATGGATTAATCTTTTTAAGAGTAAAGTTGAGTGGGGTTGGACCATTGGGTATTTGAGCCTTTTGGATTTTGGCGATGAAACCAAAATTATTTCTCCTGGCTACGTCTATGGTTGTAACTATTCAATTCGTAAAACTGTTTTATTTGAATGTGGGGGATTTCACCCAGACGGTATGCCGCAGGAATTAATCCAGTACAGAGGAGATGGAGAGACCGCCTTGTCCAGGGTAATTAAGGGAAGGGGATATAAATCTCTATATGAGCCCAAGGCATCTGTCTTTCACTGGGTTCCATCTGAAAGGTTGTCGGTTGACTATTTTTGCCGCAGGGCATTTAATCAGGGCATATCGGACTCGTACACTGAAATACGAGCCAAATATGGATTGTCCAATATATTCTCGCAACCGTCTAATCAAACACCTTTTCCAATTTGGAAGAATATTAAAAAGATGATCAGATTTTTCTTGTTTTGGAAAAGCAATAAAGCTTCACATAAACATCCTATAGTCAGGCGAGTAAACAAGGCATATGCAGAGGGGAAATCCTTTCACAGGAAGAAAGCAGAACAAGATCCTGAACTTTTGAAATACATTTTAAAAGAAAACTATTTTTTATGAATACATTGAAAAAATTGATAAAAAGCAAAACAAAATCCTTTTTGAATCTCGCATCAAAACGTTAGTTGAATCTATCGTTGAGAAGAAACTGGATCATGAACTTCAAGTTCGCTCTCAGCTTCAGGATTTTTATCATGCCACAGAAAATGAAAAAGCCTCTTATTGGGAACAACAATTTGATCCGAAAGAATTTTG
Source organism: Candidatus Kuenenia sp. (assembly GCF_027493735.1). Lineage (NCBI taxonomy): Bacteria > Pseudomonadati > Planctomycetota > Candidatus Brocadiia > Candidatus Brocadiales > Candidatus Brocadiaceae > Candidatus Kuenenia > Candidatus Kuenenia sp. Next base: position 95,404 of record NZ_JAOSKF010000004.1, read on the forward strand.
TGAGCGTTTTAAAAAATCTGGTATTGAAATAGAAGAAATAGAAATTGATATAGGGGATTTCGAGCAGTGGATGGGAAAATATCCTTCTATAGTAGATACCTATAAAGGATTGGTGATGTTAGAATTGAAAAGGTTTTAGAACACTATCTTACCTTAAAGCACCTTGATGTGAAGCGAGAGGATATTCTAATTGATATTGCAGCGGCAGGAAGTAATCTGGCTAAGGTTTTACGTAAAAAAGGTATGAAGGCTTACAGGCAGGACTTGACCTATCCCGATGGGATAAATGGGTATGATATAGGGGGTGATGCTGGAAACATGCCGCTCGCTGATGCCTTTGCAGATGTCTTAACGTTGCATTGTGCCTTTGAATGCTTTCAAGGAGAAGCGGATGTTAGATTTGCACGTGAAGCAGGTCGTATTTTGCGAGGGGGGGGGAGGGTAGGAATTATCCCTTTATATATCGATACCATAACTTTTGTAAAAACTAGCCCTTGGTGCGATACAAGAAATATTCAAGTGGAACAAGAAGCAAAATTCTTATGGCGGGATGATAAGTATAAAGAACCCTTTAGTCGTCACTATTCTCCCGAAACTTTTAGTTATAAAATTGCATCACAAATGCCGGAATTTGCCATAAAGATTTTATATTTTACCAACTTAAAAGAACTTTCAGAGAATGTCTATCCTGGGCAGAGAATATATTGCCACTTTATGTTTAAAGCACAGAAAAGGTAATGTCAGAAAAATACACACTCAGGCGGGCGGGTTCAGGTTTGTAACCTGAACCCATAGTTTATTTGGCGAATAGTGCTCTATGTATTTAATAGCTAAATCCCCCCTATTAGCAGTCAGTAACAATATAAAACGTGGGGTTCAAGTTGCAAACTTGAACCCGCCAGGAGTAGTACTGTATCAATTTAGTGTTTTGAAAATTTAAGCCCTATTAAGGGCGTACTGTTTGTAGCAATTAATCGTTAAGATACGATTAGCTCCGTAGGAGCGACCTGGATATGATTGATATGCAAACAGGCCTGTCTGTCGGCAGACAGGTCGCTCCTAACGGAGCTAATATCTGTTATGGCATCCTATCTTGCTACAAACATGAGAAAAGTATAGGAAGATATTTATAGAGGATGATTGTATTGTGAGTATATTTCTTGATACAAACATTCTCATTTACTCTTATGATAGGGTAAGTCAAGAAAAACATAAAATATCGGTAGATTTTAATTTGTGAGAGAAAACATCTATTCTCAAAATGGCTGTTCCGGAAGGAGGAAATATGTGGAAACAAAGAATTGAGTATGATTCGCCTGTAGATGCTCTTATGGCTATAGCTAAGCGTCTCAGCATTTTTGGAACTCGGTACCGTATGACATCGGAGGAGTTTTTCGACAAGTTTAGCAAGGGACAGTTGGAAGACTCCGAGGATTTTGTCGAATGGGCGAATGACTATCAACATTATGTTGCGATCAGGCGTGAAATAGAGGCACATGTATAGCATGTTGCTTGATTTTGCAAAAAATAGAGAGAGGAGGCGGTTCATTTATGAAGTTGCAATTAATTATTGAGGTATGGAAAAAAGGATCCTGGTTTTTAGCACGAGCACCCGAAATGGACTTTATTTCACAGGGGAAAACTCCTGAGGAAGCAAGGAAGAATCTTTTAGAAGTTATAAACATACAATTTGAAGAAATGAAAGATATGGGGACACTTGAGGAATATTTACTTGAGTGTGGGTTTGAAATAAAGGGAGGCGAGTTAACCCCTCAAGGTGAAATTATAGGTTTTGAGAAATCGGTCATATCGGTGCCCTGATGCCGAGAATAAACCCTGTAGATTACAAAACGCTTTTAAAGATATTCCAGATGTTTGGTTGTACATATAAACGTAAAAAAGGCTCACATCACATCCTGACATACCCTGGAGCAAAGCGAGTTGTAGTTATTCCAGAGTATGACGAGATAGACATTGAAATAATCAAAAATAACATGCGAACAGTTGGTATGACAAGGGAACAGTATTTTGAGTTGCTAAAAAAAGCATAAGCCTCATTAAAAATCGGAATAAGGAAACTATTTGGAATTTGTGATTTATCATATAGAGAATGATTATAGAAAAAGCACTTACAGAGCAGATAATTTGAAATTTGGTAACACTTTAGTTTTTTGAAAAAGATTTGCCACACATATATAGTACAGTGTTTGTGGTAAAAGTTTGCTTCCTTATAACACCCCCCCGGCCCCTCTTTTTAGAGGGGATTTAGGGGTGTGTTTTAATACGAAAAAGCTTCTTACTCTATAAAACCCGGAATCCTTGATTTTATTAAGTCTTTTCAAAAAACTAAAGTGTTGTGAAATTTGTTATTTGGTATTTGTTCTTGTCTGTCTCTGTAGTAAGAAAACTATTTGTGTCTTAGCGCCTTAGTGACAAAATAATTAGCCAGAAATTGAAGGGAATGACAATTGAACAATAAAGATGACTACAAGCATCCCTTCAGGGATAATTATCTTGATTTTATTGTTTGACTGAGGAAGAAGATATGAGAGAGGCTATTGATAGGGTCTTTTGCGAAAACAAACTCCTCGCAATAATCATCCGCTCAGATTACAGCAAGGAGGGAATCGAGTTCTTTACCCCAAACGAATTCTCCCAGCAGCTTGCCTATATGAACCGCCCAGCCGGATACAAGATAGCCCCACACGTCCATAATAAAATTCAACGTGAGGTGTTTTATACGCAAGAAGTGCTCTTTATCAAAAGCGGTAAGGTAAAGGTTGATTTCTATACGGATGATCAGGGTTTTCATGATTCGCGTATTCTTGAAACGGGCGATATCATACTCCTTGCTTCCGGTGGACATGGATTCACCATGCTTGAGCCAACTGAAATGATTGAGGTGAAGCAGGGTCCCTATGCGGGAGAGGCAGATAAGACGAGGTTTGAGGGGAAAGGTGAATAGATTGAGATTGAGGAAAAATGTATAAAAACTTTAAGGATATGATAATTGAATATTTTAAATACGGATATGGAAATCTTCAATCCCCATGATAAATTCTTCAAAGAGACTTTTTCTATACGAGAAAATGTAATCGATTTTCTTAAGGGGACATTTCCCCCGGAAATTTTTAAAAAGCTGGATTTATCCACTTTGACACGGGATAATAACTCATATATCGACGAGGAACTTAAGGAACATTTTTCAGATATTGTCTATACCTGTTATTGTAAAGACAAAGAGCTAAAGATAACCCTTTTATTTGAGCATAAGAGTTATTCTGTAACATGCCCGCACCTCCAGTTATTAAAATATCTTTTAAAGATATGGGAAGCGAATATTAAGCAGACAGAAAAACTCATACCAGTAATTCCCGTGATTTTGTATCACGGTAAAGAACTATGGAAAGTCCGGAGATTTAGTGACTATTTTGAAGGAATAGACGAGATATTTTGTCGTTTTGTTCCGGAATTTGAATATCTGCTTACCGACCTGTCAAAATTTAGTAATGAAGAGATAAAGCAGAAGGTGTTTAGAAAGGTTTCTCTGGAGATAGCCTTATTGCTTATGAAGAATGTTTTCGATGAAAGGGAATTGGAGCGTAATCTAAAGGGCTTCTTTGAAATAGGGAGGCAGTATTTTGAAGAGGAAGAGGGGTTAAGGTTTTTGGAAAGTGTAATCCGGTATCTATATAGTTCTACCGAGATAGAAGTGGGTAAGGTTGTAAATACCATAAAAGATATCTCAGAGAGGGGAGGTGAATTAGGAATGACAACGGCTGCGAAACTTATTGAAAAAGGCAAGATTGAAGGCAAGATTGAAGGCAAGATTGAAGGGCTCAAAGAGGCAATAGAGATTGGTTTGGAGTTGAAGTATGGGGTTGAGGGCTTAAAGCTTTTGGAACGGATTAATAATATATCTTTGGTAGAGAAGTTAGAAGCAATAAAGGAAGCAGTGAAGATATCAAAGAATATGGAAGAAATTGAAAAATTGCTGTGAGTGTTGACACAGGCGCTGATAGTTGCGCTTATTCGTGCATATTTGTGTTCATTCGTGGCAAAAATAATCCGTGTTTAATCTGTTTTCTCTTGCGTTCTTTGCGCCCCCCCATTTCCATGAGGGCAGGCTTTTGCGGTGCAGTAATTATTAAATACGGAGTTTGAAGGTTTAAGGATTTAAAGGAAGATTATTTAAGGGCATGGAAGGGGTTAGGAAAATGGGAAGTGTCCCCATTTTCCCCTATTTTCCACTACAATTTCACGGGAGTATCTCATGAATAAGACAGAAAGTCTTAAGAGACAAATCGATGTATTGCCTCCTGCAATGCTTTCCGAAGTCGACAGGTTCATAAAGAGTTTAAAAAAGCAGGTACGTAAGCCGGTCAAGAGGGTGTCCCTTCTGTCCGAACTGGCGGAGTGCGCCCTCGACGATGACCTGCCGACCGATCTTGCCGAACAGCATGATCATTATCTGTATGGTACTCCCCGAAAATGAGGCAAACGGTCTTCCTGGATACCAGCTACCTGATTGCACTGATACGGAAGAAGGATGCCCGTCACCCTGATGCATTGGCTGCCGCATCGATATTTACCGGGCGTTTCGTCACTACAGACCTTGTTCTGGTTGAGCTTGCGAATTCCCTGTCACTGCCTCCGAATAGAGCTGCTGTGATCTCAGCCATCGAAAGAATCAGAACTGATGCAGCCACAACAATCATTTCGTTTACTTCAGAAGGCATGGAACGGGCTTTGACATTATTCAAGAGCAGTCACGACAAATCATGGGGATTGGTTGACTGCTTTTTCTTTTGTGGTTATGAAAGAAAAACGGATACGTAATGTGTTGACGTTTGATGATCATTTTCGTCAGGCTGGATTTGAAACACCCCTGCTGGCTGATCTGAAATGATTAATAATCCTGTTCCTTTTATAATAAGGTGAAATGAAGTTAGGTGTCAGACCTCAGACCTCAGACCTCTGACTTCAGACTTCAGACCTCAGACTTCAGCTCACAACTTTCAACTTAAAAAAACTATGATCCCTGTTAACGAACCATTATTAAACGGCAACGAAAAGAAATATTTAAACGAGTGCATCGATACGGGCTGGATATCCAGTGAAGGGCCATTTGTAAAGAAATTCGAGGAACAATTCGCCGCAACCGTGGGGAGAAAATACGGAATTGCCGTGGCAAATGGATCGGTAGCCCTTGATGTCGCTGTGACCGCTGCCGGTATTGGGAAAGGCGACGAGGTTATTATGCCAGCCTTTACGATTATATCTCCTGCAGCCTCTGTGGTCAGGGCTGGGGGAATTCCCGTCTTAGTTGATAGCGATCCCATTACCTGGAATATTGATGTGGAGAAATTAAAGATTAAGATTGAGGATGAGATTGAGGGAAAAGAGAATAAAAACCTAAAAGCGATTACGGTGGTGCATATCTACGGCCTGCCTGTCGATATGGACCCGATCCTTGAGGTTGCTGATAGATATGGACTTAAGATCATCGAAGATGCTGCAGAGATGCATGGGCAAACCTATAAAGGGAAACCTTGTGGTAGTTTTGGGGATATCAGTATTTTTAGTTTTTATCCGAATAAGCATATTACTACCGGTGAAGGGGGGATGGTACTTACCGATGATGACGGTATCGCAGAAAGACTGCGATCTTTACGCAATCTCTGTTTTCTGCCGCAAAGACGTTTTGTTCATGAGGAATTAGGCTGGAATTTCCGGATGACGAATCTACAGGCAGCCTTAGGTGTTGCACAACTGGAACGTATCGATGAATTTATAGCCCGTAAACGGAGAATGGGTATTCTTTATACGGAATTGCTAAAGGATGTTCCAGGCATTGAACTCCCCCTAGCAAAAACAGACTTTGCGCAAAATATCTACTGGGTCTTTGGCATCGTTTTAAAAGATGAGGTGCCATTTGATGCAGAGACGATGGCAAATAAATTGGCCGCGTACAAGATTGGAACCCGTCCGTTTTTCTGGCCCATGCATGAACAGCCGGTTTTCCAGAGAATGGGATTGTTTAACGGTGAGCGTTATCCGGTGGCAGAAAAGTTAGCACGCCGGGGGCTGTATATTCCAAGCGGATTGGCGCTCAAAGAAGATCAGATTAGACGAGTGGCTCAAACCATTAAAGAAATTATGATTGAGAGCGAACAGAGATGAGTACCTTTGGTGATTTATACTCTAAGTATTACGATTTGTTATATCGTGATAAAAATTATCAGGGAGAAGCGGATTATGTTCACCGGTTAATCCAAAAATATCATACAAGTACAAAAGAGATTTTAGAGTTGGGATGTGGTACCGGAAGGCATGCAGAGTTGCTTTCTGAAAAAGGATATTTCATTCATGGTGTAGACCGCAGTGAAGAAATGGTTCAAAGAGCCAAGCGGCGGTGTGTTGGCAGGGAAGACAAACTGACATTTGATTGTGCAGATATTTTGTCACTTCAGTTGTGTAAGAAATTTGATGTAGTTATATCGCTTTTTCACGTTATGAGTTATCAAGTAACCAATGAAGCGCTTAGTTGTGCCTTTGAAACAGCAAGCAGCCATATTAAATCAAGAGGGATTTTTATTTTTGATTTTTGGTACGGCCCGGCGGTTTTTACAGACAAGCCTTCGGTTAGGATCAAGCGAATTAGAGATGAGGATTTGGAGGTTTTAAGAATCGCAGAACCCATGATGCAAGAAAATGAAAATAGTGTAGATGTCAACTACCATATAATATAGTAAAAAGCATTTATTTTTATAAAAGATTGTTTTTTTCTTGCATTCGAATTGTTTCTAGAGTATTAAATTCTGCATGAATCCATTTCTCAGTGAAAAAACCCGAATAGAATTTAAAAAAGCACATAAGAAAGAGCCTCATAGACGTCATGCCGACCGAATCAAGGCGATACTTCTTCTTGATTCAGGATGGAGTTACGACGAAGTGGCAGAAGCGCTCTTATTAGACGATCAAACAATCAGGAATTACGAAAAACTATACAAAGATAAAGGTTTTGACGGGCTTTTATCTGACAATTATATTGGCTGTGTACCAAAACTCACCTGCGAACAAGAAGAACAATTAAAAGATCATATCAGGCAAAACAACTATAGTGCGGCAAAAGAAATTGTTGAATATGTAAAACAGACATTCAATAAAATCTATACACCCGAAGGAATGGTACATACCCTCGATAGATTAGGCTTTACTTACAAGAAAACTACAATAGTTCCAGGCAAAGCAAACCCTGAAAAACAAAAAGAATTTATCGAAAAATACAAACAACTCAAAGAAGAGAAAGCCCCGGAGATAAGATACTTTTTATGGATGGAGTTCATCCACAGCACAATTCTACGTCTGCATATTGCTGGATAGAGAAAGGCAAAAAGAAGGAAATACCCTCTAATACCGGTAGGAAAAGAATAAATTTAAACGGTGCTATTGACATAGAAACCTTTGAAGTAACAATCCGGGAAGATGAAAGCATCAATGCTCAATCAACAATAAAGCTTTTCCATGAAATAGAGTCAAGGTCTGCTCAAGCCGGTACTATTTACATAATCTCTGATAATGCTAAATATTACAGTTCTAAGTTGGTCAAAGAATACCTTGCAAATTCGAGAATAAAGATCAAATTTCTCCCTTCCTATTCACCCAATTTAAATCTCATTGAAAGATTATGGAAATTCTTTCGCAAAAAAATATTGTATAACAAGTATTATGATACTTATGAGAAGTTTAAAAACAAATGTTTAAGTTTTTTCAAAAATATTAACGAGTATACAGATGAATTGTCTACTCTTTTAACTGAAAATTTTCAAATTATTGGCGAGCAAATTTCGAAAACCTGATTTGTTTGACTATAATTAAAGACTTGAAAAATAGAGAGATTCAGGAGAAGCACGAGCAGCATCGAATGAGGTATCTTTTTTTACCAGAAATCAGAATGTATTTGAAGGTGAGTGGTTTTGAGTTGGTTGATGCAATTGAATGGTTGACGGATGATAAGCCATTAGGACTTAATAGTTGGAATGGTGTAGTGATAGCAAGGAAAAGTTTATGAAAATAATTTTTAATAGTTGTTTTGTTCAATGAAGGATTTAGGAATAAGCAAAACGTGCCACATTGCTATTTATTTAGTTGCGCATCCAAGTATGGGCGGTACATTCCAATATACTTTAACGGTACTCAAGGCTTTCGCAAAAATAAAAGAAAATAATAGGAATGGTGTTTCCATTCTATGTATTACTCTCACAAAAGACTGGAATGATTTACTAAAGAAAGATTATCCACAGTTTAGTGTGACACACATTCATAGGAATATTTTTCACAAAGCTGTTGGCAAGGTTTTAAAATCTACTAAATTTGGATGGTTTGTTTGGAGAAAAATAAACAAATTACTACCTTTTGCATACAAAGATATTTTTAAGATGAATCTGGATTTGATTCTATATCCTTCTCAAGATGATATTGTACATGAGATTGATATACCTGCAATATCAGTTATTCATGATCTTATGCATCGTTATGAAAAACAATTTCCTGAGTCATGTAGCATTCAAGAAATTGAACGGAGAGAACGACAATATAAAAAGATATGCAAGTTTAGCACAATAATAATTGTTGATTCTAAAGTAGGGGAAAAACAGGTAGAAGAGTCTTACGGAAACATTTTGAAGGCAAAAGTTATACCCTTGCCGTTTATACCCCCACCTTATATACTCGAACATAATCCGACAATTGATTTTACCTATGTAATAGAGAAATATAAACTCCATAGTAAATATGTATTTTATCCTGCCCAGTTTTGGACACATAAAAACCATCATAACCTATTAAAAGCAATAGATTTGTTGAAAGACAAGGGAATCAAAGTAAATGCTGTATTTGTTGGTTCAAAGAAAAACAATTACAAAAACGTGATTGATCTCATTAACATTTTATCTTTAGGTGAACAAATAAGAATAATTGACTATGTACCTAACGAAGATATAGTTGCTCTTTATAAAAATTCTATTGCATTGGTTATGCCTACTTTTTTTGGACCAACAAATATACCTATAGTTGAAGCTATGTTTTTAGGGGTCCCGGTCATCTGTTCGAATGTTTATGCAATGCAGGAACAAGTTGGTAATGCCGGGCTTTTATTTGATCCCAAGAGTATAAATGGTATTGCAGATAGTATTTATAGAATATGGACAGACGAAAATCTAAGAAAAGGCCTCATACAAAGAGGGTATAAAAAAGTGAAAAATATTACAATAGAAAATTATACAAAACAATGGGAAAACATTATTATGGAAGCTTTAAAAAGATGACGTTTATTGACAACGTAAATAAAACTATACTGATAAGCAAACTGCTAATACCTTTGGTTCTTCCTGGATAAAAATCAGTATGGTTATGCTTTGTAATAACCAGAGCCCGCATGGAGATGAAACTAATCGTTAATATTGGTCAGATATTTATTAACAGACTAGAGGAAAAATGGATGATGAAATTAACCTATAAGGTTCGGACACTGTATTATCTTGCCTTTAATGAAGAGTAACATAGCAGAAAGTTTTCAAATAAGAGGTAGGGGTTAAAAATTTTCAAATGACAACAAAAATCAAATAACCAAGGTTGGATAAGCAAACTACCCACATGGTATGAAAGAGAATAAGACTAAATTGCCCGGGAGGGTTTTGATCGTTACCAGTGGTTACCCTCCAATAATCGGGGGATCATCCACGGTATTCATAAATCTATTGGGCAATATTGACCCTTCCACATTCGTTATCCTGACAAAATCGTGGGGTTATGGTTTGGGTATGGAGAAGCCAAAAGGATACAATGTTTACCGTGTGCCACGTTTAAAATATACTTTTCTGCGTGGTCAAAGATACTGGGAGCCACTTATAAAACATTTTGTAGTAAGCCGCATTGTTAAGATGGGGATGAGGGCAATTCGTGAGATGAAATGTACAGGGATCCTGGCTGCTTTCCCGTGTCTTCCATATATGGAGGCTGGTTATTTATTAGCTAAAAAGTCCGGATTGCCGTTTTCTGTTTATCTGCATGATACTGTTTTAGAAGCGAATGTTGGACAATTATTTTATGAGAATTGGGCAAGAAAGATACAAGACCTTATATTTCCAAAGGCAAAACCCATTTTTGTTATGAGTGAGGGGATTAAACAATTTTATAAAACACAATATTGTATGGATACGATTGTTCTATCCCATTGTTTTAATGAACCATTACCCCAAGAATATGATAGTGAAAGTACCAATAAAAATAATATAATCAACCTTTTCTTTGGTGGCAATATTTATAGAACGTGTTTATCGGCATTAAAAAATATTTTCGTTGCCATTAAAAATGAACCTGACATTCATATTACCATAAGCAATCCATATACACTTCATCCAGGCCTTTCGCTTCCTGATAATCGTCTTCATCACTGTTTTTCCTCTGAGAGATACGATTTCTTAAGGAAGCTAATGCAATCTGACGTCACGATAGTACCTCTTGGCTTTACCAAAGAGGTACATCATGGTGAAATTTCAACTATTTTTCCTACAAAGTGTATTGAATATTTTTGGGCAGGAAAACCTATTCTTGTTCATTGCCCAAAAGATTATTTCCTGGCCCGTTTTTTCGAGGAACATGAATGTGGGATGGTAGTGAGCGATCCCGATCCACAAACGATAAGAGATGCTATAAGAAAACTCATAAATGATAATGAGTTACGAGCTAAATTTATCAAAGGCGCTCGGAAGGCTTTAAGTTTGTTTGATGGAAAGCGAGTAGCTGAAATTCTTTCTGATAATCTTTTTAAAAGATGATGTTATAAAAATTTAGACATGATTCGAAAAAAAGACTGATTCAATATTGCATCAGTATGTAATAAGAAAGAACAAGAGAAATAATATTGCGGATGTGTCATTGACAAAGTGAAGAATTTTGAAGATTGAAAACGAAATAGAACGCATCAAGGACGCCTATGAGAGAAGAAAGGGAAAAATCCCTTCCCTTTTGTATTCTTTTTTTAACCGTGCCAACCTTTTTATTATTCAACAAAGAGAATATGCTTTATTAGAGTTACTGGCAAAATACAATATAACCTCCCTTGATTCTAAAAAAATTCTTGATGTTGGTTGCGGTGGCGGAGGGGAACTGCGGAATTTAATCAGATACGGTGCTAAACCAGAAAACATGTGTGGTATAGACCTTTTACCTGATAGAATCAAAATAGCAAAGAAAATAAGCCCCAATATTGATTTTCGATGTGGAGATGCTTCTTGCATTTCTTTTGAAGACGAAAGTTTTGATATTGTCGTGCAGTTTACTGTCTTTACATCAATTTTCGATGATAATATGAAAAAGAGTATTGCAAGAGAAATGATCCGGGTGCTTAAGCCCGATGGCATAATTCTCTGGTATGATTATCATATGAACAATCCGAGAAACCCCGATGTTAAAGGGGTGAAAAAGGGGGAAATTTATGAACTTTTCCCCAATTGTAACATTTATCTGCAACGTATAACCCTTGCGCCCCCAATTATCCGTCTCATTGCTCCGTATTCATGGATTGCGTGTTATATACTAGAAAAGTTAAAAATACTCAATACCCATTATATAGGGGTTATAAAGAAATGTCGGAAATCATAAGCCAATATTAAAGTGAGTATAAATTCAACCGGTAAAAGTTAATGGGGCCTCGAAGTTAAATTCTCCGGAAGTAAAGATACCTTTTTTCAAGCGATAAAATGATGGAATATGCAGTGAGCACACCATCCAACATTAAGGTAAAGTATGGATTCAGAAATATATCTTAAAAAAGTTTGCAACAATATATTTGCATAAAGAAACCGTTTATCGACGCAAAATGGGATTCGGTTTCAATCTTGCATTGATGTTAAGAACCAATATAAAATCATTTTTTAAAGATATTTTGATGAATAAACGTTTTAAAGGGTGGAAAGCTTTTAGATGAACATTTTAAATGGAAATAACATGAATGGGAAATTGTCACGATGGCGCAAAGCAATTAATAATCCTGTAAAATCATGGTATTATCTCATGATGCTTATGAAAGGAAAATGGTATAAATTTAAGTATTCATTCCGTGGCCATCGTTTTTCTTGTGGGAAAAATCTTCTGGTAAAAGATTTGTTTGTATTTTCAGGTGCGGGTTCAGTACATCTAGGGAATAATATTTATATTAAAGGTGGTCCTTATCGAAATAATATTCTCGAGACCTTTTCAAGTGCAGCTAACATCACTATTGGTAACCACAGTTTTCTAAATGGGGTAAAAATGCATTGCCTAAGCCGGATTGAAGTTGGTAAAAGGTGTATTTTTGCTAATGCTCGTATATCTGATCATGATCCACACAGTGTTTATCCCAACCGTTGGAACCTATCTGTTCCTTTGATAACAAAACCAGTAATTATTGAAGATAATGTCTGGGTTTGCATGGAATCTATTGTCCTTAAGGGGGTAAGGATCGGCAAGAATTCTGTTGTGGCAGCTGGCGCTGTTGTTACCAAGGATGTTCCTGATAATTGTGTTGTTGCAGGAAATCCCGCTCGCATAGTTAAGAGATTTTCTCGGGATGAAATAAATCAGGCCGAACAATATATGTCTGGATTACCGGAATGAATCAACGTTGGTCCAAACGTTTTAAAGGAAAATGTATAGAAGGGATCACTGGATATATAGTAGAGACGTAGACCGTCTTGTGGGTGCTTGTAGAGTCTTCAGAAGAGATATGATTAAGGGAAATGAATAATTACAAAACATGGTTAGTTTTTTTGAATGCTATATTTTTTCTGGTCAGCAATTTACGTGTAAAGACGTGAAGTATATAGTAAATGGAATCCTATAATCGTCCTTCAAATTAGCTTTGATATCAATAATAATATCTTCCTTTAAGTTGAAAGACTCAGGAATATTGAAATGACAAAATTTAAGCAAGAGCATTTTAAGTTATTTTCATTTTTACAAGAATCATTAGTTCCATCAGTCATTGGGATATAAGACATCATATAAGGTTTATCATGGAATCGGTGCTGAGAATTAAAAGTCGAAAAGGAATCATTGCTGTGACAGGAAAATAAGGAAGGTCAGAAATGGTTTATGGGTTTTCCAGAAGTAACGGAAGGGACTCGTAGGGGTATTGGCGAACACTTTTTGTCTCATATTGTTCGTTGAGGAAAGCTTCTAATAAATTATTTTGATAAATCTGTACATTTCAAAAATTATCCTTTGGGATTGATCAAACAGCAAATATTTGAATGAAGCAGATAGCAAATTATTCCCCAAAAATTATACTTGTTGGTTAGTCTGGTTGGTTAACATTTATAAAAGCAGGTCTGTCCTTTTATAGTTGGTGGTTATATGTTATTAAAATGATCGTTGACTGATGATATATGAGCAAAGAAATTAAGGAAAACAATAAGAAGGAACCTTTATAAATGAAAATTGCAGAAGTATATGATGCTCCCTATAATGAGAGAGGCGGTATTAGCGTATATGTTGTTTCTTTTATAAAAAATGCGCCAGAACATGATTTTACCCTGTGGACTCGAGATAAGAGTGATATGACAGTTGCAATTGGTAGAAAACTTATAAGTATCAATGCGCTAATTCCGAATAAAAAGAAATTTAAATTCGTACCTGAAATAATAAGAAGTATTTTTACGTTTGGTTAAAACTCAAAAAAATATCTAATCTTCAAAACGTAATTGTATATAACTCCAGTACATATTTTTGGACATATATTTTTAGAAAAAAACGATTCCTACAATTTTAATTATTCATGGCACGAATATGCCAATAACCAGCATGTCAGTTGGTAGAAAAAAGGCATTTTTCGTCGCTTGTTCAGATAGGCTGGCTATTAAAAAAGCAGATAGAGTAATATTGGTTAGTCAGGAAGGCCTTCAATACTATCAGGATAAACATCCAAAATATAAAAGTAAGATGGTTTTCTACCCCACATTTTCGGAGGATTCTTTATTTTATCCAAAAGACCGTAATATCTCCAAAAAGGATTTATTTTTAGCTGGGAAAAATATTTTAACATATGTTGGCAGATTAAATGTTCAAAAAAAAGTCTCATTAGTTATTAGAATATTTAGTCAAATATTAGAGATAAAAACAAATTCACATCTTTGTATTGTGGGAGATGGGCCTGATCGAGAAACATTGATTGATTTAACGAAAAAATTGGGATTGGGAAAATATGTAACTTTTTATGGAAATGTCTGTCACGAAGAGATACCCACTTTTTTCAATGCTTCTGATTTGTCCTTTACGCTTTCATATTGGGAAGGTACTGCGCAGACTATATTGGAAAGCCTTGCATGTGGCACACCTGTTATAGTCTCAGATGTAGCAGATAATCGTCAAATTATTACAAACGGTAAAGATGGCTTTGTCCTTGAGTCTGATGATGAGGAAAAAGGTGCAGCATATGCCATTAAGATCATGGATAATTATGATCAGTTCTCCAAAAACGCACTGGATAAAGGAAAAAAATATTACGCTTCTGCGATTGTTCCCAAGATAATTCAGGAAATAAAAAGTGTCATAGAAAAACAGCATCTATAAGTTCCTATTTCCGATAGAAATTATTTTGTTAATTATCTTTTGATCTTTCTTTTGAAAAATGTTTTATGAAAAACCCGGAAATGAGAGAACGGGGCAAGAAAGCATATACCTGGTTGCCAAATTCTAATCATATCCTGTTAGATATAGGGTGTGGGGTAGGCGAGTTTACAGGTTATTTCCAGGGAAAGGCAAATATTGTTATCGGCTGTGATATCTCCCTTGAGAACTTAAGAAATGCACAAAGGATGAATCACGGCATATCTTTTGTTCAATGTGAATGTGAATACTTACCCTTTAAAAATGATACGGTTGGTGCCGTTGTGTGTACCGATGTATTGGAACATACCAATAGTAAAAAACAAACTATTCACGAAATTTTCAGGGTGATGAAGGAAGAGGCCACTATGTGTTTAAGCGTGCCTTATAAAGGTTCATTTTGGTTTTTAGATGTTGAAAATTTCCGATACTACATAAATAAACTTATAACCACCCCTCTTTTCCCTCCTTCGCAAGGAGGGGATAAAGGGGAGGCCTTCCGAGCAATTAAAAAAAAGGTGAAATCAGGGTTGCCTCATAAACATTTTACGTTTGCCGAACTAAAGGAATTAGTCCACAATTTCACAATTTTAAAATATTCCAGAACTGGTTGCTTCATTTATCCAATGTGCCTGATTGCTTATAGGGTAACCAAAAGGTTAAGAATTACTTTTTGGATAGATTCGTGAGATTTCTTGCTGATGCTGACTATTCAATAGCATATGGAATTCATGCATTTAATATAATGTTGTTAGTTAAAAAACCGAAAAAGAAATGATGACCTCGGTATTCAATAGAGCCTCTTATATACTTAAGTGATAAATAGTGTTTTACAAAAACAACCTATATAAATTTCAATATTTAATCGTTATTTTTCTGCCACTTATCTTTTGGTATCTTTGTGGAGACATTTTTCTTTACAGGACGCCGTTCATCCTTCCGGTTTTTTTTATTCTTCCGTTTTTAGCTTTCCTGCTTATCAAGAAAAATATATTGGGATTATATATCATTATCGGGGCTATGTGCCTCTCCGGCGGGCTTATCAGCATTGGAAGCGGTGAGCATGCTATCGAATTCTTTTCTGATTTACCACTTCCCTTCAACTTTAATCTATTCGAACTTCTATCTATAGGGATAATGGCCATATTGTATGCTTCCATTTGTTTAAAAAGAGACCTCAGCCTTTTTGAAGAAACGAGACTCAGTCATAGTATGTATATTTTTTTCTCTGGCCATGTTAATATGTTGGTTTATTTACGCGATCAGTATACATAATTTTGAGGGTTTATATGAGTTAAGAAGACTCATGTGCATGCCACTTGTTTTTGTACTCATGATTAATCTTATTAAAAATGAAGAGCAATTAAAATTTATTATTAAACTATTTATAGTTTGCATTGGTATAAAAAGCATTACTGGATTAATCACCGTTTTTATTTCCCGCAGTTTTGTTTTACTTTATCCAGGATGGGCGGAATCGACGTTTTTTTAACTGGGATCTTTTTTTATCTTGGTTTTAGAGATAATTGTCCAGGTGATCCGATTGTTAAATCTATGCGGTTTTTTTAATTCCTATATTTCTATGTTTTCTTTTTGCCACTCGTCGCACCATGTGGGGCTCTTTTATAATCACTATCTGTCTTTATTTCTTATTCTTGAAGAAAACCGGCAAGATGAAGTTTATCGGATTACTGATTCCGGCAGGTGTATTATTTGTTACTGCGGTACTTTTGAGTGATAATGAATCGAATACTGTTTTTTCATTATCAGGTGAAATAGAGTCCATGAAAAATCCTTTCGAGGCACATACCTTTATTCTTAGACAATGGGAATGGAAAAATGCCTGGGAATATATTAAGTTGAATCCTTTATTTGGAAATGGACTGGGGGCTGTGTTAAAACCCATAGTTGATTTCAAGTATGTTTCTAGAAATGACTTTACAAGCATACTCATTCATAACAACTATTTGTGGATTTGGGCAAAGATGGGATTGTTTGGGTTTATACCATTTTTGTTACTTACGTGTCTTTGTATTAAAAATACTTATCAATTATATGAGGAATTAGAAGATCCATATTATAGAAGTGTATTGTTAGGAATTTTCTTAAGCCTGATAAATTTTATCATCGCTGGCTTTATCTCCCCCTCAATGGCTGAAATCAAAATCAATGTATGGCTTGGGTTTGTTTTAGGGATCGTTGCGCTTTGCAATCGTTTTAAGAAATCGAAAAACTTAACAAATAAATATTTGAAGAATACTATATTTTCATGGAGATAATCAAAAATAATGTTTGATTCACATTCCAAAGCAAAGAAATATTTTGATAAAAACGTTGAAAACTATTGGAAGAGATCTGAGGCTCAAGTTAAGAACTTCAGTTCAATGATCTTTCAGAGACGAATAGATATCGTAGAAAACTTTCTTCGTCGTGTTCGAAAAGGAACGGTTTTGGATTTTGGTATGGGACCGGCAGTTTTCGGTTCTTCTTGTATTTCTCAAGGATTGCGCTATATCGGGATTGATATTTCACCTGAAATGGTTCAAAAAGCAAAAAGTCTGAATTTGCAAAATGCTGAATTTATGGTAGGAGATATCGACTTGCTTGGTGTTTTTCGAAATAAAATGGATGCAGTATTATGTATAGGTTTGCTTGATTATCTTGAAGATCCGGAACAAGGGATTTTGGCACTTGCTGATTGTGTCAAACCCGATGGTTACTTAATTCTTTCTTTCAGGAATCGTTTTTCGCTTCCTCGATACTTACGCGATGTGTTAAAAATTTCCTTGAGCGTATTTCATCAATGCAAATTGAGCTGGCAAAAGAAGGCGTTTTTTTCGGAAGTACATGAAAAGGCATTTGATTACTCTACGCAATTAAACCCAAAACTTGTCCATCTCGGATTTCGTGATTTCGAGGTTAATTATTTTAATTGTTCGCTTTTTTTCTTTAATTTTCCACTTCCCTCCTGGATTTGGAGGAAATGGCGTTGCTGGGATTCCCAATTGGCAAGTCAACGAACACGATTCTTGTGTTCAGGTGGTGTCATTGTCGCAAAAAGACGGCAAGGCGACATCCCATGAAATCGGTTTGGTTAATGTATCATGATGTTTATCGGGAAGAACCTTTACAAGGCATACCACGATCTGCCTCAATGTATCATGTGTCAGAAAAGATTTTCAAACAACATCTTTCGGTTATTATAGCGTCAGGTCGTAAGGTAATTACGATTACTGAGTTTCTTAAAGGCAATTTTGAAGATTCTGTGGTTTTAACTTTTGATGATGGATGGAGAGGGTCCTTTGAAATAGCAATGCCACTGTTACAGAAGTTTGGTTTAAAAGCAACCTTTTTTATTACAAAAGATTTTGTGGGACGTAAAGGTTTTTGCGACCGGGAAAATATTCTCCGTGCTGTAAGCGCTGGAATGGAGATTGGACTGCACGGTACAACACATCGTATGTTGGCTTCCTGTTCCAGGGAAGAAATTTTATGGGAATTTTATACCTGCAAACAGTTTCTTGAATCGCTTTTGGGGCAAAAAATAGACTCCGCTTCTTTGCCCGGCGGTGATTTGAACAGAATAATTATTGCATGCGCTAAAGAGGCCGGTCTTAAATCGTTATGTGCTTCAAGACCGGGTATTAATAAGATCGGGACATCCCTTTTCAACTTAAAAAGAGTTGCAATCAGAGAAAGTACATCTGCTTCTGAAGTTCAAAGATATTGTAATTATAATATTAACAAAGAGTTGATACGATGGGCTCTATTTCAAGTTCCTTATTTGTTGATGGGAAAGAAAAATTATGCCTATCTTCGCAGATGGCTACTAGGCGAAAGAAGAGGCGAAGGAGATATACTTTTCAAACCTTAATCCTTCCTTATTATTTGATGGAGTGTATTTGTGATATCAAAGAGCAAAATAATTAAAATGAGTGGGTATAGTAAACCTGAAGGTGAGACGCTATATTATCTACATAAGATATGTCTTGATGAATTGCGAAAATGCGAAAAAGGTAAGTTGTTAGAAATTTCTCCCGGACAATTACGGTTCTGGAGGCAAATTAAGGAATTAAATAAGTTTGAGTTGTATGGATGCGATATTGAGTGTAACGATGATTCAATAAAATACTGTAATCTGAATACAGATGATTTACCATATGATAATGCATTATTTGACGATGTTGTTTGTTGTGAGGTTATAGAACACATCCATAATCCCTGGAAACTTATAGCCGAGATGAAACGCGTACTGAAACCAGGCGGAAAGCTAATTATCTCTACTCCCAATATCTCAAAAATGTATGACCGTATTTTCTATTTGTTTAAAGGGTTTTTCCCTGGATTTCAATACGAAAGATACAATCATGCCATGCAACATATAAACCCGATAAATATTAAAGAAATGCTCTTGCTTTTAAATGAAAATGGGTTTGTGATTAACGATATAAAATATGGGTCTTCTCCCTACTGAGTGGGTAAAAATGAGCGAAAAAAGTCTTGCGACCCGCAATTAGAGGGAGTTTTCAGCTTGTTTTAGCGTCTAAAAATGTGATATAAAATCGCATGAGAAAAAAACGATCACTTTATGATGCATATCAGTTTTGTAGTTTTAAACCACAACACAAGGTATCAGGCGTTTTTGGCGACTCCAATGCCATGGTAATAAAGCTTACCCGACAGGGAAAAAAACCGTCTGCGGTAACTGCGGTAAAGTATACCGAACCATCTATGACCGCAAGAATAGGCGAGTGCGTGATCTTTCCAGCGGCAATAGGCGTGTATACCTTGAACTTGAGATTCGCCGGGTTTTCTGTATTTGCTGCAACAAGGTGAAGCAAGAGAAGCTGAAGTTCCTTGCGGATAATCCTTTCTACACCAAGCGCTTTGCCTTCTATGTTGGCAAGCGATGCAATACTCAGACGATTAAAGACGTTGCCGTAGAATTGCACCTGGACTGGAAGACTGTCAAGGAACTCGAAAAGCAGTACATGCGGGAGAAACTCCGCCGTGCCGGGAATCCTGGTCCAAAGGTAATCGGTATTGATGAAATTTCTATTCGTAAAGGTCACCGTTACCGTATCATAGTAAGCGACCTTGAGAGGAAGCGGGTGATTTGGTTTGGTGGTAAAGACCGTTCAGAAGAGAGCATGAACCTCTTCTACGACGAGTTAGGTGTGCACAAAACCAGGAAGATACGGCTTGCGGTTATGGACATGTGGAAGGCTTTTGAGAATGCCATCCGTTGTCGCGCACCACAGGCGGCCATCCTTTACGATAAATTTCATATCATAAAGCATCTGAACGACGCCTTAGACAAAGTGAGAAAGAGCGAATATGCCAGACTGAGTGGCAAAGATCGTAAGTTCATTAAAGGTCAGAAATACACACTTCTTTCTCATCGTGAAAACCTTACGGTAGAAGGGAGAAAGGCATTAAAGATACTTCTGACCGCTAATAAACGACTTAATACGGCATATGTCCTCAAAGAAACATTCGGACAGTTATGGAGCTACACGTCAGAGGCCTGGGCCAGAAAGTTTTTTGATAACTGGAAGGCCTCGTTAAAATGGCAACGGCTTAAACCCTATGAGGAGTTTGCAGAACTGGTTGAACGCCACTGGGATGGCATTGCCGCTTTATGCAAACCAGAAAATAAAGTTCCGCTAGGATTTGTCGAAGGGCTGAACAACAAAATCAGGGTCATTCAACGCCGAGCTTACGGTCTACGAGACGAAGAATATCTTCGACTCAAAATCTTGGCCTGCATGCTGCCTGATATCTAACACAAAGCAATTTTCGCTCATTTTTACCCACTCGATAGGAGAAGACCCTAAAATATAATGTAACAAAAAATATCAAAAACTATTTCCCAAGGGGTGGTTTGGCTATTGTGTTGCTCTTTTTGCTGTTAAAGGTGAATGATTTTATAGTCAGTGAAACTAATAACGATGAATATATTAATGCTATCACATTCAAGCGTCAATAACGCTTATCAAAAAAGATTAACAACTATTGCTAATCACGATTCTATAAAACTCACAGTGATTGTTCCTAAATCATATTATGAAGGTCGATTGCTTAAATCAAAAAAAAGTTTCCGATTATTATAACTTTATAAGATTACATGCTTTTTTTTCAAAGACAGGCAGACAGCATTTACATTTTTATTCTCCTTTCTCTTTATACAAAATTATTAAAATGACTAAAGCGGAAATAATACACTTAGATGAAGAACCGCAAAGTTTTATTTCATTTCTTACTATATTTCTTGCAAGATTAATTTCGAAAAATACAAAATTTATTTTGTACACAGCAGTTAATATCTTTAAAACACATAAAGAGTGGAGTTATTTTAGTTTGCAAAGATATTTGTATCCATTATGGGAAAAATATTCATTAGACCATAGTGACGCTATTTTGGCGTGCAATCATGAGGCAATTGACATTTTTAATAAAAAGGGTTTTAAAAGAAAAATATACTATGTGCCATTAACAATAGATGAAAACGTTTTTAAGAAAAAAGATTGTTATTACCTTAAAGCGAAGCTTAAATTAAACTATTTCACCATAGGTTTTGTAGGAAAAATAGAGATAAAGAAAGGTCTTGCTACACTATTTAAAGCTCTTCGTCTAATTTATAAGAAATATACTTTAATAATCATTGGTGAGGGTCCGGATAAAGAACTTCTTGTCAATTTGTCAAAACAGTTGAATATACAAGAGTATATCTTATGGCTAGGATTTGTTAATATGACTCAACTTCCTGATTATTATAGCTGTATGGATGCGTTAATTGTTCCTTCTGAAACAACTCCTGAATGGAGGGAACAATTTGGCAGAGTGATAATTGAGGGTATGGCATGTGAAGTACCCGTTATTGGTTCTTCGTCTGGAGAGATCCCAAATGTAATTGGTGATGCAGGCTTGATTTTCGAAGAAGGAAATGAAAAAGAACTTGCCGGGAAAATTTCAATTTTAATTGATAATAGTGAACTTAGGCAAAAACTGGGTGAAGCTGGAAGGAAAAGAGTTATAGAAAACTATACCAATAAAATAATAGCGAGCAAACTCATGTCTGTTTACAATGAAATAGCATCTGTAGAGATAAACACAAATGACTGAAAATAACAAAGCATTATCATTCCAGAAAGAATTTTATTCTAAGAGTAATTGGCTTAATCTTGCTGACTTAGAGTCAGGTGCTCATTTTTTAGAAGCAAAGCGATTTCTAAAAAAATAAATCCGGGATATTTTTGTGAGGTGGGTTGCGCTACTGCTCCATTATCTAGATATTTAAAGAATAGAGGTTGGATTTGTTGTGGTTTCGATATATCTAATGCTATTTATACCGCGAAAAAAATGGAATTAATGTATGCGAATGTGATCTGGCGACAACATGGCCTATAAAAAGCAATCAATTTGATGTGATTTTTTTGGGTGAATTTGTTGAACATATACTTGATACTGATTTTATTATGTGCGAATCATGGCGTATATTAAAAAATAATGGAAGCTTAATTCTTTCCACTCCTAATCTTGTTTCATTAGAAAATAGAATAAGAAGTATTTTTGGTTACCATCCAAGATTTATGGATTTTAGACTATCTGAGAATTCAATTGGACATTGTAGGTATTATACAATAACAAAACTTATCACACAACTTAAAGAAAATGGATTTGAGATTCTGAGTGCTAAAACAATCAATGCATCTCTAATGACCAAAAAAGGGAAATAAAGTTGCCTGGATTTTTTAACAAGATAGGTCTTGGGACAAATATTTTCGTTATAGCGAAAGCATTAAAAAATAAATAGAAGGCATGAATATTGGTATAAATGCATTATCGATAAGAAATCAATATGCTGGAATTGGTGTTTATACCATAAACTTAATTAAGGCCTTGTCCCAAATAGATAGGAACAACCGGTATGTGCTATTTTTAAATCCTGAGAATTACCATGGTTTCAAGGTCGAACAGGATAACTTTGAAAATGTGTTAGTGCATGCACCTTTCCATAAATATTACATCTGGGAACAGATTTATCTACCGTTCGTACTCAAGAAGAAAAAGATTGATATTTTACATGGTCCGAGAAATGTTTTACCTTTGCTTTGTAAGATTAAGTCGGTGGTAACCATCCATGACCTTGCCTTTCTCCTTTTCCCTGAAGTTATGAAGTTCAATCCATTTAATTACTGGTCTGTCTTTGTGAAACGAAGCGCCGTTAAGGCCGACCATATCATCTCTGTTTCTGAAAGTACGAAGAAGGATATTGTTCGCTTATATAACATCTCAGATCATAAAATAACCGTAACTCATGAAGCCTGTAATAATAGTTTTAAACGGATTGAGGATGAATCAGCATTAAAAAGGATTTCGCAAAAGTACGAGCTTCCTGAGAGATTTATTCTTTATGTTGGTACGATTGAACCAAGAAAAAATCTAAATGTAGTTCTCGAAGCAATGGATATTTTAAAAAAAAACAACCTTAATATTAAATTAGTTATTGTTGGAAAAAAAGGCTGGCTTTATGCCGGCTTCTTTGACACACTTCAAAGCCCGGGACTTGGGAATAATGTGATTTTTACTGGTTATGTTCCTGCCGAAGATTTGCCCGGGATTTATAATCTTGCCGAGATATTTGTTTATCCATCCAAATATGAGGGTTTTGGATTACCTCTTTTGGAGGCGATGTCCTGCGGTGTGCCAGTGATAGCAAGTAACATATCTTCGATTCCTGAAGTATTAGGCGATGCAGGTACTCTTGTAAGACCTGACGATCCTAAAGAATTTGCTCATAAGATTTATGAATTACTTACGGATAAAGAAATAAGGGTAAAAATGAGTTCTAAAGGATTTGAAAGGACAAAATCGTTTTCATGGGAAAAGGTTGCTCAAAAAACCTTGACGGTTTATGAAAATATTAATACAAAATAATGAAAAACAACTTGAGAAATCTTGAGGTAATCGAGAGGCTAAAAATATAAAGTAATGAAAGTAGCTCTTGTTGATCCGGTAAATAGTACCATTTTTTATAACTACTGCTTAATTGATGAACTCGCAAGGCAAGGGTGTTCTGTAGAATTTTTCACTGCAAATTTTATCTATGAAGAAGTATTTCCACCTGCTAACATTACATTTTGTGATACGTTCTTTAGGTATTCAAATAAGATAAAGATGCTTGCAAAGTATCATAAAGTTCGCCAAATGTTTAGGGCATTAGAATATCCTTTTAACTTAATAACCCTTATAAGATCTCTCGTTAAAGGAAAAGCGAATATTATCCATTTTCTGTGGTTGATAAACCCAACGGTCGAATACCTCATTATCAGGCTTTTGAGGCAGAAAGGTTTCCCGATTGTTTACACAGCACACAATGCCCTACCTCATGAATCAAGCGCTCGCCATGTTAATCAGTATAAAAGAATCTATAATGTTGTAGACCATATTATCTGCCTGACACAGTCGGTAAAGGACGAACTTGTTAATAAATTTCATGTCAGGAAAGAGAAAATATCTGTCATTGCTCATGGCGATTTTGATTTTATTATAAATCAAGTTAAATCTAACCAGGTATTTCATGCGGATATTTTTGAAAAGAAAAGCAGCAATTTTACCGTAACATACTTTGGACAGATTAGGCCCTATAAGGGATTGGAATATTTTATCAAGGCAATACCATACGTGATTAAGAAACATCCTGCATGTGAATTCCTGATAGCGGGAAAAGATTCAGGGGGGAACAAAGAGTATTACCTGAAGATGATCTGTGAAATGAATTTGGATAGTTATGTCAGTTGTGACTTTCGATATATACCCTTATCAGATTTGATAACTTATCTTAGGCAAACAGATATCGTTGTACTACCGTATATCGCGTCCTCACAAAGCGGGAACATTCCCATGCTTTCCAAGATGGGAATTCCTGTTATTGCGACTCGGGTGGGCGGTTTGCCTGAAATGATTGAAGAAGGCCGGAATGGTTTCCTTGTTCCACCTAAAGATGAAAAGGCTATAGCAGACGCAATATGTAAGCTTTTGAGTAATCCACCTTTATTGGAAAAAATGAAAGAAGACTCTGTAAATTATGCGAAAGAAGCTTTCTCGTGGAATAATATTGTAAAGAAAACAATAGAAGTTTATGAGAAGGTAGCAGGTGTTTCTTAACCATGAATACACATTTGTCGGATAACACTATATTCGATAATGCTTTCGTTACTATTATAATGCCAATCCGCAACGAAGCCTCATTCATTAATCGAAGCTTGGGGTCGGTATTGGCACAAGACTATCCACATAATCTGGTAGAAGTAATTATCGTTGATGGTATGTCAGATGACGGGACAATGGAAATTGTGCAAAGTATCATCAACAATTATTCACAAACAAAGGACAACAATGTGCCATCTCCCATTCATTCACCAATTACCTTGATTGATAACCCAAGTCGGATTGTACCCACGGGCTTAAATTCCGCCATCCGACATGCCAGGGGCGATATTATTATACGGGTGGATGGGCATGCAATAATAGATACAGATTATGTGCAACAATGTGTAAAGGTGCTAAAGGATACCGGTGCGGAATGTGTAGGTGGACCTATGGTAACCGTAGGCGAAACCTGGTTGGCTTGTGTCATTTCACTGGCACAAAGTTCGTTTTTCGGTGTGGGGGGGGTTGCCTTCCGCACAGGGCGCAGACAGGGATGTTATGTGGATACGGTAGCCTTTGGCGCATACCGACGCAATGTGTTTAATCGTATCGGTGGTTTTGATGAAGAACTCGTGCGCAACCAGGACGATGAGTTTAATTTTCGTCTTACACAGTCTGGTGGGAAAATCCGGATGGATCCCTCTATTCGGTCTGTATATTACAGTCGGTCCAGCCTGCGTGGTCTTTGGAAACAGTATTTCCAGTACGGATTTTACAAGGTGCGTGTCATTCAAAAGCGGGGTGCTGTGCCATCCTGGCGTCACCTGATACCCGCGGTATTTGTATTGAGCTTGTTTTTGACCATTTTCATGGCGTTGTTTACCTTCAAACCTTTATGGGGAATTGTAGTAATCGGACCTTATACAGGTGCTAATCTTATCGCATGTTTGTGGGTAGGACGGAGGAATTTGCGAGTCTTAACTATATTGCCCGTGGCATTCCTCATTCTGCATCTATCTTACGGTCTGGGTTTCCTGTGGGGAATTTGGTATTGGCGGCGTAGGAGGGTTGGGTAGAGTAGAGTAAGTAGAGTAAGCAGAGTAAGTTAAGTAAGTTAAGTAAGTTAAGTATGTTGGGGGAGTTGAGTGAGTTGAGTGAGTTAAATGAGACAAAATCGACATTTGAGACTTTGGAGGTCTGGAAGAAAGCAAGAGAGTTAAGAAAGGAAATTTCAATACTAACGAAGGCATTGCCATCTGATGAAAGGTTCCGGTTAGCTGACCAACTGGTAAGGGCTTCAAGGTCTGTAACAGCCAATATTGCTGAAGGACATGGAAGGTACCATTTCCAGGAAAATATTCAATTTTGCCGTCAGGCCAGAGGTTCTCTTTATGAAGTGCTGGATCATCTGACAGTCGCTTTAGATGAAAATTACATTTCTGAAGAGGAATTCAATATATTGAAGACAAAAATATTTGTTGTTATTAAGATATTAAATGGCTATATCAGCTATCTGAAGAAACGGAAGGGAATGGAGTAAGTTGAGTAAGTTGGGTAAGTTGAGTGGGTAGAGTGAGTTAAGTAGGTTGCGCTAGTTGCGCGATGTATAAGAAAAACCATCTTTACTTACTTAACCCAACTTCGACAAATTTACCCTGAAAAAGGCAAGAAATTGAGCGTATAATAGTCGTAACCTATTGGTATGGTTGAATGTTGCTTTCGGCGTTTAATGTAGTGCCTGAATATTATTGTTTATGCTTGCGGCGCCATTGCTTACATGGTAAAATACCGGTGTGTTTATCCGTGAAAAGATCAAAAAAGTGAATGGCGGGAAGAGCTACATACAACACCAACTCATCGAATCCATTCGCACCCCTTCAGGGCCAAGACAGCAAATAGTCTTAAACCTTGGGCAGCTTAGTCTGCCCGAGGAGAAGTGGAAGACCCTTGCCAATTGCATTGAAGGATTTTTAGCAAATCAAAAAACGTTGTTTCCTCAAGATCCTGAAATAGAGGCGAAAGCAAGGCATTATGCCAGCCAGATAAGACAGGAGCGGTTGGACAGGGCGCAAGAACGTATTACCGGCGGTGAATCAGCAGGGGAAGAACCTGCTCAATACGAGCACGTGAATATTAATTCCCTGATAACAAATGATGCAAAGACCGTAGGCGCCGAACACGTGGCCATAAGCCAAATGAATGAATACGGGTTTGATAAGATATTGCAAGGGCTTGATTTTACAGATGACCAGATTGCCTATTCCAAGATGCTCATTGTGGGGAGAATGGTTCATCCCGGCAGCGAGCGTGATACCGTGCGATGGCTTTCTGAAACAAGCGGGGCGGGAGAGCTGTTGGACTCCGGGGTTAAACTGTATGATAAAGCGCTGCATCGCGCGGCAGTCTTGCTTTGGGAGAATCATGCCGCCATAGAGCAAGAGTTGTCAAAGCGGGCGCGAGAGATATTTTCCCTTAAAGAGACGGTGATTTTATATGATTTAACAAATACCTATTTTGAGGGTAGCAAAAGAGGGAGTAAGGTGGCCCGGCGCTACAAATCAAAAGAGAGCCGTAATGATTGTCCGTTAATTACGCTATCCCTTACCGTTGATGAAGAGGGATTTCCCAAGCAGAGCAAGGTTTTTGAGGGCAATGTGTCGGAGCCTGGTACCCTAAAAGATATTTTGGATGGATTAAAAAAAGAAGACGGTATGTTTTCAAATGATAGAACGATTGTTATGGACGCGGGGATAGCAACGGAAGAGAACATTGCGCTTATCAGGAAGAACGGCTATAAATATGTGGTCGTCTCGCGCAAGAAATCTTTTGAAGATACTTTTTGGCCTGAAACGGACGAAGAGAAGATTATGTTATCAGACGGGAAAACAACGTTGGGCATGAAATTAGTCCGTACTGAAGAAGAGGCATTCCTTTTATGCCACAGCGAGGCAAAAGAGGCAAAAGAGAAGTCCATCCTTTCCCTGAAAGAACAAAGGTTTGAAGAGGCGCTCTCGGCAATAAAAGAAGGATTAGAGAAGCCAAAAAGACAGAAAAAATATGATACGATCATAGAGAGGATAGGCCGGTTAAAAGAACGCTACAAGGTGGGCAATTTATATACGATCAAAGTGGAACAGACGGATGGCAAAGCGACCGATATCAAATTTAAGAAAAATGCTCAGGCGCAAGCAAAGGAAGAAGCCATAGGCACGTATGTATTACGGACAAACCGACTTGATCTTAGCGGGGAAGAGATATCAAAGCTCCATAGGTCGTTGAGTACTGTTGAGGAAAGTTTTAAAACAATGAAAGGCAACCTTGGTTTACGGCCAAACTTTCACCA
The DNA here is from genome assembly GCF_027493735.1 of Candidatus Kuenenia sp. Lineage (NCBI taxonomy): Bacteria > Pseudomonadati > Planctomycetota > Candidatus Brocadiia > Candidatus Brocadiales > Candidatus Brocadiaceae > Candidatus Kuenenia > Candidatus Kuenenia sp. The sequence continues at coordinate 123,551 of NZ_JAOSKF010000004.1, forward strand.
CACAGATACCCCAACCATTGCCCACGTGCATGTCACTGTATTGGCCTATCACATACTTGCCGGGATATTAAAAAAGCTAAGAACCGCAGGGGTTCATTATAATTGGAATACGATTCGTAATATCCTTGCCACCCATATAAGGGTAACAACGACCATGAACACAAAGGACGGCTGCGTTATTGACGTCAGAACCTGCACAGCGCCCACGGAAAAGCAGCACACGATTTACAATAAACTACAAATTAAACATACACCATTAGGCAGAAAAAATATAAAATCACCCATGAAAACTCAAAGATGTAGTGCCGAAAAATGAAGGACTAAAGTCGTATCACATTGGCAATAAAAGAGATACGATTTCTGCTTGTCGAAGTTGGGTTAACAAACTTAACAAACTTAACAAACTTAACAAACTTAACAAACTCAACAAACTTAACTCACTCTACCTTTATTCTGATGAATAAGACTATGATAAGAAGACTAATGTTTGGGTCGTTGTTTATAATGAATTTCATAGTACTGGGTTGCCATGGGTCTCTTCAAAAGACCAACCCATCAACACTGTCGATCGAGTTCAATGAAAACAATATTCCACAGAAGGTTAACGCCCCTGACGATCAGTCCACAGGGAACGAGCAGGAAAGATTTCGAAAGGATAATCCGTGGACGGGTAAGGTAACAATACGAAAGGACAAGGCAATTCTTGTGGATGGTGAACCGTTTTTCCCTTTTGGTTTTTATGCCGCTGACGAGCTTGGCAAACTGGAGATGATGAGCAGGTATGGGTTCAATAGTGCCATATGTGCAGGGGACGTATACGCAGAGCCGGCAAAAATGGAAAGCTATCTCAATGCTGTGCATTCTCTTGATATGAAGGCAATGCCTGGTGCTTATGACAGGGATATGCACCATAAAACAAAAAGCACTTCCCCTGGGGCTGAGGAACTAATAAGGGAAAGGATTACAACACTGAAAAATAATCCAGGAATATTCTCCTGGTACATTGCAGATGAACCGGATGGTAATCAAATACCATTTACGACGATTGATCGGCTGGCAAATATCGTCCGAAGCTGCGATGCGAACCATCCTGTATCTCTGGTTACCCTTTCCTCAAGCTGTGATCCATACGCAAAAGCAAGCGATATTCACATGAATGATCCGTATTATCCCATGTGGCGTCCCAACCTCTCTACGGTGAGGGCATATATTGATTCTGGCATTGGATCGGCAGATGGCAGGAAACCGTATATAGCTGTGTTGCTCGGCGCCTTTCATGATGAAAAAGGCAAAGATCTCCGATGCCAATCCTACCTTGCCATAGTCCGGGGGCAAAAGGAATTCTCTTTTTCTCGCTCCAATACGTTTTGAACCATCCGGATGTTTGGAGGGAATTTCGACATTTGGGGAGGGAGATTGATGATTTTAGTCCTGTTATATTCTCCCCTGATGCCGCCGAGAGGATAACGGTGGATGCCGATCCGATTAATCCTGATATAGTACTAAAAAAATATCAGGGGAAATATTACCTTATTGCAGTGAATTACCAGCGTGCCGGGCTTACGGCAAAATTTGACCTTTCGGGTCTTTCTGTGAAGCCGGAGATCGAGGTACTTTATGAGGATAGGAAAATAACACTTGAGAATAACCAATTTTCAGACACCTTTGCCGGCTACTATGTGCATATCTATCGTATTTACCCTGCTATAGCAGGCCATGGAAAAACCGGAAGTAAACCGCCGGAAATTGCGGGTCTCAGGCCCAGACCAGGCGAAACAATCACCCTTGCTGCCCCAATGATCAAGGCCTCATTTCGTGAGGGAAATGACGGGACTGGTATTGACCCGGATTCGGTTACGGTAGAGGTTGACGGCAAAGTAGTTGGACCTGACAACGGACTTGTGATCAACATGAAAGGTGTTAAGAATGGGATCTCCTATATTCCCAAAGTCGATCTGGCCAGGGGTCGTCATACCGTTGTGGTCAGGGGAAAAGACCTTTCCGGAAGGGTCGCCTCCAGAAGCTGGTCTTTTACTACTACGAACTACCCTATCCCCTTTATTGAAAAATTTGACAAGTCGAGTCGTGCCTGGTCTCCTGCAAGTGGGGACTGGGAGGTAAAAGATGGCGCTTATATGGTTGATGCTACAGGCACAGAGGCTTTGTCTTATGTACATGATATCAATCTCATAGGAAACTATTCATTGTCCTTTTCTGCAAAAGCCTCTTCATTTAACGAAGATTCGGCAATCCTCCTATGGTTGAACGAGTGTTTCTATCCGGCGCTCTTTAAGATATGGTTTGACCGGATGAATGGATACCTGTCAAGAATAAATGATAACCCGCATGCCAGCGGATCTGTTGGTTCTCTGCAATCCGGAAGCTGGTACCAGTTTACCGTGTTAAGAAAAGGGCGAAACATCAACTGCCTTGTCGATGGAAAACACGTCTTCAGCTACTATGTACCATACTCCGGTGACGGTGGTGGGTTTGCCATTGGTGCACGAAATGCCCGGGTTGCTTTTCGTGATGTCGTGGTGAAAAGATTAATAGATCCCATTGCAGAAGAGGATGAGTCTGCGATGCCGGTACAGAAAGCGACCAGCCAGAAGGAAGACAGTAATACCATAGTGCAAAATGAAACTTATCTGGAAGAAGATAAGGATACTGCACTGCACCTTGTTTTTACCAGTCCTGAAGTGGTGGAAAGGGCTGGCGGCATGATAAGGGGGAGGGGGACGTTTGTTACAACCAGAGCAGGCAAGGCGTATCAGCCACTGGAACAAAATGCATGTCTTATGTTTCCTGACAAACATGGTTTCCCAATTGAAAAGGGGACGCTGGAGCTTATTGTCAGTGATGCAGGTATTGCCGCTTCTTGCGATGCAGATCCTACCCTTGTTCATTTCTTTCAGGAGGAAAACAGACAGGTATTCTTACGCATAAACGGAGGGAGGCTCCAGTTTATTGTCTATGCCTGGGCAGGATCCTGGATTTGCACGAAGCAACGAATACCCGTTTGGCTGTTGGGGACAATACATCATATTGCTATTACCTGGGAAGGAACCAGGGCCAGGGCCTTTGTCGATGGTAAAGAGATGGAGGTGGAAAGCCGTGAAAGGCCTGGAATAATTGCGGCTATCCCTTTGACGGGTAAATCGACTATTTTTCTCGGCAATAATGAGAAAGGGAATGCCCCTTCTCCTCTCGCAGTGCTTGAAATGCGGCTATCCCGCGGAGTTCGTTACGAAAAACCTGAAGATTTTACGGGTTTGGGGTTTTTACCATAAGACTGTTGCTACAAATTATAGAAATCGCATGGTTAATTTGGTAGAGGAGGGTGAGTGGGTTGAATTGGTTGGGTGGGTTGACTGAAATGGAAGGGAAACATCTTTACCTACTTAACCCACTTAACATTTATACTCTGTTTGGTTGAGTGGGTAAATGGAAATAAATTGGATAAAATTATTCTGAGCGTATAAAGAATTATGACCGCAGACGAAAAGAGTTCTAAGAAAAAAGGATGAGATATGACTGATTTTTTGCCTTTTGCCCTGCCGGATATTGGTGAAGATGAGATC
>NZ_JAOSKF010000005.1:0-126353 GCF_027493735.1 Candidatus Kuenenia sp.
TTCAAAACGTGAAAATGTAGATATTTTTGCGACCGGAGATATTTTGTCCTTGACAAAAGCCTTCTAATGAGTGAACCCGCCAGGAGTCGTGTAATGTTTACGCTGAATAGTTACGATTTGTTTGACTATAAATTTGAAATTGAAATGGTAGTAATTTGTGGTATAATTCCAAACATCAATAAAGGGGCCCATAGCTCAGTTGGTTAGAGCAGCGGACTCATAATCCGCGTGTCCAAGGTTCGAATCCTTGTGGGCCCACTTTTACTTTCCAACCCATTCACAGTCTACAGTTTCCAGTCGGCAATCAGCAGTCTACAATCTGCAATTTGCCGACTGCCGGACTGCACGCTTACTCTCCCGACAGCTTAAAATACTCGATAACCTGCTTCATGTCCTCCCGCGCGGCCTGGCCGGGGTCTATTTTTAAGAGTTCCAGTAAATAACTTTTTGATTTTTCGGCATCCCGCTTATTGACAAGATACAAAAATACAAGCCTTTTATAAGCATTTACCTCACCGGGGTAACGAACAATCATATGTTGAAATACGTTTATCGCATCATCGGCCATACCCATCCTGTAGCAAAGATTGCCCAGCGCAAGGAGGGCATTAAAATTGTCCGGGTCTAACTGAACCGCCCTGCGGTATGCCTGAACAGCCCTTTCTCCCTCTTCCAGGTTTTCATAAGCAAAGCCAAGATTGTAATAACTCTGCGGCTGATTTTGGTTTAACGCAACCGCTTTTTCAAAATACTCAATAGCATCATGCATCTTCCCCCGCTTTGCATAGTTTACCCCTACATTATTTATGGCAAGGATATATTTGCTGTCGTACAGAAGGGATTCTCGAAACTCCTCAAGGGCTTCATCAAGCTTTTCCATTGAATTGTAAACACTGCCAAGCCCATTGTGCGCATGCGAATAATCCGGTTTTATCCTGAGCGCCTCAAGATATTCCTCCTTTGCCTTATCAAGCTGCCCCCGGTTGTAATAAATATTGCCTAGATTGTTGTGCGGCTGCGCGTAATATCTGTCAAGCCGGATTGCCTCTATGTATTCTGCCTCTGCCTTTTGTTCTAATCCCTGTTTCGTATATACTATGCCAAGATTGCTGTGTATGCTGGCGTCTTCAGCATTGCAGAGCAATGCGGCCTGATATTCCTTTTGGGCCCGTTCAATATTCCCCTTTTCCAAATAAACGTTTCCAAGATTGCAATGCGCACGATGGCTTTGCGGAGACCTTACCAGGGTCTTTGTCCACAATGAAAATTCATCCCGCCAGTCTCCGTTTTTCCTTATAATAGAAAAGCCATTGCTGCCTACCATAAAAATTATGATGACCAGTTGCACCACTTTTCTTAAAGGAATAGCACGGGAAGACAGCGTTGTATCGGTAATACGGTAGATAAGTATCCCCTTTACCACACAAAAGCCCATAACGGGAAGATACAGATATCTTTCCGCCATAATATTTCCGATAGGAACAATATTCATAACCGGCAGGAGCGTGATGAAAAACCAGGCCATCCAGCAGGCAAAGAAATGCCTCACTTTGCATAGTTTCGCAAGGATGACAAAAACGGCACATAAAAACAAGACGGAGAGAATGCCTGACCACTCCAGAGAAGATTTTACAAGGGGCACCACATAGTCCGCATTCAGGTTAAACGGAAAGAAAGACGCCTTGATATAGGATGCCAGCACCTTAAGCATCGTAAAAATATTCAGCCAGAATCCCCCAGGCTGATACTCCGCCTGCACTGCCGGATTTCTTAATACTACAAATCGTATCACGATGTAAAACAGTGAAACGGCAAAATATCCAATATAAATACCTTTAAGCCTTCGCAAAATGCCTTGCCGCATGCCTTGGCCTGAAAAGATAACAAATAAGAATAAAATAGCCGGCAGGGTTATGGCCATTTCTTTTGAAAAAAGCGCAAGAAAATACGTAAGGAGAGAGAGGCAATAATACATGATAAAACGTCTTTTCTCCCCATTGCTTTCAAACAGCAATGTGTCAGATTTTACAAAACAGATGAGAGAGATAAGCATAAATGTTGCAGAAAGAAGATCCTCGCGATATCCAATAGCATTTACTGTTTCCGTAAGAATCGGATGTGTGATAAAAAAAAGTGTGGAAAGCCACAGTATCTTTTTATTTTTTATCACCTGGCGGAAGAAAAGATAAAAAAGCGTGGTATTTACTGCATGTAATAAAACGTTTGTCAAATGAAAACCAAAAGGGTTGAGCTGCCAGAGGCTATAATCAACAAAATAAGAAAAGGTCACAAATGGCCGGTAACTCATCTCCCCTGAAATGATAAAATAATCTGCAGAAAACAATGCGGGAAAATACTTCCAGTCCTTGATAAAACCGTTGTCCACGATAACCTTGAAATCATCATAAACAAATTTCCCGTGAGTGGCATTTATATAAAGCAGAAGGGAAAAGACCGGTATTAAGACAAGAATACAGGAAAAAAGGGAGGTACGTTTTGAATTTGATTTGATGAACAAAAAAGGCGTTTCCTATCATTTAATAAAAATATATCAACATTACGCTACAAAAAACGTCTTCCTATAATATAATATGAAAATATCGGAAACAAAATATTTTTACAAACTCTCTTAAATATACTATGGAAACGACCATTCAAACAGATTTTATAAAATTCCTCGGTACGGCCGGGGCGAGGATTGTCGTATCGAAACAACTCCGCGCATCAGGGGGCATTTGGTATTCATTGCACGGTTTCAACGTTTTGGTAGATCCGGGTCCTGGATGCCTTGTAAGATGCCTTTCAAGCAGGCCAAAAATGGACCCGATGCAACTGGATGCAATTATCCTCTCCCACAGGCATCTGGATCATGCCGCAGATGTGAATGTTATGATTGAAGCAATGACTGAAGGAGGATTTAAGAAAAGAGGAACACTCTACGCCCCCGAAGATGCATTAACGGAAGATCCGGTTGTTTTCCACTATGTAAGAAACTATATCACTAAAATAATTATCATAAAGGAAGGCGGGCGTTATCAACTGTCAGACGGTGTCTACTTTGAAACACCACTTAAACATCAGCATCCAAGTGAAACATACGGCATTAATTTCATTACCCCTGAATATACCATTTCACACATCGTCGATACCCGTTACTTTCCGGATTTATTGAAGTGCTACAATGGCGACACATTGATTATCAACGTTGTCCGCTATAACGCTGACCGCGATACAAGAAAGTGGCTGTATCACCTGACAATAAGAGACGTCAGAGAAATAGTTACCACACTAAAACCAAAAACTACATTATTGAATCATTTTGGAATGACCATGCTCAAGGCTCACCCCCACAAGGTTGCCGAACAATTATCAGCGGAAACAGGACTCAACATTATAGCCGCAAGCGACGGGATGCGATTTAATTTAAAAAAGTAGGGGCTAAGCATCTGCCGGTTTGGGTAAGAACGCATTTATGAAGATTTATGGCAAATGCTTCGCCCCTACAACAGGCCTGAAGGACAGAAAGCATATCGCTACGCCAGGCGTGTTCAGGTTATAAACATGGACCCGCCTGAAAGATCCTCCATATTTCTTATAGAGTGGATGCAGGAGCTTCCAATGCAATTACATTCCCATAAAATATGAGGAGTTACCCCTTACTTTTGAGATAACAGAGTTCATTTGGCCCAGTCTGGGAAGCTAGGGAACGAACGTTTTGCTTTTTCAAAAGACTAAAGTGTTACTAAAATGTTACTTTTCCTTCATCTTTTTGCTTATACCTTTGAGGATAAAAAATAATAAATCATAAGCAGAAAAAATGAGGGAAAATAAATATTTTACATTTTAAAAAATAGCGTATAATAAAGTTCATTGTTTCATTGGTCTGTCGTTTTTGATTGCCGACAGGCATTATGAAACATACAAAACGTTTCGGTTCAGTCATGGACGACTTAATCAACCGGAAGGAGGGGCACTAAGCAGGGACACTAAATCCTGCGTTTTTCTCTTGTTTGCACCACCCTGAAAACTCACATGCAAAATGAAAATTCCTTTACTATTAAATTATGAATACCGTAAACAAAGACCATATTGAAAAAGCATATCCTGATTATAAACACCTTATAGAAAAGGCATTTCAAACTGGCCAGTCCCACATTTTTAGCTGGTGGAACGAGATTACTACTGCCGAAAAGCTGCATCTTTTGAAACAGATATCTTCAATAGATTTTACGCTTTTACAAAAACTTTTTCACGAAAGCTTTATTTCAGCTTCTGACATGTTTCAGAAAAATTTACAACCCCCACCGATTATTGGCATTCCGGAAAATATTACTGGAAAAAAAGCTGCTGAAAAGGCGAAACAGGTGGGGGAGGAGTCCTTGTGCAATGGAGAAATTGCCATCCTTACCGTTGCGGGAGGACAGGGAACACGGCTGGGAATCGATGGACCAAAGGGCATGCTCCCCATATCGCCAATCAACAAAAAAAGCATTTTTCAACTTCATGCCGAGAAAATACGCGCTCTTCAAACGAAATACAACGCAATGTTTCCCTGGTATATTATGACAAGCGAAACAAATGATCACGACACGCAGGAGTTTTTCCGTTCAAACAAATTCTTCGGGCTTGACCAACAACGGGTATATTTCTTTACCCAACGAATGATTCCCACAGTAGATATGAACGGAAAAATTTTGATGAATGCAAAGTCAAATATTGTAATGAGCCCGAACGGTCATGGGGGCACAATTATTGCGCTTCAGGAAAAAAGTATTATAAATGATATAAAAGAACGGGGGGTCAGGCACATCTTTTATCACCAGGTGGATAACGTGCTTATAAAAATGGCAGACCCTGTATTTATTGGCTATCATCTTATGGATGGCGCGGATGTGTCATCAAAGGTGGTTAAAAAACGCAGCCCTGATGAAAAAGTAGGAGTGATTGTTTCTCTTGACGGACACTTGCACGTGGTTGAGTATTCGGAACTGAGCCAGGAGGACAAATATGCAAAAAACAATGATGGCACTTTAAAATATAATGCAGGAAATATTGCGATTCACATATTCAGCATCGCCTTTCTTGAAAAGCTGTTTCAAATGGAAACCTACCTTCCGTATCATATCGCAATAAAAAAGGTTCCTTTTATTGATTTGAACGGCAATTTGATTACCCCGAAAGAAAATAACGCCATTAAATTTGAAACATTTATATTTGACGTTTTAAAGCACGTGAAAAATGGTGTACTTATGGAAGTTATCCGCAAGGAGGAATTTTCTCCGGTAAAAAATGCAGAAGGAGACGATTCTCCCGCAACAGCGCAACAAGACATGGTAAATATATTTGGCCAATGGTTGCGAAAGGCGGGGGTTGCCATCCCGAAGGATTCTAATGATAATGTAAAGGGACTTATTGAAATCAATCCCTGTTTTGCATTTAATGAGGAGGACTTAATAAAAAATGTGGATAAGGATTTGGAATTTAGAGGTTTTTTGAATCTTTAGTATTGAAATTTGAATATTGAACATTTTTCTTATTGCGTAACATGAGTTACACGGTTTTGGAAGTTAATGCTCAATGTTCCATCGCATAAGACCGGAAGTATGGTAGCGGCGGAGGGAATCGAACCCCCGACCTGCGGCTTATGAGTCCGCTGCTCTAACCATCTGAGCTACACCGCCATTTGTTTAGATTCTTCAAATCTGATTTGGGAAGGGTTGTTTAAGAAGAATTGTGGAACAGATGAATCGAAATGGTATTTATATAAAAAAGATAACATCTGTTATCATCGTTTTCAAGGAATTTTCTCTAATTATGGCAACTATTTAGCCAACCGGGGGAAAAGCAGTAACATACGTCATTGCCCCATAAAAGCTAACGTGTTTTTGATATTTTTTGTACAATTTATTTTTATTAACAACTAAATTTAATAGAGAAATAAAATGATACGTCAACCAGCAGTAGCGGGGTCTTTTTACAGCGGGGATAAAAGCCGGTTACAACATGAGATCGATACTTTTATCATCAAGGATTGTGAAAAACAATCTGCTCTGGGGGCAGTTTCTCCTCATGCGGGCTATATGTACTCCGGCAGTATTGCCGGAAGTTTATATTCGCACATTACGATACCGGATTTGGTAGTGATATTGTCACCAAATCATACCGGATATGGCAAGCCCTATTCAATTTGGCCAGGAGGTTCCTGGATAACCCCTTTTGGAGAGATAGCAGTAAATGAGGAAGCGGTGGATGAATTGGTTAATAGTTGCCACCTTATAGAAAGAGACAAGGAGGCTCATTTGTATGAACATGCTGCAGAGGTACAAATACCCTTTATTCAATATTTTAATCAGAAAACAGAGATAGTTGTAATGACCATAGCCTCCAGAAAAATTCAGGACTTGAAAACCATAGGGAAGTGCATGTCCCAGATGCTGCAGAAATTGCACCCCGATGCGCTCGTAGTGGCATCTTCCGATATGACGCATCACGAGCCGCAGGCGTCTGCAAACAAGAAAGATAACATTGCCATCAATGAAATTTTAGCGCTTAACGAAGACGGCTTATACAACAAGGTGCGCGAATTACGCATTTCCATGTGCGGAATATACCCTGCAGTGATTATGCTTACTTGCTCCAAAGAACGTGGCGCAAAAGAAGCAATACTCGTACGCTACGCAACGAGCGGGGACGTCACCGGCGATTATGATCAGGTGGTAGGGTATGCGGGAATTATCATTCGATAGCTTCTGGTTTTGAAGGGAAACGCTCGACCAAGCTCCGGCTTTGAAAATCATTCAGAGACGAAAATATTGTATGCCATTTTCCATATCAGTCATAATACCAACTTATAATGCTGAAAAAACAATCGGGCAATGCTTACATGCCCTGAAACAACAAAATTATCCATCCGCTTCATATGAAGTAATTTTGGTAGATGACGGTTCAAAAGATGCAACGGGTGAAATTGCAAGGACGTATGATATAAAATATCTCCGGCAGGAAAATAGCGGGCCTGCGACGGCAAGGAACAAGGGAGCAATAGTGGCAAAGGGAGAAATTATTTTATTTACCGACTCCGATTGTGTGCCGGAACCTGATTGGATAAGGGAAATGGCTGCGCCGTTCAACGATAAAAGCGTAATGGCGGTAAAAGGGGCATATAGGAACAGGCAGAAAAGTATTGTAGCCCGTTTCGCCCAGCTTGAGTTTGAAGAGCGGTTTGAAATGCTGAAAAAGGCTGCATCAATCGACATGGTTGACACGTATTCCGCGGGTTTTCGTAAAGATGCGTTTCTTCAGCTTGGAGGTTTTGATACGAGTTTTCCCGTTGCGAACAATGAAGATACGGAATTGTCGTACCGCATGTCAACGCTGGGATTTAAAATGGTATTCAATCCAAACGCCATTGTTTTTCATTTAGACCATCCCGCTTCGGTAAAAAGGTATGCAAGGCTTAAATTCTGGAGGGGGTACTGGCGGACGGTAGTATATAAAAAATTTCCCGGCAAGATGCTTAAAGATACCTACACCCCTCAAACATTAAAATTACAGATTCTTTTTCTGTTTTTATTCCTAATGAGCATTTCCTTTTCTGTTTTTTCCCCCACTGGCTTGTATGCGGCATTTGGCGCAGGTGCATTTTTCTTCCTACTATCCCTGCCTTTAATGATATTGGGCGTCAGAAAAGATTGCCTCGTTGGATTATGTGTTCCGTTTTTACTTGTCCTCAGGGCAGGTGCTCTGGGATTTGGAATGTTATGGGGAATGGTGCGAACACGGTTTTATTAAATTATAATTAAAATATGGTAACCACGGAATACACGGAAAAAAAGAATTTGGAAGAGGATGATGAGTGAGAATGGAGAAAATTTTGTTGGAAGAAGAATCGTATGCTAAATGAGGTTATATGAGAATGTATTGTAAAATAAATTTCCGTGTATTCCGTACTACTATCCATCAATTTCTTGTTTTTTATGCGTGTTTTTCATGCCGCCATTTCCGTAAGTGCTTTAATATCAAGGGCTGAAGCGGTCATCAGTGAACAAGAGAACTTCTGGCCTTTCTCCGTCAAAACATAGCGGTTGGCCCTCGGAACTTTGCGGATTAGACCGTGTGCCCGCAGCATCTTTATCCGTCGGGTCGTTCGTCCGGAATATTTCTTTTGCTGATCCTTGCCGGATTGTTCGGATTCCCGGTAAAGCCACTTACGCAAATCATGGTTGCGGAATCCATTTATCGCGTTTTCGCCTTTGGACAGGAACATCAGCATCTGGTAATCATCCTGCTGCCAGGGATTCAAACCTCGATACCTCTTGCCCTCTTTGACAACCTTGTTACAAGCGCTGCTCACCACTTCTTTCAGTTTCTCCTCTACCTGAGCCGCCGCCAAAGCATCCCCATAACGATCATTGCATTGTTGGCTCACCTCACACCGTCGATGAAGATCGCTTACGCCCTTACGCATCTTCTGCCATGACGCCGGTTTGCCTTCATCATCATTGGGACTCCGAAAGACCTTAAAGTCCCGCGTATTATTGATCGTTGTCTCAATACGCAAGAGACTACCGCTCTTGTTATACATCTTCACTGAATTATAATTCACACTGTGCTTGACCCGTATACCTTCATAGCGTCTTCGATAGTCGCTGATAACCTCATCAGGGGCAGCGCCTGCAAGGTTACGCCTACCCAAATACTTCATCACCGAAGAACTGTCGCAAACCCGCATCGCATGATGAACAAACGATGGAAACAACTCCTCCAATGCCTCAACCGATTTAAACATGATGTCCGTCGCCCACTCCGTCTCATCCGCAGACCAGTAATACTCCGGTTCCAACGGACGAAGAATCTGCGACAATGCCGGGCAACTGCCCAACGCAAGCCCGTTCAGCAGCTTCGCCCAGTCAGTCTTAAGCTGCTCATGGAGCAGAACCTGCGCAGCCGCAATATCCTCTATACGCACAAAACAGTTGCCGTCCTTAACATAATCAATACCTTGCTTCTGAAGTTGCCGCTCCAGCCAATGACGACCATTGAGACAAATGAAAATATTAAACGGCGCCCAACTCTGGATACGAACATGACCAAAACCAAACACTGGATCGTTAAAATAATGATACACAAAGACACACTTGCGGGGCGCCATTACCAACTCGAGCTTCTTGCTGGCCTTGTTGCCCTTGACCATCGGCGCAATACAAGGCTCTACCACACTCAACAGGCAGATGGAACCTTCCGTAATCCTCTTATCCGCCGCGATCTGGCGAGCCAACTTCTCCTTATCAACACCGCTGCTCATCAAATACCGCACCTCGATACCCAAATCTTTCGCCCGCGATTCACAACTGTCTCGCACCTGTGCCGTAAGCCCATTGACCCAACCGGAAAAATCCTTAAGCAGAATTCTCGCTTGGTTCATGAATGTTCCCATCCCACGCTCACTGGCCAACCACCGCAATGTCCCGCGAAAACGAATCCTGTCCAGACCGCTTATTGCACCCACGATCCTGTCTCGATATAATTCCATCAACTTATTCATAAGTAGTGTCCTCCAAATTGTCTGATTACTATTTACGAGGATACTACTATACTTTATAATAAACTAAAAATCACCTTTTTGGTTGCGGCCAAAGGCCGCGCTAGGTGTTCCGTGGTTTTACTCCTTTATTCCAACCTCTCCGGCTTGGAGGGTTATGGAGATAACATTGACAGACAATATCGAAAAAACCTATAAAAGTATCTGCAGAATCTGTCACGGCGGCTGCGGCGTCATTGTATCAGTCCAAAATGGCAAGGTGGTAAAGGTAAAGGGCGATCCGGCGTCACCGATGAACAAGGGCTGGATGTGCATTAAAGGAGTAATGACTCCCGAAATAGCAAATCATCCCGACCGATTAAGGACTCCCCTTTTACGTAAAGGCAAAAGAGGGGGCATGCAGTGGGAAAGCATTTCATGGGAAAGGGCGCTGGAAGAGATAGCCCGTAAACTGGACGCCTTGAAAAAAGAACACGGTGCGGAATCGATTGCACTGGGACAAGGAACGGGAAGACACCATTACATGCATGTCGTGCGGTTCGCAAATGCGCTGGGTACGCCTAACTGGTATGAACCTGGTTTAGCGCAGTGTTTTATCCCGAGAATTACAGTTAGCAATATTATGTATGGCGGTTTTGTTGTCGGGGATTACTATGGAGACGTACCGCCAAAATGTATTTTATTCTGGGGGCACAATCCACTGGTATCGGGGCCGGACGGTGAATTGGCAATTTCCGTCAAAAGGGCATTGGATAAGGGGGCAATCGGCATCGCCGTTGATCCCAGGAGATCGGAGACTGCAAAACGCTGCAAGCAATGGCTGCCTGTCAGACCAGGAACTGATGCTGCATTAGCACTGGCAATGATGCACGTTATTATAAAGGAAAATATTTATGATAAAGAATTTGTGGAGAAATGGACGCATGGGTTTTCTGAGCTTAGGGAACATGTAAAAGCGTTCACCCCTGAATGGGCGGAGACGATTACATGGGTAGCTGCATGTGACATCGTAAATGCTGCGCGGACATATGCCCTGAATAAACCTGCAATATTAGAATGGGGGCTGGGCATTGAACAGAACACAAACTCCCTGCAAACCGTCAGAAGCATTGCCATTTTACGCGCATTAACAGGCAACATCGACAACCCTGGCGGTGATATTATTGGTAAAAATATCATCCGCAGTTACCCTACCCTCAAAGAGAAATTACCGGAAGGCATGTTGAAAAAGCGCTTAGGGGCGGATACATTTAAACTCCTGGGTGGCTGGAGGGCGTTCATGCCGTCTGCGCACATCCCTGCATTATTTAAGGCAATGAGAACGTGCGATCCTTATCAAATAAGGGCGCTTCTTATCTTTGGAAACAACCCTTTGACTACAGTAGCAAATCCGGGAGAGGTATATGAAAGCTTGCAAAGGCTGGAACTATTGGTGGTTACTGATCTTTTTATGACGCCTACTGCTGCACTGGCGGATTATGTCCTTCCCGCGGCATTTTGGCCTGAAGTTGAACAGGTAATTGGATATCCCCTGGTGGTAGAAAACATGGTCATGGCTCAACAAAAAATCACGCAACACGCAGAATGCAGGCAGGACGAATGGATAATCAATGAACTCTCCAAACGGCTTCACCTGCCAGGAAGCGAAGAAAGCCTGGAAGACGTAATGAATTATCAATTGGAACCTCTGGGAATAGATTATCAGAAGTTAAAAACCTCAGGATTCTTTTATCCGCCGCATCAATACAAAAGGTATGAGGAAAAAGGGTTCAGAACTCCTTCGAAAAAGGTAGAACTTTATTCAAAATCATTACAGAGATTGGGGTACGATCCTCTGCCAACATACAAAGAACCCCCGGAAAGCCCGGTGCAATCGCCTGAACTGGTGGAACAATTTCCCTATGTGCTCATTACGGGATGCCGTAAGAAAGAATTTTTCCAGAGCGAACACAGACAGATACCCTCTCTGAGAAAAAGGAGGCCGCATCCCCAGGCAGAAATGCATCCGGAGGTTGCCGCAGAAAAGGGAATAAACCATGGTGATTGGGTCATTGTGAGTTCTCCGCGGGGAAGCATCCGTATGAAGGCGCAGGTAACGGAAGATATTCATCCACGGGTGATAAGCGTGGAACATGGATGGTGGTTTCCTGAAAAAGCGGGTCCGGAATTCGGTGTTTGGGAATCGAACGCCAACGTATTAACAAACAACAAACCCCCTTACGACCCCGCCTTTGGGTCTTATCAACTAAGAGGTTTGTTGTGCGCTATTGAAAAGGAAAAAACATGAGAAACAATCCTGAATAATTGTAACACTTTAGCTTTTTGAAAAATCTAAAGTGTTACAGAGAAAAACTTTGTCCTGGCGCTATCTTACTTCGTAAGGGCAATCTTTACTTTTGGTTTATCTTTCACACCGCCTACGCTAAACTTCACATCGGCTTTTCCTTTATCCTTCTTCGCCCTTATGGTGAACGTTGCCTGTCCACTTGCATCTGTTTTTGCGCTGAGAGGTTTTACGTTAATCATTTTCCTGTTAGCCGAAGAAAGCTTCCGTGTTACTTTCACGCCCTCTGCCGTACATCCATCATTATCAGTTACAATAATTGTAACTTCTTCGCTGCTGCCTTTTGAAAGAATCAAGGTATCCGGATCAACAGACGCAGACGTTGCCATAACCTCTAAAGTATCGGGGCATTCATATGGAGGCGGTGTTGGAACAACGACAGCCGACAGCGCAAAGTCAAGCGTGGCTGTTTCTCCCGCCGTTAACGTTACACCCGTTACTGTTTTCAAAGTGTATCCGGTAGCTAATGCAATGAACGTATAACTTCCGGCGGGGATATTATCAATCTGATAATATCCATCCGCACCTGTCGTAGCGGTGAACATCCCGGACTGATTACGCACCGTTGCTCCTGCTACTCTCAACCTTCTATCATTATCCGTTACAAACCCTGCCAGCGTACCGGTTGCTACGCCAGGCGTTGGCAATACCACAGGTGTCGGATTTTGACCTGATGTATTTGCAGGATACAAATAAGTAATCCCATCCATGTCGTCCTGATGCAGCGTCCTTTGGCTGGTATCTCCGGGAGAACCGTAGCCATACATAGTTTTTTCCGAATCGCTTTTATCATAGAGATCCTCCAGGCTGAGGGAATGGCCGAGTTCATGCGTGCCTACATTCTGCACGTCAAATTTATCTGACGAGCCGTCTGTACTCCAGGTATTTTTGGTGTTAAAACGTATATCGCTGTCAATCATCTCTCCAGACGTATAAAACCAGAAAGAATTTTGCCCCAATACCCCTTCATCCTTAATAACCCCAAAATCAATAATATTAATGCCATCCTGTTCTCCGTGACTATTTTTTGAGGTTGTTCCACCGTCTACGAAAGTAAAAGAAGAGGTGTCAACGTCTGTCCACGTCTGCATTGACGCCAATAGAGCGTCAAGGCTGCCGGAAGGACCGTCAGTAGTGTTGATAAGATACGTTACCGTATCTTTTTTCCATTTTATTTCTTTTCCACTGTTTGTGGTACTGACTTCAAATCCATATATTTTTAAACAGCAAAGATTTAATGCTATGATTACGATAAAGGGAATAATATAGTTCCATCTTGTTTTTGTCATAATTATTCGACTCCTTTTATCTTGTTTATGAGGGTTTCTACGGACACTTCATTGTCGATTACCTCTTTACCATCAATAACAGAGAAACCGCTTTTTCTCGCTATGCCCTGGTTGTCGATATGATATTTTCCCTGTGCCTTTCCGACGATGCGAAATACGTCTTCTTTCTGTTCCGCCTTTTTGCTTTTCACTGTTTTAAGGAATAAGAGTATTTTTTCTCCTTTGCTGAGAACAGCCATATCCGATATCCTTAGTCCTATGCCGTCCACTTCTCCCCCTTCATATTCAACGGTAATGGTGTTTTGAACGGCTTTACCGCGGATAACCTCACTTATCTTTATTGAGGCGGTGGTAAAAATAGTTTTTCTGTCACTGCTCCAGTACGATTGAACATCCTCAACAGTGCCCGTGATAACGGCATGCGATGATTTTGTGAGTTCTTCCGTACTGAGTCCGGTCATAACGGCATGTGCATGATTCGTGAAAACACAAATAGATAGTACGGCTGCGAGTACTGCGGCAAAAGATGTTTTTATCATAATTTCCTCCTGACAGGTTAAATATATTTTTTCGATATCTGCAAAAAAATCATAGCGACATCATACCTAATAATATTGGAGCGGTTATTCTGCATGAACATGCCAGGCAAAAGATATTTATCAGGTTACATTAACTATGAAATCCAAGGGTATCTCAGGCGACCATCAATAATCTTGAAAAGGTAAAAAAAGAGGCGTGATGTATGAGGAACGACAAAAGACTTTTCTTCGTGGTATTGAACATTATAGATAACGGAGCTTTCATCAAAAATCGTGCATTGAAAAATATTTGGCAACTATTCAACGCAATATATTTGCACTGAATAGTTGCCTTTAGATTTATATTAACCCTTACCCAAGGTCTTCTTTCCCGGTTTCCATTCAACCGGGCAAAGTTCTCCGGTCTGTAAAGCGTTAAGCACTCTCAGAATTTCTTCAACACTTCTTCCAACACCTAAATCGTGAACAAGTTGGTATTTTATTTTTCCTTCAGGATCAATAATAAATGTGCCCCTTAACGCAATACCTTTATCCTCAATCAACACTCCATATTTTCTAGAGACTTCTTTTGTGATATCACTGAGCAGCGGGTAATTAAGTTTACCAAGATCCTTAAGCCAGGCCTTGTGTGAGAATACGCTGTCAATGCTTACCCCGAATACCTGGGCATTGAGCGATTTAAAATCTCCGTCTTTCTTTGAAAATTCTGTTATTTCCGTTGGACAAATAAAGGTAAAATCCAAGGGATAGAAAAACAGCACCACCCACTTACCCTTATAATTATCCAGACTAAAATCCTCAAATTTTTCACCCACAACACCTTGCAGTGTAAAACAAGGCGCACATTGTCCTACTTGTATACCCATATTTCCCTCCATTCTTTAATATGAAAATATTACCATTCAATAATGATTGCTGATTATATAACACTGAATATGAAAGTCAAGTAATATTTCGTTCTTATTTTTTTATCACGAAAAAGGTCAGTGCCATTACTTGAAAAACAATGGCTAGTAATAGATAGGAATGAACATCTCCGTTACGGTGAAGGTAGGCAAAAATGAGGGAGCCAAATACAAAGCACTGTATTACAGAGGCCAGGATTGGCAGCCAGGAGGCGGGTTCATAGGTAAGAGTGCGGTTAATATTCTTTACTTCGCGTAATATAGATTCCATGATATAGTCATTTTCTTCATATTTTTCTTCCGTTTTTGTTTGTCCGGCAAGGCAAGCGCCGCAGATTACCGTTCCGCCTTCCTGATACAATGCATTTCCTGATTCAATATCAATTTTTGAAAGACTTCTTTTGCAATTGGCGCATACTCTGATTTCTAACATAGGGGATTAATTATTCGAAAGGTTTTCATATTTTGTAACAATTTAGTTTTTTGAAAAAGACTCAAGTGTTACCTAAACTGGCATAGCCAGCATTCCTCAGTCTGCAATCTGCCGATTGTAGATTGCCGACTGCAGAAGGGACAATTAAATATTTTGCCAAAAAGCACGCACTGACGAATGGAAGTGTGCAAAGAAGTTATCGATAAGGTACTGAATTGTTGTCATCTTTTTTATTTCAAGCGGTAAAGGTCTAGCTTTCTATAAAGAGTTCTCTCGCCAATCCCAAGCATTCTGGCGGCTTCTTCTCTATTGCCTCCCACACTGGCTAATGTGCATTTAATGAGTTCTATTTCTGCATCCTCCATAGTCATTCCCGCCATCAAACCATGGGAGACTGGCATCTCGTCGCTCTTTTTTTCGATATGATCGGGCAGGTCTTCTACATCTAAATATTTTTTTGTGGTAATAACTACCATGCTTTCTATGCAATTCTTTAGTTCTCTGATATTGCCCGGCCACTGGTATCTTAATAATATTTTTCTGGCTTCAGGGGTAATTTGCAAAATTTCCTTACTATATAATCTGGAAAATTCGCGAATGAATGCATCAAGGAGCAATGGAATATCTTCAAGCCGTTCGCGGAGAGGAGGCAGTTTGATGCGAATAACATTTAATCTGAAGTACAGGTCTTCCCTGAATTTTCCTTCTTTTATAAGATTTCCAAGTTCCTGATTCGTGGCAGCGATTAAGCGCACATCTACTTCAATGGACTCATTGCTGCCGATGCGCGTAATCATTCCGTCTTCTAACACACGCAACAGTTTCGCTTGTGCGGAAAGAGGCATGTCGCCTATTTCATCAAGAAAGAAAGTGCCGCGGTGTGCGTATTCAAACTTCCCCTTCCGCTGATACAACGCCCCGGTAAATGACCCTTTTTCATGTCCGAACAATTCGCTTTCCAGAATATTTTCCGGAATTGCGGCAGAATTAAGAATTACCAGAGGATTGTGTTTCCTCAGGCTGTTATTATGTATGGTTTTTGCTATCAATTCCTTCCCTGTGCCGCTTTCCCCGGTAATCAATACAGTGGCATTCGTTCCGGAAATCTGATTTACCATGGTCAATACCTTTTGCATACTGGCGCTGTTGCCAATAATTCCTGTAAGGCCATATTTTTCATCAAGCTGTTTCTGGAGCAATATGTTATTTCTTACCAGATTTTGTTTTTCAACGAGTTTATTAATTTCTGCGCGCAGATGGTTAATATTAATTGGTTTCAGAAGAAAGGTAGCGGCACCTTTTTGCATGGCATCAACGGCTGTTTCAACAGTGCCGTATCCTGTTATCAAAATAATTTCCGCTTCGGGTAATTTTTCCTTAGTCGCTTTAAGAATTTCCATGCCGCTGAAATCATGCATAATCAGGTCGGTAATTACGACATCTATCTCTTCTGTTTCAATAATCTTCAATCCCGCTTTGCCACTGGTAGCAACAATACATTTATATCCTACCTTTTGTATTGCTTCCGCCGTAGCATTCGCGTGTTCTTCGTTATCATCGATGATCAGAATTGTCGTATTATACTGAGACATTTTCGAGGTTTATGGGTAATTGTATGGTAAAATTTGTACCTTTGCCTTCCTGGCTTTGAACGCTAATTGTGCCTCTGTGTTCTTCTATAATTTTTTTCGTAGTAGGAAGCCCGAGTCCGGTCCCGGCAGTTTTTGTAGAATAGTACACCTGAAAAATTTTATTGAGCGAATCGTTGGAAATGCCATGGCCTGTATCGGTGATATCTATCTGTACCGACTTTTTTACTTTTGAGGTTCGAATCATAAGTTCCCCTCCGTGCTCCATAGCCTGCTGCGCGTTGATAATAACATTAAGAAAGGCTTGTTTTATAAGTTTACTGTCAATATAACATAAAGGCAAACCAGGATGATAGCTTTTAAGAACAACGACATTTTTTTGTTTAATTTCCGGTGTTGCAAAGTTGATTACTTCATCCAGAATTTCATTAACAGCACAGTATTCTAATTCCAGTTTTTGTCCTTTGGCAAACCGGAGAAAATCATTCAGGATTTCTTCTAATCTTAGTGCTTCTTTCTGGATAATCTCTATTTTTCTATAAACTTTCCGGGTGTCGTCTCCTGAAGCGCCAATGATATTTTGCAGGTCTTCTTTTAGGAGTTGTAGATGAATGTTTAGGGTGCTTAGCGGGTTTTTAATCTCATGGGCAAGTCCCCCTGCCAACGTTCCGGCAAACGCCAATCGTTCAGAATCAATCGTGCGTTTTTCCAGTTCTTTTGTTTTACGGATTATTCCCCTGTTATAATAGTAATATGCTAACGGAACTACGATTATTACAGATGCAATAGCGCCGATCAGATATTGAATCACTTTTTTATTAAAAAAAAGAGCCAGGAAGATGGCTGAATGTGCTTCCTCCCGGCTCGTTAAATGATATTTTATATATTTTTTAAGAAGCTACGCGATTAACTTTTTGGGCTTGCAGGCCTTTCGCTCCTTCGACGACTTCAAATTCTACCTTTTCTCCGTCTTCGAGTGTTTTGAATCCGTCACCGCCAATATTGGAATAGTGAACAAAGACGTCTCCTCCGCCATCTTGCTCGATAAAACCAAAACCCTTTTTTGCATCAAACCACTTGACTTTGCCAATCGCCATTATCTCATTCTCCTTATATTTAATACTTACCACTTTAAAAAAACGAACAAACTTAGCAACATTTTTCTTTACCGTACGATTCTACATCCTCCTAAAAAGATAAAAAAGATATAAAATAGATATATTATTTGTTTACAGAATCTCTAATACGTCCTCCTTTTTGAAATTTTCTCAAATATTATACCCAATTATAGTTAATTTTAATTCTTAGGAGTAAGGGGTTGTTCGCTTTCCTTTAAAGCAGCTTTCCTGCTTAATTTGACTCTCTTCTGGTCATCTATGCCGATTACTTTTATCATTATTTCCTGGCCTACCTCCACAACATCACCCGCCTTTTCAACATATTCGTAAGAAAGCTCGGAAATATGTACCAAGCCATCGTGCCCGGGAATTATCTCAACAAACGCCCCATATTCTTTTATTGATAAAACTTTTCCCTTATACGTTTTTCCAACCTCAACTTCCTTCGTCATATTTTCAATCCATGTTTTTGCTTTTTCTGCCGATTCACCAAGGGTTGCGGAAATGATTACCGTTCCATCATCTTCAATTTCAATTTTTGCCCCGGTTTCTTCCTGTATTTTCTTTATGTTTTTTCCGCCAGGGCCAATAATCATTCCGATTTTTTCCGGGTTAATTTTAATCTGTACAATTTTTGGCGCGTATACAGAAATTTTTTCTCTCGGTTTTTCAATGACTTTTTCCAGTTCCTGAAGAATATGAAGCCTGCCCTCCCTGGCTTGCGCCAGTGCATCACGCATTATTTTCTCAGTAATTCCAGCAATTTTTATATCCATTTGCAAAGCAGTTACGCCCTGCGCGGTGCCTGCAACCTTAAAATCCATATCTCCCAGGTGATCTTCGGTCCCTAATATGTCAGATAAAATACATACACTGTTCTCTTCTTTCACCAAACCCATAGCAATGCCGGCTACAGGAGCTTTTATAGGCACACCGGCATCCATTAAAGCAAGCGTCCCGCCGCAAACTGATGCCATCGAAGAAGACCCGTTAGATTCGGTTATATCAGACACCACACGGGTTGTGTAAGGGAATTTGTTCGGTGGTGGAAGGACTTCTGCCAGTGCCCGCTCCGCCAATGCGCCATGCCCGATTTCTCTCCTGCCAGGACCTCGCAACGGCTTTGTTTCACCAACACAAAAAGGCGGAAAATTGTAATCCAGCATAAATTTCTTTGAATATTCATCTTCAAGTCCGTCCACTTTTTGTTCGTCCGATGTGGTACCTAGGGTTACCACAACAATTGCCTGTGTTTCTCCCCTTGTAAACAAAGCAGAGCCATGTACTCTGGGGAGAATGCCAACCTCACAGGTAATAGGTCTTATATCCTTCAATCCGCGGGAATCGGGTCGCAATCCTTTAGACACTATTTGTTCCCGGACTACAATTGTTTCAACTGTCTCAAATATTGCTTTAATTTCTTTTGGTGTAGGTGCATTTTCGACGCCTTCTACACAGTATTCATTAATTATGGCCGCAAGTATTTCATCAAGCGCTTCTTTTCGGTATCCTTTTCCAGGAGTCAGATTCTTTTCTACAATAGCGGTATAATATTTTTGTTTAACTTCTTCCATGAGTTCTTTATTCATCATGGAAGGAGCAACAATTTGCTTTTCTTTTCCGCATTTTTCAATAAGTTCGTGTTGAAGAGTTATGATTTCTTTTATAGCCGCATGTCCAAACATAATGGCATCCACCATCTGTTCTTCGGGAATTTCCTTTGCAGACGCCTCAACCATCATAACGGCATCCTCTGTCCCGGAGACAACAATATCCATGCTGCTTTGTGCCAACTCGGCATGTGTGGGGTTGATAATAAATTTCCCTTCAATTTGCCCAACTCTTACCGAGCCGGTAGGTTTGCTAAAGGGAATGCTTGAAATGGATAATGCGGCGGAAGCGCCCACCATCGCAAGTATATCAGGATCATTTTCCTTATCGGCGGAAAGCACTATTGACATAACCTGCACTTCGCGGAAGTACGTATCTGGGAAGAGTGGTCTGATAGGGCGGTCTATTAACCGCATAGTGAGGATTTCTTTTTGAGAAGGTCTTCCTTCTCTCTTGAAAAAACCGCCAGGAAATTTCCCGGCAGCATATGTCTTTTCCCGGTAATCTACGGTAAGTGGAAGAAAATCTACGTTTCCCTTTTCTTCTGATGCAGAAACCGCTGTAACTAATACGATAGTTTCGCCATATTGCACTAATACGGCGCCATCGGCCTGCCTTGCGACCCGGCCTGTTTCTATGCTAAGCGCTCTATTGCCGATCAACTTCTCCACTTTAAATTGTGCCATTTTGACCTCTCAATCTATGTTCTTTAAATTTTCCATTGACCAGCAAAGGAATGGTTAGTTTTAATTGTCTTATGCATTGGTGTGGGTATGTATATTGATTCCTCCATGAATTTAGATTTATTTGCGTAAACCTAGTTTATTTATTAGTTTTTTGTATCTTTCGCGGTCTGTTCTTGATAAATAATTAAGTAACGCTGAACGATTGCCGACCATCTGCAACAATCCTCTTCTCGATGCGTTATCTTTCTTATGCACCTTCAGATGGCCCGTTAAATGATTGATTCGTCCCGTGAGCAAAGCTATCTGCACTTCTGAAGAACCTGTATCATTTTCATGAATTTTAAGATCATTAATAATTTTCTGTTTTGCTTCTTTACTTATCATCGAAACACCAAATCCTTTAAAAATACCCACATTGCCCTATGTGTAAATACCTATTAACTTATCGCTAAAACAAACAATATAAAGGCAAAGTATAGCAAAGACCTTCCGTTCTTTGCAACAAAAAAAATGGGGTATCCCATTGTGGTTTTAGTGTGTATGATATGACAATCTGCGGTTTCACTCCCTTTTAACCAGCCTAAGCACGAAAACAGTCCTCAGTCTGCAATCCCCAATCTGCAATTTGCCGATTGCCGACTGTAGATTGCCGACTTTCTTACGGGGTTAATTCCCTGATAACCTTCCTCATTTCCTCCGCCTGTTTGTGCTGTGGATTTATACGTAATGACTCTTTTATGTGAAAAAGGGCTTTGGCAGTATCGTGAAAATGGTCTTTATAAACAACTCCAAGACTGAGATGAACATCGGCATTGCCGGGGTCCAGCTTGTAAGCTTCCAAAAGTTTATTATACGCATCTTCCACCTGGCCCTTTTTGAAGTAGATTACCGCCATATTATAGTGCGCCAGCGCGAAGTTGCTTCTGATTTTTAATGCCTTTTCTAATTCAGAAAGGGCTTCTTCATACCTTCCCGTGTCAATATAAACGCTTCCGAGATTATTATGCGCATCCGCATAATAGGGGTTTGTTTTAAGCGCCGCCACATATTCATTAATCGCCATGTCGGGCATGCCTTTTCTTTTATAAAGGAGTCCCAGATTGTTATGCGCTTCCGGGTATTGATCTCTCAGCCGAACGGCAAATTGCAGTTCCTCAATCGCCTTGTCCTGCATTCCCTTCAGAGAATACGCTGCGCCGAGATTGCTGTGCGCCTTTGGATGTGTCGGCATTGCCTGTATAGAGCCTTCAAACGCCTGAATTGCCTTATCGATTAAACCATTATTGTAATAAAAATATCCAAGGCCATTGTAAATCCTGTAACTCTTTGGCGAACGGCGTATCGTTTCCGTGCTGAAGGTAAATTCATTAAGCCAGATCCCGTTTCTCTGTATTGTCCCCCACATCAGCAAAAAACAAATTATCACCACAAATGACAAAAAATAATGCCTTCTTCTGTAAAAACATTGAAAGCCTTTGTTAAATGCCAGCCCGAAACAGGGTAAATCCTATGCGGGATATAAAATATCTTTCCGCCATATATTCAGCAGAGGGGAGTAGGGGCAACACGTACAAAAGGGAGGGCGGGGGGGGCGCGAAGGAAATTATTAAGCCAGATCCGTTTCTCTGTATTGTCCCCCACATCTGCAAAAAACAAATTATCACAACAAATGACAAAAAATAATGCCTTCTTCTGTAAAAACATTGAAAGCCTTTGTTAAATGCCAGTCCCGCAAACAGGGTAAATCCTATGCCCGGGATATAAAGATATCTTTCCGCCATTATATTCAGCAGAGGGGCTATGTTAAGCACGGGCAACATCGTTACAAAAAACCAGGTGAAAGCAAAAACCCACTTCCCGGAAAAACAATTTTTTTTCACCAGTACCATAGTGCAGCAGATTACTATAAGAGAAATAATAAACGCCCCATCGAAGACAGAATATGCAACAGGAACAACATAATCCGCATTTAAGGGCATGGGAATGAAGAAAAGTTTAAGGTAATACCCAACTACCTTCGTCATCATAAGGGCGTTTATAAAGATGCTTTTTTCAGGATAAAATATCACTTCTCCCGGATTTTTAAATACCTTGAATCGCAAAAACAAATATATGCCACTAATAATAATGTATCCAATATAGTGGGTAACAAAACGGCCACTGAGAAAATAAACGCTGCGCGGAAGCATACCGGCACACTGGCGGCTGACAATCTCTTTTCTTTTAAAAATAAAATCGTGGGCAAATGCAAGGAGGGGAAAGGTAATTGCCATTTCCTTTGATAATAACGCAAAGAAATAGGCAATCAGGGATACCACATAAAAGGCAGAAAGATTCCTGACGCATGCCGTTTTATCTGAAGATTTGAGAAAAAAAATAAACGCAATCAACAAAAAGGTCGCAGATAAAAGATCCTCCCGATAACTTATTGCGTTTACTGCCTCAGAAAATACCGGATGTATGGAAAACATCAGGCAAGAGATCAAAGAGACTATACGATTCCCAAAAAGCCGATGCGCCAGAAAATACAATAAAACCACATTGACGGTGTGGATAATGTTATTGACGAAGTGGTATCCGGCAGGCCTTAGCCCCCAGAGGGCATAGTCGATAAAATACGAAAGGGTAACAATGGGGCGGTACGTCAGTTCATTAGATACAGCGGCATATTTCTTGCTAAAAAGTGCGGTAATATAACGCCATTCACGAATAAAGTGATTGTTAGTTATCGTTAGGTAATCGTCATAAACAAACGTATTTGCCAAGGAATTGAGATAGACGATAAGAGGGGTGGCAACGATTATCGCAAATAACAAAATATGATATTTTCTGTTTAACATCTTCAAATGTATATTAATTTCAGCTTAAGTTCACAAAAATCAGCTCACAGGGTAACTGTTTTCATTTTTCATTTAGCAGTAATTTCTTTGCACTTTTTGGCAAAATATTTAATGTTGAAATACGAATATTTAATTTTTTAATCTGTACTACTATCCATCAACTTCTTGTTTTTAATGCTCGTTTTCCATAATGCATAACCGTAAGGCATTGATTAGGTGAGGCTTACATAAAGTTTTGAGCATTGGGTTTTTTGTCATTTGAAATTGTTTCATATTTCGATATTCATATTTAGAATTTGGTTGCCGCCAAAGGCTGCGCCAGGTATTCCGTGGTTGCCTTTAAGCGGAAATTTATTTTACAATACGTTCTATGGTTGCTTTTGGATAGTGTCCAAAGTTGACCAGTAAACCAACATTCATCACTGTTGCCTTTAAATAGTTGTGCAATTGAGCACGGTGTTCATCACATATCTCTTTCACCGCCTTTATCTCAACAATAACTTTATCAAAACAGATGAAATCCGGCTTGTAGGTTTGCTTCAGTGTTTCATTTTTATAAAACAATCGCAGATCTTGCTGGACAACAAATGGAATATTTCGGATTTGAAGTTCTTTTTCCATGCATTCCTGATATACAGCCTCCAGAAAACCGCATCCCATTTCACGGTAAACATCAAATACCGCTCCCCGAATGGCATACGTCTCATCTTCTAATAATATTTTCCCCATCTGTTTTTCCTTTCTTCCGTAAAAAGAATTTTAACCACGGAACACCTAGCGCGGCCTTTGGCCGCAACCAAAAAGGTGATTTTTAGTTTATTATAAAGTATAGTAGTATCCTCAAATAATTCACATACATTTGCATTTGACCCAAATCCTGATGTTTTAAGTCACCAATTTCGAGGTCAATTATAGTGTAACAGCGCAGAAGTCGGTTGTAAAAAACCAGATCTACATAAAAATGACGATTCTCGAAGGAGAAGCGTTTCTGGCAGGACTCGAACAGGAACCCCTTACCCAATTCCAGGAGAAAATACTCTATTTTGTCGATAAGAGCTGTTTCCAGATCATGCTCACTGAATGCTTTGCATTCTTCCAATCCCGTAAACTCTAAAATGTAAGGATTTTTGATCACATCCGCCGGTTTTTCGAGGAGTTGTCCATGTGTGGATAATCTTCTCACCTCCTCTTTGTCACGACTCAAAGCAAGCCGATCATAAAGAGCCGAGTTAATCTGACGTTCCAGTTCACGATATCCCCAGCCGTTTTTTCTGCGGCTTCAATTTCATAAAACCGCCTTTCTTCACTATTTTTAACCGTGAGAAGCGTGACATAATGCGTCCAGCCAAGCACAAAGCGAGCTGACAGTTTTGCCGTGATTTCCTGCAGGCATGCCCTTGTTTCTTGAGATTGGTCAGGCGCTGCCTGCCGAATCTTTTGGGTATCGACATTCAGAGATTGCGCAAACACAGTCTGTGTAATTTTTCCCCAGTTGTTTGTATCGATAGAAGATTGGTCAGGCGGTGCCCGACCAATCTCTTTGTAGGTTTCGTAAAACAGCCTGAACTGCTTCAAATTAGTTAGTGAAACACCTTTCAGCCCAGCCTGTTTGAGCTCCGCAGAAAGGCATTGAAGAAGTTTCTTGCCATACAGTTCCGCCCGCTCTGCACCGCCATTTTCAAACTCCACGATATACCAGCCAAAGAGCCAGTTGCGAATTACTAAAGCAATATCAACCGAACGGGCCGCCTGTTTCTGTAGTTCACTCTGTGTCTGCGCAAATAGCACAACCAGTTTTTCGAATCCAAATCCGTGTTTATCTGTATTCATCTGTGGTTCTTTCCCTAAATCGATCGGACATCAGTACATGGAGATAGGATCTTAAATATCCGCTCCAGATTGATCTTTACACTGTCGCTGCCGTATGAGCTATCGCGGAATACCGCACGCAGGGGTTTGCGTTTTGCCAGGCGTTTCACCAGCTCTTCGGTAATGCCGTTATCAAAACAGGTCGTCAGCACATTATCGTCCACAAAAAACACGGTTTTACCCTCAATCGTTTCTTTCACCGCCGGCAGGGTCTGTTCAATGTCCCGATCGATAAATACCTGAAACAACAAGTCTTCCGGCCTGCGGTCTTCCTGGCAAAATAGGGACAGAAATGTTATCTGCTTACTTTTCCAAATCTCCAGAAATGGTCGCTGTCCCTATTTTACTGCAAATATCTCTCTCCTCAATTCCCGGAAAGTCATTTTCTACTTTGCAGAATACATCCTGCCGAATTAAATATCCGGTGTGTTCGTAAAGATGTCAGAACTTAAATATTCTGAAACAGAATCAACAATTTGATTTAATATTTCGCCCGATTGTTGTCTTGCTTCCAATGAAAGATGATAGAGAAAATGATTTCCCATATCACGTGTGTCAAGTTGTCTTTCGCTGCTTATGTGAACTTTCTGATGATTGTTTTGATGAGTTGTTTTTATCTCAACGCTCCATGTTCCTGACTGCAAATCCCTGATTTGTTTTTCTGGGCCAACCCAAGAATTAAGAATGTTTAGAAAGTCAGAATTGGCGTGAAGAAACTTTCTAAGTATAGCCTTGTCCGCTTCATTCAAGAAAATAGAAATTACTGCTAAAGAGTTTTGATACCGATACTTTTTAGATAGTTGAAAGTTTTGTCGTAGTATTCTGGCTTTCTGGTATGGTCTTCAACATTTCCTTCCGGGAGAACGATTACCATTCCTTGTCGAGCTCTGGTTAACAATACTCTGTAAGCATTAATCAAATATCTTTTTCTTTCTTCCTTGTGAATGTTTTGCCATTTATTACCAACAAAAGAAAAAGTTCCCCATCCGCTTTCAGAATATCTTAAATCACCGTCCCAAGTAACACAAGCCCAATCCAACTCCAAGCCCTGAACATGAAATTCCGTTGCAACATCTTCCAAATAATAGGAAGAACGAACATCATCTTTACCCTCTAAAAACCAGTTTACAGGATTCATTGGGGATTTAACATCAATTGCAAGGGGCTTTAATCTTTGGGCTTGGGAGGATACTACTATTCCGTATCGTTCGGTTCCTCTTGATTTTTGTTTCAACCATTTCTTTGCTTTTGCTAAATCTCTTGTTAACATAATTGGATAATTTTCTGAGATAGATGATAGCGTTTCTTTTACTTCATCTACGTTTAAGTCCAAAAGTGATTTTACAAAAAAAGAAACTTTATCTGCCCTGAAAGACCGCATTGAAACAGAGAGATGTAAATCTTTATTATATTTTGTAACCCCTCTTTCTTGAAGTTTACTAATAGATTCGATTGCCGCATATTCACTATCAGTTAGGTTTGGTGAAATACAAACTTCCCAGTCAGTAAATTTACTGTAAATGGCATTTAACCATTCTGATATTCCTGCCTCTCCAGTATTTATTTCCTGCCCACCTCCAACTAAACAAACGATAACAGCCCAATCTTTATGTCTATCAAGGCAAGAAATGAGAAACTCTGGCTCTGAATAATTAAAATTACTCTGATTCTTTTTTTGCCTCATGAATTTAACGGTCTGATCTTTATTCCATGCCCTTTGTGCTTCATCAAAAATCGCAACATGATCATAAGTAGTACGGAATACACTGACATTTATTTTACAATACATCCTCATATAGCATACGATTCTTCTTCCAATAATATTTTCCCATCCTTTTCCCAATATTTTTCTTCCGTGTATTCCGTGTATTCCGTGGTTACCCCTTTTTCTTTATCTTTTCGGTATCTGGCATTCAGAAATTGCTCAGACGCAGTCTACGTAATTTTTCCTCAGTTGATTGTATCAATAGAAGATTTGTCCGACAGTGCCGGACCAATGTTTTGATATTTATGGTAGAAAGAACGGTATAGTTTCAAGCGTGTGGTAGAAGTGCCTTTGATTTTCAATGGCTTGAGCCGAAAAGAGCCAGTTGCGAACTACTAAAGCAATATCAACCGAGCGGGCTGCCTGTTTCTGCAACTCACTCTGTGTCTGCGCAAACAGCACAACAAGTTTTTCGAATCCAAATCCGTGTTTATCTGTATTCATCTGTGGTTCTTTCCCTAAATCGTTCGCCCTTCAGTACCTGGAGATCAGAGCTTAAAGATATGCTCCACATTGATCTTTACACTGTTGCTGCCGTATGAGCTATCGCGGAATACCGCACGCAGGGGTTTGCGTTTTGCCAGGCGTTTCACCAGCTCTTCGGTAATGCCGTTATCAAAAACAGGCCGTCAGCACATTATCATCCACAAAGAACATGGTTTTACCCTCAATCGTTTCTTTCACCACCGGCAGGGTCAGTTCAATGCCCCAATCGAGAAACACCTGGAACAACAAGTCTTCCGGCCTGCGGTCTTCCTGACAAAATAGGGGCAGAAATGTTATCTACTTACTTTTCCAAATCTCCAGAAATGGTCGCTGTCCCTATTTTGCCGTCCCTATTTTGCCATTTTGCCATTATTTTTGGTGGATACGCTTCGCTTAATCCACCCTACCAACTATTGTTTCTAAACAAATATTTCTTGACAAATAAAGGAAATAAAATGAAAATTGCAAAAAGAGCGGTAAGACCGCTGTGGGTTGTCCATGGTATTCCCTTCCGGAGGTTGGCAAAGCTATGGCGAAACAAGCTCACAGGGCGCGCTCTTTTTTATTTTTCAGGCAAATAGATCGTATCATATCTCACATTTCCCTTGAATACGCTGAACCATTCGTAGTCTTTCTTTTCATATTTCCTGAATATTCCCTAGGAAAACGTATCAACCGCCTGCAATCCCATATTTTCGTGCGATGTCCAGTGATATATATCGAGCGGAATCCGTAGGTCAATGCGCCCCTTGATGTGGCGAATGATATATTCGTTGAACTCGCGGATCTCTTTCTTGCTTTTACTCTTGTCTATTATCACTTCTATCCGCGTGGTGGCATTATTAACCGGAATCCGCTCAAGCGCGTTTCGTGCGATAAAATTGTAAACTCTGTCTTTCTGTTTTGCGAGGCTGTCGTAAACACGCCGCTTGTTCAGGGTAAGTGAGTATATGTCAAACGGAACAGTGGAAACCTGCCGGTAGAAATAGTTCTTTACCCCTATCGAGTCCTTAGCACCCTTCATTTCAGATTGACCATTTGGTAGCTTCCTCTTAATGGTTTTTTTCACGGCATTAATCAGTCGCCTGTTATTCTCTATTCCGCACACAGTCAGGATAGTTACGGTAAAGAATTCCGATGGCTTCTTCGCAAAGAAATCGAACCCCAGGTCTCCGCTTTCGTCATTGCGAACCTGCTCAAGGTTCGTCATTCGACAAGGTATCAGAGTGTCAGAGGGGTGCATTCCCGATTTTTTGTAAAAAAGCAATTAGGGGGGGAATAGTAACTCAAGCTTCCAGCTTGAGTTACAAATATCACAAGCAGGATGCTTGTGATACAGTACCAGTCTGCCGACAGGCTGGTGTAAAGAGTTACAAAAAATCTGGAATGCAGCCTATCAGATATCAGAGAGTGTTAGTATCAGAAACAGATAAGTTTTCTATTCGGAAGACTAGGCCCATAGGACAGACAATCTTCCCCTCTTGCAAGACAAAACAGATGTCTTGTCCCATTTTGTCTTTAAATTACAACGTTAAAATACCCTATTGAAGGATTGTCCAAATCTCCAATTAACATTGCTCTGTCAAGCAGCATGTTTGATTCTTCGCAACAAGTTTCTGGTAATAATGCACAGTTGTGACAAGCTGCAAAGTTGCATGAGTTAGGACCCTGTCCGTGGCTGTCTATACAGATCGGGTCGCTTGAACACCACCTTGCATTTTCAACTGCGTTGTAAACTATTGTTTCAAGATTTCCTGGCTTTCCTTGTCGTACCAGTCCGCCCATAGAACCTTCTGAATCACCAGATGCAGTATAAATCAAAATTCCGTTCATTGTTTCTGATTCCGATTCAAGATTACAATAAATTCTTTCCCTCAATGCAGAACTTCCGTAGCCACATTCATAACTGAACTGATTTATTACTAAATGAGCAAAGGTGTGGATTAAAACAAATTGAGGAGTAATATTTCTTCCTTCTTGCCCTCTTTTCTGTCTTTCTGAAGTGTAATTATTTGAAAGCTTAGCGATTCTTTCAATTATTTCTGGTTTTAATGACCATTCTTTCAAACGTTTCTCATTAAATTCAAAAAAAACCCCTTCGCCTCTTACCACAATTGCCGGAAGCCATGAGATACTCTTGCCAAGTTTTATAAAATCCTTTCGCGCTTCTAAACTTTTGCCATCGTCAGGAATCCATCTTGAAAAACCTACAAATGCCCTTGTTTCCCTCAACTTATGAAGTAAACCTATACTTGTAAAACCTTTACTGATTGCACCGCCGGTTTCCGTATCAGCATAAATGTTGGCCATATTTTTAGTAACACAGAAATCCTGATTTTCTCCACCTGCTTCTGAAAGAATTGCATCATACTCCATTTTTCTATAGTTCTCTTCTGAATCATCAGTGATAGAGTTGCTCACACCTGTTAATCTTTTTGTAGCTGCTTCAAGTAACTTGTCTGTATAGTAATCAATTTTATCTTCTGAAAAATTTCTTTCAGCAACTAATTCAAAAGTAACTCGCTGAAATTTTCCGTTCTCCATGCGTCTTGTGAGAAATCCCCAATTTTTTTCCAATACTTCAATTAATCTTCCGTCAACTGATTTTTCCCATTGAGGTAAATAAATTGAACTGCGAATCTGTGAGAAGTATACATTAGATGCACCTTTTTGAACTACTACTAAATGTTGTACGCAATGTTGCGCGTTATTCCTTTCTGCTTCTTCACCCAACCAGGGTCTATCTCCTGAACAATCAACCCCGATCTTATGTAATGCTGCTTCGTTGAACGCTCCCGCCATTGTTTTATGTGTACCACAACCGCAAGTGATTTCTATACCTGACAATGACCCGGAACTTCTGCCTGCTCTTAGTCTTAATTGATGATTTCCTTCTGTTGGTGTTGCGCCGTGAACCCATTCCATGAATGGGAAATCCTGTATGTGCCCGTCTGGACAAATAGCAATAAAACGAACAGGAATTAATCTTTGACGTTTGTTGGGAGCAATACTTGAACAAGACCTTCCAGAACCAAAGGAAACACCTGAACAAGTTGGTTTTTGAGAATGAAAGATTGAAACATTTTCCATGTGTCCGCAGCGTGTGCAGTAATGCCACTTTGGAAATCTTACAAATGGAATTTTTAAAGAAGGATTTGTAACGCCATGTCCCGGATCTCTGAAATCAGGTGGCAGCCTGAAGTCTCTTACACCTAATCTCTTTGCTAACCGTTCTTCTATTACTTTGAATTCTTCAAGGTCAGAAAGGGTTCTGAATTTTTCTTCCCACAAATCAAGTCCGGCAACCATCAATGATTCATCCTTTGGGAAATTAATCATTTGCCCAACACCCCAGGGGGAAATAAGCTGTGACCTTCTAATTGGTTTTTTTGCTGGCATTGTTAGTTGTCAATGTTTATGTAGTCAGTTATTACGATTGCATCACAAGTTGAATCAACATTTCTCATTGATGTTGGTGTTGGCCATGCCCTTGCTTTAATATCTTCTGACGGATTTGTCCCGGCCGGGTACATCAACGGAATGTTTGTTATTTGCCCGAATGAGCCATAAATCAACGGCAATTCATTTTTCCAATCCTTCAATTTTTTTTCAATCAGTACAAGTGTTTTTTCATACTCAACATCATCAATCAAATTCACTCTGTCAAAAATTATCTGTTTCACTCTCTCTATTGTTTCACTTGCAGGAAAAGGTTTTGGAGAATTTCTGCTTTGCTCTGAATAAAATCGTATTAATCCAATTAAGATTGCATGTAATGCTCTTTCTCTGGCCGGTGCTGAAAAGGGTGTTACACTTGTTGGTTCAACCTTGCTGTAAATTTTTGAATGGTATTCCTGAAAGTGTTCAAAATGGGAACGGTCTCTTGGCTTGGAACAATTGTAAATTGTAAAAACAAGTCCGGGTCCTTTCTTAGAACGGCCAACACGGCTCGTTGCCTGAATATACTCAGATGTTGTTTTTGGTTGCCCGACAACGGTCATTAAACCTAGTCTTGGAATATCAACGCCAACCGAGATCATATTTGTTGCAAGGCAAACATCAACCGGATATTCTGATTTATCACCTGTCCATGATCTGGAAAGTTGTTCAAGGTATTCAGGAATATCGGTGCTGTTAATACGGCTTGTCAGTTCAATATCCCTGTTGATAAACCTTCTTTCATCTCCCTTGATCGCCTTTCGGATCCAAATTGAATTCATGTATTCACGGATGTCTGCACGAATCAGTGTTGCCGCATGACCTAATTCACGGATGCTATTGAAGTAAGTCAATGCTGTCCAATAAGGGTCTCGTTCCTTTTCGTCTGCTACAGATATAGATTTGACTGCTTGAAGTAATGCTGATAAAACTCTAACCTGTGCTGTTGCATGAGAAGGCAATGCAGATGCAAATATGCCCACATACAATCTGCCTGTGCTAGCATTGTCCTCGTATGCAAAGAATGAATCACCAGCACTTAAACATTGAGCCGGAAAAATATTTACGTTCTGAGTTCCCCTGCCGTAAAGGGAATTTATTTGTTCTTTTGCCCTGCTGATTGTTGCTGTTGACGCAATAATTTTTGGCTTTACATTATTTGCTGTACAGAGTTCCTCAATCATTGTTTCATACAATCCAACCATTGAACCTAATGGCCCCGAAATCAGATGTAACTCATCCTGAATAATTAGCTCTGGTGGTGATAATCTTTCCCTATTATCTCTAAAACCAAAAAGCGTTCTCGCTTCAGGCCTCCATGTGAGCATTGCAAACTTATCAACTGTTCCAATTAACAAAGTAGGGGGATTATCATAAATGTCTTGGTCAATAACAAACAAGGGTAAAGTGAAATCAGTTCTTGAAAAATCACATTCCGAATTGTCACATTGGTAGATGATAGTTTCTGTTGTTCCAACTTTTCTTCTTTTGTAACCCTTTACTTTATTTCTCCTTTCATCTTTCAGATAACCCATTTGAGAGCCGCACCAGGGACATTTCAAAACAATAAAGGGATTATCTTCTTCTCTGCCTTGTTCCATTTTTTTAAATATTTTTCTTGCATCATCACGATGAGTCGGTGTTAAACTTTCTCCCACCCAAAGCCCGATTGAAATTCTTGCCGTTCCCAACTCTTCTTCATTTTCTTTTCTGATTTTATCACAGGCACAGATTAAAGATGCCGCTCTCTGAAACTGTTGTGCTGTCAGCAAACGCAGTGTGTATCGCATTATTACTGTTGTGCCTGCATCGTTTTTATCCTTTAATCTTTTCAGGAAAATTGTAAATGCCGATAAGCCTAAATATGCTTCTGTTTTTCCTCCACCAGCAGGAAACCAAATCAAGTCAACCATTTCTCTGTCGGGGTGGTTTGCATCTAGCATAGAATTCAGATTCATGAGAATAAATGCAAGTTGAAAAGGTCTCCAGGAACCAAGGCCGGCTTTCCATGTTGTGCTATCATTTATATCTGGAATCATTGCATTTTTCAGTCCGGTTATGTTTCCATTTTCAATTATCCAGTTTCGTGTTTCAATACTGTAATGAAGTTGCTGAAGCAACATTGCCCGATTCATCAACCTGAAAGCCCGATTGACTTTCTCATTTGACTTTAGTAATTCGACACCATCTTTTATTCTGGAGAAACATGAGCGGCAGATTTCTATGTGCCTGAAAGCAGTTTCCAAAAGTTCTCCAGATAGTTCTTTTTTTGCAGTAACTTCCTGTTCATTTATCCAAGCCTCATATTCAGAATTTAATCTCACCAAATTTTCTGTAATGTCTTTGTCTGACAAATCACTCAGGTCAAACATTTTCAGCGGAACATTTTCCAATTCTCTCGGAACAATCGGTTTAATTTCATAACCAGGAAGAACTTCTGTAACAATTGAGTTTGCAAATTCAGTTTCGCTATCATCCCATTTTGGCGAACAGCCATGACCTACTGCAAAAGTCTTTTTCTTGCCGAAGAGCAAGTGATTTGATTTTTCATCTTCCTTGTCGGTTTTTGATGCTGCTACCTTGTAAGGAGAAAAACACCTTTCGTTTGCACTTACTGAAAATGAAACCTGGAAAAAACATTTTTCATTTTTGATATTTTCTGTTCCACCTGTATTTAAGTTTATCAAAGTGAAAGTAAGCAGGTGAATATCTTTTCCTGAACTTTCTCCGTGTGTTCTGTTTCTGATATTGAGTTTCAGATTTATTTCCTTGCCGTCTTTGTTAAGCAAAAATTTGTCAAAGCATCTTCCTGACTGTAATGGAATTTCACTTGCCACCAAAGTCAATTCTTGGTCTAACGGAATTCGGTAATATGCCTTATCTCGAGTAACAGTTGTTCCATCTTCTTTTGTGTAGGAATACTCTTTGCTTTCGTAAACAGCAA
Organism: Candidatus Kuenenia sp.; assembly: GCF_027493735.1. Taxonomy (NCBI): domain Bacteria; kingdom Pseudomonadati; phylum Planctomycetota; class Candidatus Brocadiia; order Candidatus Brocadiales; family Candidatus Brocadiaceae; genus Candidatus Kuenenia; species Candidatus Kuenenia sp. Next base: position 33,398 of record NZ_JAOSKF010000005.1, read on the forward strand.
CATTCACTTTTACCCTGAAACCGTCTTTCGGAATTTTGGAAAAGCAACTGAAACCCATTGCTGACGGAAGAAAACTGTTTGCCAATCCTATTTCTTCCTCAAAGTCCTCACTCACATCAACCGGTGCTTTGCTGTCTTCAGTTTTTACGGGGTCATCAGTTTCTTTTTTATCCTCTTCAACCTTTTCCATAATCTTTTCTTCATCAGCAGAAGTTGAATCTACTTTTTCAAATGTTGCTGCTCTCGGGAATAAAATTCCTGTACCATACCTTAACCGTGGCGGCTCGTTGATGAGGATTTCTTCTCCGCTCTCCTGTATATGCGGCGTTACGGGGTCAGGACCGATAAGTTCACGTCTAATGAATTTCAGAATATCTTCTCTCATGTTAATTTTAGTTTGTTTTTTAGAATTTTTTTATATTGACTTCTCATTGATTCTGCAATCAGAAGTATCAAACCATATCTTGCCCTGCTCATACCTACATATAATAATGATTTCGCAGTTTCACTAGCTAATTCTTCAATGTCTGTAATCAAAACATAGTTACTCTCCATTCCCTTGTATGCTTGCACTGTTGCAAAGCCAAAGAAATATTGAGTGGTAGAAATTTCGTTTGTATATTTTATTTCCGCAATTGTAACGTCTGAAACAAGACCAGCACAAGAGTTTTCAAATCTTTTTGGCGAAAGAATTATAAGTTCATTCAGAGGCAGTCCGCTGTCAGAAAGTTTTCTTAATTGTTCTTCCAACAGTTGTATTTGATGTGTCTGGTCGTTGTAGAAAGCATATTCAACAGGAATTCCTTCCAGATATTCAAGTAAAAAAGGTGGCTTTTCAAATCCTGAAAGCAAAGAAGTTTCTTCACCAATTTGCTTTGTGTTCCGGCAATTTATTTTCAGAAGAAATTTTGTTGGTTGTACAATCTTGTTTATCAGAGCAAACATTTCTTCTTTGGAAAGTTGGGCATATATTGCCTGCCGTTCAAAATCACCATAAATTTCCCAAAAACCATTTGCCAAACCTTCATTCAGCACTGAATCAAACAAACTTAAATATTCTTCTCTGATTAAATCCTGACCTTCATCAATAATCAATTTGTCAAACTTCTTGTTGATTCCTTTTAGGTAAATATCTCTTAGCAAAAGAGGGAGATACTTTGAATAAAAATCTTGCTTGTTTGATTGTGTCTGGTCGTAATTAAATCCTTTTGATTGTTCGAATAAGAAGCTGTGCAAACTTGAAACCGTAATTTGGTCTTTGTATTCTTCAAGTTGCTTTTGCATCCATTCACCTATCAAACGATTATAACAAGTCAGGAAAACTGTTTTGCCTTCATGTGCTGCCCGCACAGATGATTCCATTGCAATCATTGTCTTGCCTGTTCCTGCACTGCCTTGCGTAATGCTTCTTTCATTAAATTGGATGTGGTCAAGAACTCTGTATTGTTCCGCTGTGTAGGATTTGACCTGTTTGTTAAATTCTTCCAATCTTTCTTTAACTGTTCTTAATCTTTCAAAATCACCTCTTAAAAAATCACATAGAAGTAACAAATCATTTGCATCGGGCAATGAATCTTTTTCAGAAAACCATTTTTGACCTTTGTGTTTTTGTATGAACTTCTGAACTAAATTATGAAAGAAACTTTCTATACAGTTTTGGATTGTATCTTTATCAAGAATCTGCCAGTATTCAAATTCCACACTGTGCTTGTCAAAACTTATGTGTGGAAAAGCACAAAGAAAGCCAAGCAATATTTTAGTGAATTTGTGGCCTCTGCCAAATTCCTTTTCAATAGCTGTACGCAACGAAAACATTGCCTCTCTTGCCTGATTAAACGGGCCAACATTGCTTGTGCAAGTCTTATTGAACCTGTCTGTGAACTGCCATACTCCCCCAACACATCTTACAGCTCCTCCTTTTACTTCCATTACATAAATACCCCCACCCGGAATGAGAATAAGAAAATCTATTTCACCATAAAGTCGCTTTGTGTGTTGAGAAAGGTTAAGGGAATGTAAAACAATCCAATCCTTTGTAAATGAACTGTTCTTAAAAATGTCATACAACATTTTTTCACCCGTGCTTTTGCAGTTCTTGTCAATGTATGGTGGTAAAAGTTTCGCCACTAAATGAAATCCTTTTGTATTAGGCGGTGAACATATCTTTTATCAATTTCTTCAGATTCTTTTCTCAATTCGCATATCTTCAATATTTCTACTCTGCCCAAGCCCTGAATTTCAATTGATGTATTTATAATGGAGGTGTTGGCAATGGCCATCAGTTTGCTTTTTATTTTATCTCTGACAATTGTTGCTGCCCGAAACCTTAAACTTGTCATTTGGTTTATTGCCTCTCTGACCTTTGAAACATTATTATAGAGTAATTCCGAAGTGGTCAACACTGCAATACTAAGCAAATCATCATTGCTGTCAGGACCTATGAGATTGTCGTCCTGCAACCAATTTCTGATTGTCACCTCATGCTTTTTGCATTCATACTTTTTCAAATCTTCCACTAACCTTTTGAAGTTGTTGCCGATTGAAGCATTGTATTCTCTCAAAAGATTTTTCCATAAGTCAATCCACTTTTTAATTTTCGCTAATTCATCCGGTTTTGTGTTCCTCTGTACTAATTCAACCAAAACATCTCTGTCGGTATTGATGAATGCTATTACATCGCCTGTTTGAAGTGCTTCATACTTTTTGCTGTAAATGTTTGGGTTTTGTTTGGCGGAATCAATCAGTTCGTTTATCACAATGAACTTGTGTGATTCAGTGGCATAAATGAAAGTGCTGTTTTCAAAATCAATTCGTTTTGCTTCACAACTTTCAGCAATATCTCCTTTTGCCGCGTATTTTGAGTACTGAGTATTGTCAAGTTTCAATTCAAACGCAACAATGTCAAATGAGCTTTCAGAAGTTGTTTCACCAATTTCAGCACCTGAATACAAATCATCAAACCCTTTTGATTTTTTTAATTCACCTTCTAAACGAATGCCTTTGCTATTTATCGTTGCCCTTATATTTTCACTGTCTTTCCTGTTTCTTCTTTGCAACGAATTGTAATACTTGTCTTCAAATTGGTAGAACAAAACCGTGAGTTCTGAAAAAAGAAACGAGGAAAGAATTCTATTGATGTTGTTGGCTTTTGCCCAACCTGTTAAAATTGCTTTGATTGGGCTGTTTGAAAGCAAATTGTCGTTTACATTAGCAACTGATATTACCTGCGGTCTATGTGTATAGGCAGATGTATTAAGAAAGTTGTTTAGTGCTTTAGATTCATCTTCTGTTGGGCATATGATGAAATCATAGCGGTCTGCGTTCATTAACTCTTTCAACCTTGCACACTTTTCAGAAGGTGTTGATGAAAACTTTTCAACAACAGATTTGAGAAGAGAAATACTTTCTTGAATCGGTTTGTTTGAATCTCCTAACCATAAGCTGCATTTTGAAAAATGCGTTTCAATGTTGTTTAACTTCTGAATGTAATTTGAAATCTCAGATTCATTTGGAACATGGCAGATTCTTGAAAGCAAATTTGAAAGTTGAATCAACATACCTTTGAGAATATTCAGATTCTCGTCTGAATCATCCTTGGGAAGTGAGTGAAGTATTTGCGAAACAGATTCAAGTTCTGTATTGCTGCAAACGTCTCTTTCAAACTTAAACACAACATAGTTTAGGAGTTTCTTTTCAAATATCTCAAACGGTGATTGATTGCCTGAATTTTTAATTGTAATATTTTCTTTCGTGAAATTGAAAAACTCAAAGCCAAAATTTTTAATGTCTTCAAAAGTTTCAATTTCCGAAAGATCAGTAACAAGAATAGTTGGAATGTTGAACTTTCTGTCTATATCTGAAAAGTCACTTCTAGAAGTTACAGTATTGAAACCATCAATAATAATATATGAAACCATATTAGATTGCGCTAAAGAGTGAATAAGACTGGAAAAATTATTTGAAATGAGAAGCGGATATTTCCCCTCTATATTACCATTTTCATCTATCTTGTCATATTTGAAATAATCAGAAATTATGGCTTGATTTATTAAAACATTAGCAATTGAATCATCAAAGGATTTAAACTTGCTTGTGAGGCAGAGGCACTTCTTTTGAAACAGTTTATTACCATCTGTCTTTATTTCCAATAGACTATCAATCGGCGAGATTGAACGTGAAGATATTGCTTTTCTCACTCTATCATATGAAGACAAGGCATTCCGACTTTTTGGTGCAGGTTGCAGTTTATAAATATCTTTTAAAGGAACACCGATCTCTTCCTCATTATTCTTGTTTGGTTTATGTTTGAAATAAATGAAATCGGACTCTGCTCTAGACCACTTAACAACTGCATCATTGTTAAGAATCATCAGATCCCCTTTTTTATATTTTTTATAAGCATTATAAATATCATCAGAATATTGAAGATAATCAGACTTAATTAAATCTAAAGCTACGGGAACAGAAAGCCATTGTGCTGCATGTTCCTTTGATGGGAATACAAGGCAAAGTTTGTTTGTTGTGTTGTGCTCAAAAAATTCAGAGATAAGTTGAAGTGAATCTTTCAGAGGCAGTGGCAACGGGTAGGTCTCATGCTTTCCTGTATAGGAATATTGCAGTTTCTGAATTAATTCTTGATTCATTATTATTCACTTCCCAAAAAGGAACAACCATTATGGGCTGCCTTTCATCCTGCATTCAACCATTAGGTAAAAGGTATTTTACTGCTGCTGCAATTTTTTCTGCCATAAGGGGAGGTACTGCATTCCCGATTTGTTTAAAGGCTGCTGTTCTGCTTTTTCCCTCTTTTACTCCCTCAAAATAATAATCGTCAGGAAATGACTGTAATCTGGCAGCTTCCCGAACCGAGATTGAACGATTTTGTTCTATATCAGGATGAATGTAATAGTGTCCGTCTTTGGCAATATGCGCTACAACTGTCTGTGAATAATTTACATTATCAGCTACGACCTTAAATCTGTCTAAGAAAGCGTTTCTGTTTTTATGGGTTTTAAGCCTTTCCGGAAGGTCATTATAATCAAGTCTTTCCTTGCTTCTTTTCCATTTTTCAACTGCAATTCTGTAAATTTCTTTATCCTGTTCTGTGTGTGGTCTTGTAATGTGTTGTGTCAAAACATCAAAACCATTTCTTATTTTTGCAAAACGCAAATAATCATTGATTCCATCAACATAATTACAATATTTATCTTTACCTTCTCCTGCGCTTAATTTAGGTAAGTCTTTAAAAATTTTACCGACTTCATATTCCTCGCTGCTTTGCTCTTTTATTCGGCCAAATGAAAAATTTAAATCTTTTTTCCATCCTATAATAATTACCCTTTTTCTATTTTGAAGGACGCCAAATTCTTTTGCTTCTACTTTAACGTGTTCAACTACATATCCCAATTTCCTGTAATCATCCTGAATATTTTTGAAATGTTTTCCTTTTTCTGCCGAAAGCAACCCTGTTACATTTTCAAAAACAAATAGCTTTGGGCTATATTTCTTTAGAAATTTTCCATACTGAATGTACAGGTAGTTTCTTGGATCATCCCGCATTCCGTTTCTATCTCTTGCCCGTCCTACTAAAGAATATGCCTGACAGGGAGGACCGCCTACTATCACATCTATATCTTTCCTGCCAATAAGTTTTTCTACTATCTGAAAAATCTTAGAGTTATTTTCGTCACTGATGGAAAGATTAATTACAGATTCTAAAATATGGGAAGGAACAATCGAATAAAGTTGCTCTCTGTTTATTTCGCCTTTAAGATATTTAATATAAATATCAAGTTTGTTATTTTCTTTGAGATAATGGAAGGAATGCCTCGTTTTTAAGGTAAAACATGCAGCGGGATCCACCTCAACAAATGCCACAGGTTCAAAACCGGCTCTTTTGAAACCTTCTGAGAAACCACCTGCTCCTGCAAATAAGTCGATATATCTCATTTTGTTAATCTCGTTGCTAACCGATTCAAGGTATTTTCCATATTCCCATGTTTTAATTTGCACTCAAACACCGTTAAGATTTTCCAGCCCAGCTTTTTTAATTTTCCAGAGTTTTCAGTATCTAGCTGCTTATTCCGGTTAATCTTCTCAAGCCACCATTTCCTGCGGGTTTTAGGTACTACGAAATATTTACAGCCGTCGTGACCGTGCCAGAAACAGCCATGAATAAATACAACCGTTTTATATTTCGGGAAAACAAGGTCTGGCTTGCCAGGTAACATTTTATCATGAAGTTTATATCGAAAGCCATTCCCAAAAAGGAATTTCCTGACAATGATTTCCGGCTTTGTGTCCTTGCCCCTGATCTTTGACATGTTATAACTTCTGGTTTTCTTGTTGTGAACGTCTGTCATGAATTTTTTCTGAATAATAAGCCATTTTCTTTAATTCCGCAACCAATAAGAAGATGTAGATACCCTATCTTACTCAATAAAATTAATGGCGATGTGTTAGCAACCCATCGTCTATTCATGGTATATTTCTTCTTTTATTTCTTCAATGGTATACTGAAACGGCGAAACTCCAAATTTCCCCGGTGAAAATATAAATTCAGCGCGCGTGAGACCCGATATTTCCGCAGCCTTTTCCTGCGATATTATTCCCATTTCATACCATTTAACTGCTGCCGCGAGTCTTAATTCGCTGGCAAACGCGGAAGGCTCCTTTCGGAGTGCCGAAAATGCCCCTTCTGGCCTTCAACGCTAGTCGTTCCTTTCCAATCCTATATCACTTTCCGCTAAGTATGAAAATTCAAAGCCGAGCATTTCCATCATTTCAAGTAAGGTTGCTTCTTCTAATTCCATAATTTCTGCAGCCTTTCTTAGACTTATTATGCGTGTACTCAATGCGCCTAAAACCAAGAGAAATCCTTCCTTTGTTTTTTCGTCATGGAAAAAAGGGACTTCATCAACTATTTTTAACATTGTATATCACCCCTCCTCATTGTTTTCTAAAACAATCAGTCATTCTCTTTATTCCCGGTTTATTTTGCGATTTTAATGCTTCGCCTATTAGTGTTTGTAATGCTGAAAATGGAATCAAATATTTCACCTGATACAATCTTCAATTATAAGAATTCTATCTGATTCTTCATTTTTGCCAGTGATAAAATTTCTGCATAAAAGGCCAATCTCTTGATACACTCACCAACGCTCAATTTGTTCATTTCAACAAATATTATACCCCAGTGATTTTCCCCCACCTCTTTCTAACTTTTTTGCAATTTTTAGAAAATGATGATCATGGGTAAAAATAACGGCTTTAATGGCTGACGCATGCTTGAAATGTTCTATATCTGAGGTGCTCCATCATTTCTTTTTCATGAGCAGAAAAAGCCTTAATTCCACGCCCTCTTTAAACCTTCAGCAATACGGACATCAACATTTTCGTCAGTGTATATCTTTAATCTTGCCAAGCTTCTTCTCCAGAATGGAAGAACGCAATTTCTTAATATCTTCGGTTTCCTGAATTGCTGCTTTCCATATGCTATCTATCTCGTTCTTGTGTTCATAGTAGTATGAAAGTGCATCATGAATCTGCGGAAGGTTTATCTGTGGTAGTACAACCATTATATCTTCGGGAGACTGCCCCATGATTTCATATCGAATGGCTATATCCAGCACCCGGATACCCGTGCCAGAAATAACAGGCGCACCACCTCTTATTTTTTTATTAATTGTGATATAAGGGTGTTTGATTTGTTTCGTTATCATGCCCATTACACTTCCTCCTGGTTTACACTTTTAAGAGATTTAAAAGCGTATTTATAATCTTCTAAAAGTTCTTCTTTGCCCATTTACGCCTCTTCTTTTTGCCTTATGATAGGCATCCAATTAATTTGACATGTTATAAACTTCTGGTTTTCTTGCCGTGAACGTCTGCCATGAATTTCTAAGGCAGAAAAACATTTAAGCTTTTTAAGGTGGTCGCAATTTGCAGCCACTTCAGCCTTTTCTTCAAATTTTCTGTTTCTTGGTTTGCTGGGTTTTCCTAAGAGAAAGCAGCAAACCCTTTTCTATCCTGAACCAGTACTGGGTGGATTAAGGAGCGGCCCTTTCGCGACGAATCCAGCAATAATATGGAGTATGCTTTTTCAATAGTTCTTATGTTGCACAATCTCACTGGTCTGTTTTTTCTGATGGCCAGTAATATGCATCGGGAGTATTTCTTGCCCCGAAAATTGCCGTGCCAATTCTTACCATGTTTGCGCCTTCCTCAATAGCTATCTGGTAATCATTTGTCATCCCCATGGATAGGTAGTCCATTTGCACCCTATCGATCCCTTCCGTTGCAATAGTATCACAAAGTGCTTTCAACACTTTGAAGCACTTCCGGATCTTTACCTCGTCCTTTGTAAATAACCCGATAGTCATAAGTCCACGAATATTTAACGTGTCATATTTTGCGATTTGTTTTATCAGGGATATTGCCTTTTCTGGTTCGATGCCATACTTGCTCTCTTCATGAGAAGTATTGACCTGCACAAGGATATCAAGCGACCTCACTTCCTGCATAAGCCGGTGATCGAGTTTTTCTGCCAGTGGAAGTCTGTCTACGGAATGTATCATATGTGCAAATTTCAGGGCGTCTTTTACTTTATTTGTCTGCAAATGCCCAATAAAATGCCATTCCACCTTTTCATCTTTCAGTTCCTGGTATTTTTTGAGCGCCTCCTGTATTTTGTTTTCGCCGATGATATTTCCGCCGGCCTTGATTGCTTCACGTATCCGGTCAACATCCACCGTTTTTGTTGCCATAACCAGGGTGATATCTTCCGGCTTCTTCCCTGTTTTAATTGCTGCATTGGCGATGTTTTGTTTTACATTCTCCAGATTTTCCTTAATCGACATATCTGCTCCCCTGTTCAAAATGATATTGCATCCTATTCAAGCGCCTCTTTTGTAATGGATTTTACGGCGTCAATCATTGCCGCCGCTTCACACTGAGATCTTGTTTCTGTATAAAATCTTACTTTTGGTTCCGTGCCGGACGGCCGAATCAAAAACCAGGAATTATCGTCCAGTACTATTTTAATGCCGTCTGTGGTGATAACAGAAGCTATTTTTTTCTTCTTTTCACCTATCAAAAATTCTTCACCTGTTTTAAATCTTTCCAGTAGTTTAGAAAGTTTTTTTGCGAGCGGTTCCCCTGCCAGAGAACGCGCGACCTCAATTCCTGCCCTTTCAGGATAGTATGCGCCGAATTCTTCTTCCAGCATGCAAAGATATTCACTGATGTTTTTTCCTGTAACAGCCATCATTTCAATGGCGATCAAAAGGCCAAACAAGGCGTCTTTTTCAAGGGTATTGTTGTATCCGGTTATTCCGTCGCTCTCTTCGTAGGCGACAATTGCCCTTTCACTGGCTTTTTGTAACATATAGGGCCTAAAATTCTTAAACCCTACGGCCGTTTCTTTTACCGGAATACTCAGTTTTTGAGCAATGGCATTTCCAAAATTACTGGTTGCTACCGACTTTACCAATACGCCGAAAATATTTTTATACGTATGTAAAAAGTGGAGCGCCGTCGCGCCAAAATGGTTTATGGTGATATCTCTGTTTCCGTCAGTAAATCGTATTCTGTCTCCATCCGGGTCAATAACCACGCCCAGCTTAAATCTGTTTCCTCTTCCCTTCAGCATATCCATTGCCGGTTGTATGTTTCTGGCAGAAGGCTCCGGAGAAATGCCGCCAAACAAATAGTCGTCTTCAGTTCTCAGATAAGATATTTTATTGCTTTCTCCGAGAATTGAAGCAGGTCTTTTTCTTGATGCGCCGTGAACATGATCTATGCAAATAAAACAATCTTCGTTTTGAATAAATCGCCTGATTTTCTCAATATCCAATGTACCCCGGCGCAGAAGAAAATCTTTATAAAGTTTTATGGTATCTATCTTCTCTACATCTCCGGGCAAAATTGCCGGTATGGTTTTGTTGTTTGCCATTAATTGGTTTGCATTCCTTTCAATGACACTTGTGATCTCAGTGCCGGCAGGGCCGCCATCGGCCGGATTAAACTTAAATCCGGCATAATTGGAAGGGTTGTGCGAAGGGGTTAAATTTATCGAGCCGGCGGCATTTACCATTTCAATAGAGGCTGATAATTCAGGTGTGGTCGCTTCACCTGTGTAATACACCTTGATGCCTTCCTTAGACAATAAACCCATAACAGCATTTGCAAATTCAGGCCCAAGGAACCTGTTATCGTGTCCCACAATTATGCCGCGTTTTTTTATATCCCCGAAATTCTCCGCCCCTAAAGCGCTCAGTAATTCAGCGCTTGCGTTTTTAAACATTTCAATTATTGCGGTGGTTACTATGCGCACCGTATGAAAGGTGTAGTCTGTGCCCATTTCTCCTCTCCAGCCGGATGTCCCAAAAACGATCTTTGCCGGAGCGGTGTTTTCTTCCGCAAACCTCTTGATTTCACTCAGTAAATTGGCATTTCCTTTTACATCTGACAGGATAGACCTCCAACATTCTTCCGCATTCTTAAAATGATGTGCCATGCATTATATCCCCCAAAAAAGTGATAATAAACAGATACCTAAGCTGGCATAGCCAGAAACCAAACAAACATGAAATGAAAAATACGAAATTCGAAGTCCGAGATACGAAACAAATTCTAATGACAAAATGATGTAAATTCTAAACAAGTACACCTTTCGTATCGTACATTTCATGCTTCATATTGTTGCCTGCCTGTGCGTGACCGCACGCAGACAGGGATGTTTTGGATTTGTTTTGAATTTTATGCTTTGTTATTCGAATTTGTTTCGCATTTCGTGTTTCAGATTTTACAATTATCAGATTTCACCATTAAATATTTTACCAAATAATGCAAAGAAATTACTGATACCGTGGTGCGTCATATCTTGATGATTGAACGGAGGACATTTTCCCTTCGCGCCAAAAACTGAATTAACGTTTGGTCAAGAAAGAGGTGTGGAAGAATCTATCAGCCAGTAATCTATCTGATTTTCCAGGCATGTTTTTTTGAATTGATCAATAAAGCGGTTTATTTCTGCCAGATACCGGTCTTTTATCGTCTTTGGGTCTGCCAGTATCTTTCTATCATCTTCCATCGATTCGAAATAAGTAATCGTTTCAAACGGGAAAGTGAGTTCATAAGGGTCCAGAATGTGAAATAATAATACTTCGTTCTTTTTAAAATGGAAATATTTTAATTGCCGTATAATTTCTTCCCTATTATCAAAAAAATCAGATATGATGATAATTAATGAACGATGGCGGATCTTTTCAGCAAATTCTTTAAGAACGGCGCCGATATTGGATGCACCACCAGCCTCTAATCCTTCAAGTGTTTTGATTATCGCATAAAAATGGGAAAGTCTCGACCGCGGAGGCACATACTGCTTCATGCCTTCGCGGAAACAAACCAATCCCACAAGATCGGACTGCCTTAGCAGCAGATACGAGAGAGAGGCCGCAAGGGTAATTGCATACTCAAGTTTGCTTACCCCTTTTGACTTATATCCCATAGAACCGCTGGCATCGACAAAGAGGTAGCTTTTAAGATTTGTTTCTTCCTCGAATTGTTTTACATAATATTTATCAGTCTTTGCCTGTACCTTCCAGTCAATATGTTTTATCTCATTGCCGGGAGAATACTCTTTATGCTCAAGGAATTCGATGCTGGAACCGGTGTAAGGACTTTTATGAATGCCGGACATTACCGCATCCGCTACCAGCCTTGCGCGCAATTCCATATTCGCAATCTTTGAGAGTGTTATTGGATCGAAAGGATTTTCAGGCATTTTTTAGAAGTAGTCTATAGTATGCAGTCGGCAATCCACAGTCTTCAGCCGGCAAATTGCCGATTGAGGACTGTGGTTTGTGGACTGCGCGATGTGAGGAATCTTAAGATTCCTCACTTTGGTAGAGCGGTTGAGGCTATATTGCGCCGTGTTTCATTCATTCTTTTATGGCGTCAACCAACTGGTCGATAATGTGAAGGGTTGTTTTCCCTTCGGCTTCTGCATGAAAATTCGTGATAATGCGGTGTTGTAATATGGACTTTGCAAGCTTGCGAACGTCGCTGCATGTCGCTGCATACCTGCCATCCAGTATTGCCCTGGCCTTACCGCCAAGGATAAGATATTGCGACGCACGGGGGCCTGCCCCCCAGCTAATCCATTTTTTAATAAAATCAGGCGCCTCCGAATCGTTTGGCCTGGAAGCGCGAACCAATCTTACGGCATAGTCAAGCACATGATCAGCAACGGGCACCCTGGTAACCAATTCCTGAAGATGTATTATTTCTTCGGGACTGAATACCTTAGAAACACAGGGTTTAAAAGCAGATGTGGTGGTTCTCACAATTTCTATTTCCTCCTCCCTGGAAGGATACTCTACATTAATCTGAAACATAAACCGGTCAAGTTGTGCTTCAGGCAGAGGATAGGTGCCTTCCTGTTCAATGGGATTCTGGGTAGCAAATACCATGAAAGGGGGATCAAGTTTATAGGTAGCGCCGCTTGCAGTCACTTTGTTTTCCTGCATCGCCTGAAGGAGGGCAGCTTGCGTCTTTGGAGGTGTGCGATTAATTTCGTCCGCAAGCAAAATATTGGAGAAGATAGGGCCTTTAATAAATTTGAAAAACCTTTTTCCCGTATCGTGATCCGTCTCTAAAATATCTGTGCCTGTGATATCCGCAGGCATGAGGTCTGGCGTAAACTGTATACGATTAAACTTCAAATTCAAAACATCTGCTAACGTACTTACCAGTAATGTCTTCGCAAGGCCTGGAACTCCCACAAAAAGACAATGCCCTTTGCAAAAAAGGGCAACGAGAAGTTCGTCAATAACGTCTTCCTGACCGATAATGACCTTTGCAATTTCCTTTTTAATCCTTGTACGGCCGTTTACTATCTTTTCAATTGACTGGAGGTCGGATTTTTCTATTTCAAGGGGTGCCATAAAGAATGATATTTTCTATAAAGGTAATGGCCGCCATGTTCTCTGTTCAAGAACTATATGTTTATTATTTATCGGCTTAAGACACGGTAGCAATTCTACCAGGGTAGGGGCGAAGCATTTGCCAGTTTAGGTACGAACGCATTTATGACAATTTATGGCAAATGCTTCGCCCTTACAGTTTGTATAAAGAAAAAAAAGAGCGTCGGTGTCGAAGCTGCTCAGATAAGCCCAAAACTGAGCGATATACTACCAAGGCTTTTCCCCGGCACCAACGCCCTATTATTTTTACCAAAAATCAGTTTAATTGTGAATGAAAATTTTTAATTTATCTGCCTTTCCTTTAATGCGCCTGCAACATCTTTCTCTCCAACAACATGCCCATGGCCTTTGCGCTTCTTTCCGGAGAGGGGTATACGGGATAATGCCGTTCTTCCAATAACCGTTTTATCTTCGTGGCGAAAACTCCGCCAACGGTACACACAACAGCGGGTTTCCCCGATGCCTTCATTGTCTCATCAATAACGGATACAATTTTCTCAGACATCCCTTTCGGCGACATAAGCGGTATAATAATAACCGCGTCATATTCATCGCTTTCGACCATACAAGTTTGCAAAACAACGCGATAATCATCATCGCACGCGCTTCCCGTTAAGTCTACCGGATTATTCACAACGTAAAACTTAGCGAATTTCTCCTTTAATTTCTCCTTTAATTCAGGCGAAGGAGGCGTCACTTCCAAACCGTTTTGGGCGCAATAATCCGCCACAATAACGCCAAAGCCCCCTCCATTTGTTACGATTAATATTTTGTTACCCATGGGAGGGGATTGCATGGAAAGGGCCTTTATCCCGTCAATAAATTCTTCAAGGCCATTTGCCTCAATAATGCCTGCCTTCAGAAATGCCGCTTTATATATTTCATAGTTTCCTGCAATTGCTCCGGTATGCGATTTAGCAGCCGCTACCCCTGCAGCGCCCTTTCCTACTTTCAACGCTACAATAGGTTTTTCCCTGGAACAGGCTTTTGCGGCTTCAATAAACCGTCTTCCGTGATCAACCGATTCCATATAAATGGCTACAACTTTTGTATGATGGTCTTCCTTTAAAAACGGCAAAAGATCGGACTCTCCCACATCCATCCGGTTTCCGTAATTCACCATTTTAGCGATACCTATTCCCTCCTGGGCCGCTAAATCCAATACAGTGATGGCAAATGCCCCGCTTTGCGAAAGAATTGAGAGGGCGCCTCTTTTTGGTTTAGTAATCCTTTCCCATGACAAGAAAGATGTGGTAAAGTTCGCATAATTATCTAAAACCCCCAGGCAGTTGGGGCCTATAATGCGAATATTATTTTCAAGCGCAACTTTCCGGATATCCTCTTCCATTTGAATACCCTCTGCGCCCATTTCGCGAAATCCCGCACTGATTATTACGGCATAATGGACTCCCTTCTGCGCCTGCTGCTTCACGATTTCCAATACAAACGAAGCCGGTATTGCAATAACGGTAAGCGCAATTTCCTCAGAAATATCAGACAGTGCAGGAAAACATTGTAAGCCAAAAACTTCCCTATATTTTGGGTTTACGGGATAAATTCTTCCGGCAAAACCCATATCTAGAAGATTTTTCAGTATAATTCCAGGCACACTGCCGGTTTTTTCCGTAGCACCGATAATGGCAACCGATGAGGGATTAAAAAAAACGTCCATGCACATTTTCTCCACCATGCCCGTGTATGGCTATGGGATATGGATTCTTTTAAATAAATTCGTTTTGAAAAAAATAATGACTGGCAGGTAGGGAAATGAATATGTTTTTAAAATGTCCGTTTAGGGATGATTATTTAGAAAACCACAGGAAGACAATTGTGCCTAAGAGCGTAATCCAGAAACCAAAAAGCCACTTAAGCAGGTCGATTTTAGCAATATAGATTTTGCCTGATAGTTCAAGCTTGGAATTTTCAATTTTGCCTTCAAGTTCACTTTTTGTTCGATCGATTTTGCCTTCAAGTCACTTTTTTTGGGTGTTTTTTTTTCCTTTTTTGGGTTTTTTTTTTTTTTGTTCACTTTTTGTTCGATCAATTTTAACACCAAGCGCGTTTCTCGTTTTTTCACCGTCAATTTTTAGCAACTCAATGTCTGCTTTGGTTGCACCGTCTCCCCTGTAAGCCTCAATGAACTCGATAAGATCCCGGGCTTCATCTTCGCCAATTTTTGGTTCCAGTTTTTTTATAAGGTCATATGATTTAAACATGGATTTATAGATAGCAAAAATAGTACAAAAAAGCAACGAGAAAGCAACTATTCAGCGTAAAACGATACACGGCTCGTTCCCAAACAGATACTTCACTATGTTCAGTACAAGGTTTGGGAACGAGTTGCGCTCTGATCTCCGGGTAATTTAATAAATTACGCTGAATAGTTACACGAGAAAAATAACAACGCATACAAACCTCACCAACGACATCTTTTACTCCCTGGTTTTTTCTTCAATCTTTTCGAGTAATTCCCTGGCGACCTTATCATCAGGTGCAAGCGTTAGCGTGTTTTCCAATGCCTCCTTCGCCAGATCATATTGTTCCCTATTATAATAAACAACGCCAAGTATCCTGTGTGCATCGATTGATTTTTTATCTATTTGTATTACTCTCTGGCACTCGTGCACTGCATTTTCCCAGTCGAAATTTTTCAGGTAAATATCTGCAAGTAGCAAATAAATATTTACATAACCATGCTCCGGGTAGGCCATATTAAACTCGCGTAAAAGGGTTTCTGCCCGGTCATGCTGCTGTAAATCAACATATTCCCCCGCTAAATTGTGTGTATAAATGGGATTCTCAGGCGCCAATGACACGGCCTTCTGAGAATATCGGACGGCCTCATCATATTGTTGTTTTTTTTTATAAATAACGCCAACATTATTATAGTAGTCTGCAACGGAAGGATTCCGTTCAATGAGTTTTTTGTAACAATCCAAAAGTTCTTCATATTTTCCCGCAGACAAACAGGCATTTGTTAAATTCTCCAGGTAAACTTGTCCGTTCTGACTAAGTTCCAGCGCCTTTTTGAAACTTTCAATCGCTTTATCCGGCATGCCTTTTTTAAGAAAAATCGCACCTAAGTTATTATAATACACAGGTTCTGCAGGATTTATTTCAACCGCCTTTTCCGCAAAATAGAGTGCCTTCTCCATCTCCCCTTTTTGTAAATAAATATTGGTCAATCGCTCTAAATAGGTGACGGTTGCTGGCCGAATCAAATACGCCTGATAGAATTCCTCCAGTGCGCGATCCGTATTCCCCTTATTGAGATATAAAAACCCAAGATTGCCGTGAAATTGCGCCTGAAACGGGTCCATTTCTATCGCTTTGCTATAAAAATCAATCGCCTGATCAATCGTAGGCCGATTAAATTTTTCCGCTAACATCTGATAAATCATGCCAAAATGAAAAAAACCTACAAAATGTTCCGGAATAACCTTTAAAGAATTACCCGCATGGACAAATGCCTTTTGTATCCATTTCTCATCATTTGTATTTGATGCTTTTTGTAAATATACTTTGCATAATTCGTCACGATACGTGGTTTCATAAGGGTTGAGAAGGACTGCCCTGTTGATAAAGAACAGTCCTTTATCAACCATCAGTGCTGAATTTTCTCTCTCAGAATAATTCAATATCCTTCTGCCATATTCAAAATTCATATCCGCCTTGTATATACGCAAAACAAATAAGGTGATAAAACCCAACATGGCAAGTATCGATACACAACAAATCCACTTAAAACAGATTTTGCCAGGGGAAGGGACATTCTCTTTCTTTTGAAGGATTTTTTTTTGCTTTAACTGCGCTTCTTCGCCCGCGCCATTTCCTTCGGCGGTATTTATTTTTATTATCGAAATACAAAGCCCCATCATCACCCAGAAAAGCGTCACAATGGGGGTGTTTCCAAAGCTAAATTGATTCTGAATGAGATAGCAAACTATTCCGGATGAAAGCCCTAATATAAGGATCTTATCCCGATTGTTTAATCTCCTGTAATTCCTGCCAACATATACCCCAAAGGCAGTCAACAGCCACACATACGTTCCCAAACCCAGGATGCCCCGGGTGACGGCAGTATCAAGGATATCATTATGGATTCTATCCTGACGGGGAAACTGAAATCCATTATCCTCTTCTAAAACAGAAAATACCTTTGCCAGATTTTTTTGAAAAACAATCCCTATGGTATCTGGACCAATGCCAAGGGCCGGATAGTCCTTTATGATTTCAACAGCCGCCAGATATTGAAAAATCCTGGAAAAGGAGGATCCTGTAACAGAAAATTTTCCGGCAATCCATGGCCTTGGCTTCCGGGATATACTTTTTTCTTCCGCCTCTTTATCAATAAAAAAATCTGACGAATCCTTTTCATTTTGCACATCAGCAGCAAAATGTTTAATAAATGACGTTTCAGGCTTCACATTAAAGAATATCCCTATAATAAAGAATGAAACAACAAGTATTAAGAATGGATACCTTTCGGTAGATCGTTTTATAAAAATGAAAAAGAGAAACGGTACGATCCCGCCAAGAAGCGCTACAAAACATGCCCTGGTATTGGTAAGCCAAAAGGCGATGTATATGATCACCGATACTACATAAAAACTCCAGATGGCATATCGATTGTTAATGAAAATACCATCTTTGCCCTCTTTCTCTTTAAAGCCTATGAAAAATAAAGAAACGACCACGGGCAGTACCATAACAAGCTGCGCTGCAAAGAATACAGGATTTCCAAATGTTGAAAATACCCGGGGGCCACTGCTGCTCCATGTAAAATAATCCACACCGCATCGCTGAAAAATCCCATAAATTGAAGAAATTAACGCGCAAACGGCCATAGATATCAAAAGCATATAAAGCCTTGTACGCGTAGTGATGAAATGTATTGTGACGTAAAAAAGAAATATATAGCAGAGTGTGGCCGCCAGCCCTTCAAAACGCTTGTAGGTACCGAAAAGGCTCATAACCGGATTTATCGATACCGTTGTTGCAATGATAAAGATTGCTATATAGGCAAGAATAGGCGTGTTTATCGAGACATGCGAAAATGAAAAATCATGTTTGACCGTTAGTAAGATTGTCCAGATTACGAGCGTAGCTATTGAAAAAAAATATAAAACCGCGACCTTGCTAAGGTCAAAAACGCTGTAGAGGCGTATATCAAAAAACAGGGGAATAATGACAACTGCAGCAAGCAATAGACCTATTATTGCTTTCTCGCAGTAGTTTGATATGGATTTGGGTATAGTAATCATTTTACTATGTTTCTTTCAAAAGATTAAATACGAAGCTTACAAAATACTACTAATTTTTTGTCTTTTTGCAACAAATTATAAAAAACCAGCTTAAATAGTGAAACGATTTCATTTCATTTCGACTCTTTCCGGTACTTCTTTGTTTTGGAATGGTTTTGAGGTTCTTGCATTTGCAGGCAGGGGGTATCCCATTTTCTCTCCGGCAATAGGACAACAACGGGGGATTTTTCGTTTTTGGGGTAGTTGGTAGTGTTCTCTGCATTCTTCTGATCTTCTGGTTCTGCCGGGCATGGCATTAGTACCTTATTGGTAATTTCTTTGCACACTTCCATTCGTCAGTGCGTGCTTTTTGGCAAAATGTTTAATTGTCCCTTCTGTAGTCAGCAATCTGTCGTCGTCAAATTGCAGATTGAGAATTGAGGACTGCAGATTGTTTTCGTGTTTGTTTAGTTTCTGGCTATGCCGGATTAGGAATGTGGGTGCTATATAAATAAATGCCTTCCATAATCTACAATCAAAAATTATACACCAGGCTGATACCAATCAAGTGGAGATCACTATCATACTTTCCACTCGCGCTGGTGGCACTATTTACCAGGGAGTCAGAGGGATTGTCATCAATGGAATTGTTTTTACTCCTGCCTTCGAGCCGCTGATAACCATATGCTATGTCGATTCTGAATTGTTTGAATTTAATATTGGTTCCGAGGGTAATAAGATGTGTATTGGCATCGGGGACAATGGGGTCAAAAGTTTTGTCGGGTACAGGGTTTCCGCTGTACAGGTAACCTGCAAGCAATGCAAATGTTTTATTTATCTGATATTTGGCGCCAAGATTTACTGAATAGGTATCTTTCCAATCTTTTTCGGTAACGGATGTTTTACTGCCGGCAACCGGCTGATCAAGATTTATCTTTAATTCGTCAAAGGAAGACCAACCTTCCCATCTCAAACCAGTTTCCAGCGTAAGACAGTCTATGCCTCTATAGGTAATTCCCACATGAGCCTGTTGCGGAAGTGTCAGGTCTGCATTGCCTCCGGTATTTTGAAATAGTGTGCTGATTAGTGAAGGGGTACCGTTGGGAAGGTCAAAATCGGCGTCGCCATCAATATCAACCTCGATTTTGCTGCGGTACGATGTACCGATGGAAATATCTTCGTTAATGTCGTAGATAAAGCCAAGATTATATCCAATGCCATCACCATCTCCGTCAAATTGTTGTCCGGCGTCGGATAGCCCGTAGGGAGACAGATTTATCTGTTTCTCTAAAGTAGTATCGAGCAGAACGTAGTTAACTCCTGCCGCGAATGCGATATTTGGCATTATCTGATATGAAACCACGGGGTTTATATTAAAGGTTTGTAATTCTGAATTGGTAGCTATATACCTTCCTTCCCAATCATCACCCCAGTCAATTCCCAATCCAAAAGAGTTAAAGACGCCCAGTCCGGCACTAACCTTATCATTGAACTTATGGGTGATAAAAACCGTGGAGGGGAAAAACACGTCTTCTTCTGTTTTAAAAGTCTTTCCGGATAAATCACTTCTAAATTCATTAGAAGGCAAAAGCACGGTCGTCCCAGCTTCTATCTGTGTCCCGTCGAGTTTATTAATCAATGCAGGATTAAAAAAGATAGCCGACGGGCTATCAGAGTTGGCAATTACGGCATTTGCCTGTCCGAGTGCGGTAGCCCCTTGGGTAAAGATCGCGAAGCCGGAACCATACGCGTTTGGAATGATACAAATGACAAACAATACACAGAGAGGAACAGCTATTCCTTTCAATAATCCTTTTCGACTCATAGTAAACATCCTCCTGTTTGAGATAAGAAATGAAATGCAAAGGTTCAAGTGTGATAACGTGCCTATATAATCAAATCTAAATATCATTATCAATCAAAAAAAAATTAACACGAAAACTGCCCTTTTGTTAAAGGTTATTGCAGAGTATTAATACTCTGCAATAACCTGTTAAATGCGTCTATATAAAATTATTATTCAAATTAAGTGGTATTTAGAGTACAAATAACGCATGAAAAAACTTTTATTAATAAATCCAGTAGGTCGCAGAAGTGGTTATCTCCTGAGTAAATTTTCCACCTTTCCTCCATTAGGTCTGGCCTATGTAGCCGCAGTGACTCCCTCAAATTGGAATGTTAAAATTGTAGATGAAAATTTTGATAAGTTTGTGTTTGAAGAAGCGGACCTGGTGGCTATCACTGCCTTTACTACTACGATTAGCCGTGCTTACGAAATTGCACGTATGTATCGTGAACGAAAAACAAAGGTGGTTATGGGGGGAATACACGTCTCGATGCTTCCGGACGAGGCGCTACAGTATGCTGATGCGGTATTAATTGGTGAGGCGGAAGGTATATGGGAAAGGGTGATTAACGATTTTGAAAATAATCGTCTGTCCTCAAAATATGTAGGCGTTCAAATGGACTTAACCACGTTTAAAACCACTCCCCGTCATGATCTCCTGCACCCTGACTATTTCTGGCATTCTGTGCAGACTTCACGCGGATGCCCGTTTAATTGTTACTTCTGCTCGGTATCTAAGCATCTTGGTAAAGCATATCGCCAACGTAAGCCCCAGGAGATACTGAATGAACTTGAGGAGATAAAGGGAAAATATATAACCTTTGTGGACGATAATCTGATTGGTTATACCACGGAGAGTAAAGCCCGGGCTATGGAATTGTTTAAGGGCATGATCCAGCGGAAATTACATAAGAGGTGGTGGATGCAGACCTCTATTAATGCAGCAGATGATGAGAGAGTAATTGAACTGGCAGCCCAATCCGGATGCTTGTATGTGTTTATCGGTTTTGAGACCATCAGCCAGGGAATGCTAAAGGACATGAAAAAAGGGATTAATCTGAAGATTGGCGTGGAAAATTATAAAAAAGTAGTTGATCGTTTTCACAAGTACGGAATAGGGGTATTAGGGGCATTTATAATTGGCAATGATAATGAATCTTCTCTATATTATAAAAAATTAGCTGATTTTTTAGTCCAATCGGGAATTGATATTGTTCAGATCACATTGCTTACTCCCCTCCCCGGCACCCAGTTGATGGATCAACTGCGAGGAGAGGGCAGATTACTTTATCAAAACTTCCCACAAGATTGGGATAAATACCGCTTCTCTTATCTGGTACATCCGCCACAAGGTGTGGAGATAGATACCGTATATATAGGCAACAATTATATCAAGAATCGAATATATTCTTTTCCTACATTCCAGTTTCGCCTTATGAAATCATTTCTTAAATTAAAGAGCATGAGAAATTTCTACGCCATTTACAAGTCTAATAAGGCAGGTAAAAAGAGCTGGCTAAATTCACACTATCACCAAAAATATCCATCCGTTTTTAAATCTGATTCTGAATTCTAATAACACAGGAGTTTAAATACATGCAGGGCAAAGAATACTTAATGGAAAATGATGAAGAGGCTTTGCGTTTGGACATAAAAACAGATACAAGCGTTGTTGAGAAACAGGCCCTCTGGGCAGGTATAGAGACAGGAATGCGTGTAGCTGATATTGGCTGTGGTTCAGGAAAAACAACCTCTATACTTCATAAATTGGTTCAACCTGATGGTGTGGCAATAGGTGTGGATGGCGCGGAAAAAAGAATTGAATTTGCTAAAGAACGTTACGGTGTCAAAAGAATAGAATTTATATGTAAAGATATACCGGAACCCCTCAACGACCTGGGGGTGTTTGACTTTGTATGGGTCCGCTTTCTTCTGGAATACTATCGTTTGAATAGTTTCAATATCGTTAAGAATATATCCGAAATTGTAAAACCCGGGGGTATTTTATGTCTGATTGATCTTGACCATAATTGCTTAAACCATTTTGGTCTTTCTCCAAGGCTGGAAACGACCCTCTTCGCTATAATGAAATATTTAGAAGAAAAAGCAGATTTTGACCCTTACATGGGGAGAAAGCTTTATTCTTTCCTGTATGATCTTGGTTATCAGGATATAAACATAGATGTTGCCTCACATCACCTGATATTTGGGGAATTAAAGGATGCCGATGCCTTCAACTGGATGAAAAAATTTGAAGTTGTCTCAGGAAAGATAAATTTCCATTTTAAAGAATATGAGGGGGGATATAGAGAGTTTTTGGATGAATTTAATGAATTTTTTACTAATCCCAGAAGATTTACCTACACGCCGGTAATTTGTTGCCGTGGACGTAAACCTATGGCTTAGTTAAATAGCCAATCATGTTTTTTGAAAGACTAAAGTGTTACAAGGTTTTTCATTATGCCGTTAACCTACCCCTGGCCTTCCCAGCAGGGGAATTTGAGAAGAGCCACCTTGGGAGTGGATTAAGGGAGGAGAGTCTTTGGGCGTTTCTCTTTTAAAACCTAAGATGGCATAGCCAGAACCAAACAAGCACGGAATACGAAACAAATTCTAATGACAACTGGAAATTGTCTTTGTAGTGCGACGAGGTTCATCGCCAAAGTAATCAATGGAGCAAAGGGTCTAATTCTGCACCCAAAAGTCAGCTAACAATGCAATTGCACACGAATTGTTAATCTGCGTTTTTTGGAAATTTGGAAATTTAGTTACTGCTTGTTCAGACTGTAATAGCGGAAAATCAAACAAGATCATTAATAATTTGTAGGTACAACTAAACTAATGGAGACGTGATGCCAACTATCTCTATGTTTTACGGAATCATTATCAGGATGTATTGTTCTCCGAGAGAACATAACCCTCCGCACGTCCACGCATATTATCAAGACTACAAGGCCATTATTGATATTTGTGCATGTGAGGTATCAGAAGGTAAGTTGCCACCAAAACAAACGAAACTTGTTTTGGCATGGGCTGAAATTCATAAGGAAGAACTTTTAGCTGATTGGGAATTAGCATCAAAAGGCGAACTTCCTTTCCCAATCGAACCTTTAAAATAAGGAGGAAATCTATGTATTTGTCGGTAATAAGCGTAAAGCCATTAGATGGGTGTAAGCTTTTGATTAAATTTGAAAATGAGGAAGAAAGAATTTTTGACGTCTCACCGTATTTTAACATAGGTAAATTTGCAGAATTAAAAGATATTTCCATGTTTAACACTGTAACTGTCAAGTTTGATACGATAGAATGGGCAAATCATTTGGATATTGATCCAGAAGTATTGTATGAAAAAAGTATTAAAGTAGAAACTCAACACATAACAAATCAGTCGAGGTGACGCCTTTATCACGCACGGTTTCTGAGTTTCTGGATTCTTTGTTTGTGTTATTTTTTTTCATAGTTTTCTACGCCTGTACGGCCACCTCACTTTAGTCGTTATTTCCCCTGTTATAATAACTAATAAATGCCTCTATAACATTTTTGTCAAAATGTATTTTACCTTCCTCTTTTAAAAGCTGAAACGCTATATCAATGGGCATCGGGTCCCGGTAATGACGTTTTGATGTGATAGCTTCAAAAAAGTCAGCCACCGCGATTATTTTGGCTCCCAGGGGAATATCTTCTCCCTTAATACCTTTTGGATAGCCGCTTCCATCGATCTTTTCATGATGGCACTCTGCAATGTAGGGAACCTCCGTATAAATGCCCTCAAAGTTTATCTGTTCTAATATTTTCCTGGTTTTTGTCGTATGCGTTTCTATCTCATTACGCTCTTCGATGTCCAGTTTCCCCTCTTTCTTTAAGACAGAGTCTTTGATGCCTATCTTGCCATAATCATGCAGTAGCGCGGCCACTCTGATCATTTCGCAATAATCCTTTGGCATATTTAATTCATTGCAGATGCCCAGGGCATATTCTGTAACCTTTTCAGAATGTCCGGCCGTCAGGGAATCGCGGGCATCGATACTGGCGGCCAGAACCAGGAGTATGGACTTGAATTGTCGTTCCTTCGCCTCGATAAGAGTGGCATTATGAATGCTTATCCCGATTTCTGAAGCAATACCCATTAACAAACTTATATCACTCTGGCGGAATGGTTTTTTTGTCTTTATATTATCTACAACGAGGACCCCTAACGAATTTTTCTCGTAAACTATGGGGCAACAGATAAAGGACTTGGTCCCCATTTTTTTAGCCAAATCCAAACTGTGCGGGGAAAGGGTAGTCTCTATTTCAGTAATATCATTTATCAAAAAGGGTTTTTGTTCACGAAAGGAAACGACAAACACCCCTTTTGATGGGGGTCTGTTTAAACGGAAACAGGTATTCTTCAGCACGCTTAACAATTCATCTGTATATCCGAAACCTGTGCGAAAGACCAGTCTCGTTTTATCCTGATTTGCCAAAAGAATCAAACCACGATCATAATCAAGTCTTTTCTCAAAAACTTGTATGACGTTTGACAGAATACCATCAATCTCCATCTGCTTGCTAACGGCCATGCCCATTTCGTTTATCATAAGGGCGTTGTTATAATTCACATCAACCTGTTCCAAAAGCTTATCGGACGAATCTCTCAGGCTGTTTATAGCTGCATTTAATTCCCTTTTTTCGATGATTCCAGCATAGAGGGTTAATAACAAAACAGCAAAAACGGAAATTGGAAAAACCGTTATCGGCGTTATCCATGGATGCATGAAATAAGAACTAAGGCACGCTGCTGCAAAAAATATGATTGCGTAATTTCTTATTTTTTTCCAAAAAGATGATGGTGATTCTTTCCATGAAACTATATAACGGCAAACCCTTCCCCCTTTAAAAAGGCATTCTGGATGTTCTACCCCTGGCAATCTATAATTAAATACCATGGCAATAGCCTCAAAAAAACCAATTCTGTTTTCACATTGGAATGGTTTTTCGCTGACACCCTCATTCGGAACAACCGTAATTTCTACTTTATTGGTTCCTCTTTTTGTTGATTTATAGATTGCCGATTTAGTGAAATTATGAGCGTACTTCCCTGCTATCTCATAGGCTTTTGCCGGACCAACAAGGCCAAGGACATACTGTCTCATTATTCCTATAGCTTCCGGTGATGCCGCATACCTGCCTGCTTCACGGGCAATATTTTTATTTCCCGTTAGTTTTACCAGCCTTTCGTAAAAGAGGTCTACCTGCTCCTGGGTAAACCAGTGACCTTCGTCAGTAACCTGGTAAGATTCCATTCCGGCATAGTTTAAAAGTTCACCTACATTTATATAACTATAGTTTCTTTTAATAAGCTTAATATAAGTATCTATTATACGGCTGTTATATAAAGGCCTATTGTCTATCTTTGGCGTTTTCATAGATATTTAGATTGCAGACAGTATGCTTTGCGTAAATAGAAGTGGAGTGAAAATTGCGTTTTTACGTTTATCAGGAATATCAAAAGAAAAAATGTGCGCTACCTACAACCTTGTTTAATGAAGCGATTTGCATTCATCCCGAGTTATAATCAAAGTTTTTAAATAAATTATCAAAAAAGGGATTTACCCAAAATTTGCGCTATTCTTAAATCTATCCTTTTGAACACGACTAAATAAACCCTCCATGAACTCAAAGTACTGATCCGTATACTGCATATTCAGTATCCACAAATTATACACCTTATCATAAGGTATTGACTGCTCTTCAGCATAGCTGACAGGGTAAAGGAGTATCGGGATTTTTTCCTGCTCATAGTAGTTTGATAGCTTATACAGGCAGGAATAAAGGGCATCGCGGGGAACATCTTCAGACTCCAGCACTATAATATGAATGCAATTGGTCAGGTCTGACATGTTCAGCCCTGTGTCAGAGATGTTTAACATGATAAAAGCCTTAAGGATACCCTCTTTCTTCAGAGAGAAGAGTCTCCGTTCCCTCTTAAAACCAAGCCGTTGATATTCTCTGCTGAGTTCGTCACTATCAAGCATACTTTGCTCCAAATCCAGGGCGTGTATCATAAGACCTCCGGACGTATATTCATAAAAGCTTTCAAGCTCCGTAAGGTCTTCCGGTTGCACTTTCGTAAGCGACCACAAAGCTGACATTTCTACTTGATTTGCATTTTTATGATGATGAAAATAGGCAAAAGGATCGATGGAAGACCCTTTAGGGTCATGTATCGATTCCGTAACTCCACCAAATACCCTATGAGGAAAACGGTTGTCTGGCCTGAAGTAGCAAATAACATAGTTCATGTGTGTTGAATAGAGGCGGTGGAAATCGTTTATATACCGCTCAACCTGGCTCAACACAACAAGACCCGCCATGCTGTCACTTGACCTGCTCGCGGCATGGTGGTGAAGCAACCACGTATTCTCATAAAAACGGAGTATAGATATATGTCCATGAATTATCCCATTACTCTGATAAATGAAATGCCTTGCTATACCGGGATTTTTTATGTACAGCTTCTCATACGTCTCTTTAAACCGTTCCTTATTGTTATGCATAAGGGCATATTTCCCTGGATATACAAAACCCGTCTCAAAAAAGAACTTCCACAGGGCATCCAGGTCCACCCAGTTGCAGGCGTAGGTTTTTTTGTTCGCTACATGATGCAGAATGCCTGAAAGCCTTCCCTGGTCATGAATATCCATATCCAGAAAAGCAATACCACACCTTACAAACATTGTGCTGTCTTTGGTTCTGGCTGTATTCCTGTAAACAACCTGTGCCTTGCACTTGAGCTTAAAACCATCTGCAAATTCTATAAAAAGTTCAGGCACGATTATACCCGGCAGAAGTATGGAATTGTAGTAATACTCCTTCACAGATAAACCCGAACCTGCCAGGTCTTCAACCTCCAGATTGATCATCTTACTGGTTAAGGGATGCAGGAAAATGATATTGGGTGAAGGTATCAGTTTGTGCCTTGAACTACGGTATTTTTTAGGTTTAAACCTGCGCATCTGTTTGTCAATGGATTCTAGTATGAATGACCTCGTTTTCTGACCATCGGTTTGTCTGGTGATTCTGCATGACCCTGAATAAAAAGTATCCTGTTCGTCTTTAAAAACTATATAGACGGGGCATTCAGGATTTACCCAATAGAAGGATTGAGGCGGTACTGTTGATACTTCTACGCAGAATGAAACAGCGCCAAAATCCAAAAGACGTCCGGAAAAAACTGTACCGTTTTGAATGAAATCAACCTGAACGCCTTCACATGAATACCTTTTTACCCGCTGATGTCCGAGTTCATAGCAGGTATCAGGGAGAGAGAAACGTATTCCTTCCTCGCGTATAGCCATCACATCAGTTTTAATACGAATAAGTTTTTCTCCCTCAGTAAGAAAAATATCGAGGAATTCATAGGCATTTAGCTTCAGTCCTTTTGGTCGAAGCCAAATGCAGTCGAAACTATCGTCAAGGCATGGTTTCGGCCTGGCTTGAAGGGATATGATATTGTTGTATTTCAAATGCTTGAAATTTATAAGGATGGTGCCGGACTGGAAGTGAATATAGTTCAAAATGTTGATCAAATGTTTTTTGCTGACCGTCTTCCAGTCTCCCGGCTGATTGTCCAGGCGGATGTTTTGAGCTAGTTGAATAATCTCTTGAAGGCTAACCACTTTTCACCTCAATCCCATGTTGTCCCGGTTCAGTAATTGTGAATGAGTACCAACGTTTTGCATTTTGTTTAAGAAAGGAATGTTCGCTTATTTCCCTTCTGAAAAGACTTGTCTGTATGTTGTCGCATAACATCGGCAGGGTGGATAATGGGGTGCGTAATTATTCTTTTCCCGTGAGCTAACTTGTTATCAGCAACGTAATTATTGCGCAAACCAGGCCTTAGGGTCAGATTGAAGGTAAAGTATCTCGGTAATCATATTCTCAATCAATAAATTGATATTGGCATTATAGTCGAGATACTTTAAAGAAGTTTTTATTCTCTCTAAAATCTTAAACAGGGTCTTTTCTGACAGAGATTTACTTTTCGCTATCAAGGCATCCTTCCAGTCATCGTAATAGAGAAGAAAATGCTCCCCGCCTGCTTTACAAATAAGTATGTCCCGGTAATACATCAAAAACAGCAAAAAGAGTTCTTTTACATGCGATCTTTTTTCCTCCAACACTTCCATGTCCTGTATATTCCATTCATTTAATAGCTCTTTGGAAAAGGTCAGATTATCCTTCAAACTTACTTCAAAAAGTTTTTCTGCAAGCCAATGTTTCTTCTCCAAAGCGTTTGCCTCCATAAACATTGCAGCTCTTTTAAGGCTGCCACCGGAGATTAAAGCAAGTTGTCCGGCCAGTTGTTTATCTAATTGGAACCGGTCAGTGAGTATATTCTCCATTGCTTTTAGTGATAGCGGAGAGAACCTCACTACCTGGCATCTTGACTTTATCGTTTCGCTGACAGATTCCAAAGAAGTTACTATTAATAATATAATGGCATATAATGGCGGTTCTTCTAATGTTTTCAGCAAGCAGTTAGAGGCTTCCTCATTCATCTTGTCCGCATCTTCGACAATGACAATTTTGTGCTTTGATTCTAAAGGTTTTACAAAAAGAATTTCCTGTAGATATTTTAATTGTTCTAATTTAATTACACGATGGTTTTTCTCTGGTAACAGAAAAAAGATATCCGTAAAATTATCGGCATCAATCCTTTTACATATATTGCAATTGTCACACGCGCCGTCGATTTTGCCCGATTGGCAAAATATCTTCTTTGCCAACTCCCTTGCAAACGACATTTTGCCAATCCCTTCCTGCCCGGCAAAGATGTAAGCATGCGCTAAACGTTCATTTTTAAGGGCATTTTTAAATAAAGATAAAACCTGCTCCTGGCCAATTATTTTCGCAAAAGACATAAAACCCTTAAATGAAGGCAAAGAAATTGAAAATTATCCATTGTCCATTTACCGCCGCACCTATTCTTCTTCGTCTTCATCCTCGTCCGCCTCTTCGTCTTCGTCATCCTCCTCCTCTTCCGTCTCAAGTGTTGCTAAGATATCACCTACTTTTACCACATCACCTTCTTGTACATGAATTTCAACTAACCTTCCGGTAATTGGTGCATTTATGTTGAAGGTCGTCTTATCCGTAATCATTTCAACAAGATCTTCACCTTCTTCAACCGCCTCATCTTCATCCACATACCAAAAAGAAACTGTTGCCTCATCCCCATTACCCTCTATTTCCGGCAATTCCACATCAACTTTCATAGTTATTCTCCTAAAAATCGTGAGACAAAAAAAGCTTTTAAAAATCAGTTTATTCCCTAAAAGGAAGGCGATTATACTGAACAGCGAAAAGCTTGTCAAGCGCCAAAGACCGCATCTGAAAATCACGAAAATATTATCTTTAACAACCTTCCCAACAACACTTAAACCTTTTAATATTAGATATATAATTAGCTTGACTTGGCAAAAAAGATAAATTATTATTGCAGTTTGGACTATTAATGAATGATGCGAAATATGCAAAATTGAGTTACACCTTGCCCTTATAATTATATTTTCGTAAGGAATTTTATAATTTTTCTCAAAAGAATATCCATTTCCAGTTAGTAGCATTTTCATTATTATTTCTTATTTAAAAATAGTTGAACGATTGAAAGGCTTCATCACTAAGGGTTATTTTTATTTGTCATACAATGTATTATTGTTGGAATCAGGGGATATGAAAAGCGACTTTCTCATTAATCTGAAAGTTTAATCCGATTTTTGACTGGGATTTCTCTAATGTTATTGTTAACAAAACGGTCAGCATCCAATATGATATTTATGGATCCAAAAGAAAAAATATACAGATAACAAAATCTGGTAAAATTAATCCCTCACGTTAATTTGCCGGAAATGCATCTTGGTAAGTATTTTCTCATATGTTTGTCACTGTTGCATTATTTTATCAAAATATAGCACATAACATTACATAGTATCCCGCTTTTTCATTCCTCATTAGGTCCCGGTAGCATATCCTTAGGTCTTGCCGTTCTCCGGCAAAGGCTTTTCGACCTTCAGAAGTAGTTTTTCCCATAGTTTGGTACGACCACTATTACGTTTTCATTTTTTCCCCGGAGGATGGGCGCGATATATCTGCTCATAAAAATATAATGCAAATCTATCAGTTTCCTTGTTATCTCCTTTTTCCTGTTTGTATTGCCATAGGCTATTTTATCTGCATTGCAGTAATTAGAAAAAAACAGGCTGCAAAGGAAAAGAAGGTACAGCAACTTATTGAAGATTCGAAGAGAGAGGCTGAAAAAATAAAAAAAGAAGCCGAACTCTCGGCAAAAGCCGAATTGTTTCAACGCAAAGAAGCAATAGAAAAAGAGATGCAAGAAACAAAAATCGAGCTGAGACAACAGGAAAGAAGGTTAAGCAAAAGAGAAGACAACCTTGAACGAAAAGTCGAGTTATTAACAAAAAAGGAAAAACACCTTGATACACTATCCACTAATTTGGGTATTAAAGAAAAAAAAGTTGATGAAAAGAACGTAGAACTGGAAAAAATCATAGAAGAAGAGAATAACACGCTCCTTAAAATTTCCAATATGTCAAGGGATGAAGCAGAAAAACTATTGCTGACCAGGCTGGAAAGAGAACTTGATATCAAATGCGCCGAATTAATCTCGAAAAAGATAGAAGAGGCAAAGGAAAATGCTGAACAAACGGCATTATCATTAATTACCACATCAATTCAACGGTGCGCCTCTTCTCATACCGCAGAAAATATTGTCAGCTCAATTGAACTGCCCAACAACGAAATGAAGGGACGTATTATCGGAAGAGAAGGCAGAAACATCCGCGCCTTCGAAAAAGCAACTGGTATCGACGTTATAGTAGATGATACTCCCGGAGTAATTGTCCTCTCCGGTTTTGATTGTGTACGCAGGGAAATTGCCCGGCAATCTATGGAAAAATTGATCGTTGATGGAAGAATCCACCCCGCCCACATTGAAGAAATCGTAAAAGAAACGGAAAAGGAAATAGAACAAGTCATCATGGAAACAGGAAAACAAACATGCTTCGACCTTGGTGTACACCACATCCATCCGGAATTAATAAGACTTGTCGGAAGGCTGAAATACAGAACCAGTTACGGGCAAAATCAACTAAAACACTCAATAGAGGTTGCGAATCTCATGGGCATCCTTGCTGGAGAATTGAAACTAGATGTTGCCCTTGCGAAAAGATGTGGACTTTTGCACGATATTGGAAAGGCAACCGGGTCTGAATCCGAAGGGACACATGCTCTCGTAGGCGCTGATCTTGCAAAGCGTTACGATGAAAGAAATGAAGTGATTAACGCAATTGGCGGACATCACGAGGAAAGGCCTGTTGAATCTGTTTACACTGTTTTGGTAAGCGCAGCAGATGCGATTTCTGCAGGAAGGCCCGGCGCAAGAAGAGAAACGTTGGAAAAATATATCAAGCGCCTTGAAAAACTTGAGGGAATTGCAACCTCTTTCAACGGCGTAGAAAGCGCTTATGCCATTCAGGCGGGAAGAGAAGTCCGCATAATGGTTTGTCCGGATAAAGTAAACGACAAGGCCGCGGCAAAGATGTGTTACGACATTGCAAACGAAATAGAAAAACAATTAGAATATCCGGGAGAGGTTATTGTTACCGTTATTCGGGAAACACGCTTTGTAGAACGCGCGAAATAACATATGCATACGGAGTTTGATGTTATTGTTGTTGGCGCGGGACATGCCGGATGCGAAGCCGCTTTAGCCTCGGCGCGCATGGGACTGAATACCGCCCTTCTCTCAATAAACCTCGATACAGTCGCACAAATGTCCTGCAATCCTGCAATCGGGGGTATTGCCAAGGGGCAGCTCGTGAGAGAAATCGACGCATTGGGCGGAGAAATGGCGCAGGTGATTGATGCAACGGGTATTCAGTTTCGCATGCTCAACACAAAAAAAGGCCCCGCAGTACATTCACCACGCGCCCAGGCCGATAAAAAAGCCTATCAGATAACCATGAAAAAAAGATTGGAGCACCAGGATAATCTTTTTATGAAACAGGAAATTGCAGACGGCCTTATTGTCGTTGACAATAAGGCCGCCGGCGTTG
The DNA here is from genome assembly GCF_027493735.1 of Candidatus Kuenenia sp. Classification (NCBI taxonomy): domain Bacteria; kingdom Pseudomonadati; phylum Planctomycetota; class Candidatus Brocadiia; order Candidatus Brocadiales; family Candidatus Brocadiaceae; genus Candidatus Kuenenia; species Candidatus Kuenenia sp. Next base: position 65,592 of record NZ_JAOSKF010000005.1, read on the forward strand.
TCGGCCAGAGTGGTTTACAATACAAATCAAAGGCGGTGATCCTTACCACGGGCACATTTCTAAAAGGCGTAATCCACATCGGAAACTACATAACGAGCGGCGGCAGGATCGGAGAACTCTCTTCCGAAAGATTATCCGGGTCCCTTCGTGACCTTGGGCTTGAAGTACAAAGACTTAAAACCGGTACTTCTCCCCGTCTTAACAGCCGCACTATAAACTACAAAAACCTTAAACCACAACATGGCGACGAAAATCCGCGGCCATTTTCATTTTCAACAAAAACATTATCCGGTGCACAAGTACCCTGTTACATAACCTACACAAACCAGACCACACATGAAATTGTCATGTCCAATCTTAATCGCGCCCCGCTTTATACCGGTCAAATTAGTACGACCGGCCCAAGGTATTGCCCCTCGCTGGAGGATAAAATCGTGCGTTTTCCAGACAAACTGCAGCATCAGATATTTCTGGAACCGGAGGGACTCGATACACTGGAAATATACTGTAACGGCATTTCCACAAGTATGCCTCATGACGTGCAGGAAAGAATAGTCCATTCCATTGAAGGGCTGGAAGCGGCGGAAATCGTTCGATATGGCTATGCGATAGAATATGATTTCGTGCCGCCTACGCAACTAAAAGTATCCCTGGAAACAAAGGCGGTGGAGAACCTTTATCTTGCCGGACAAATCAACGGCACTTCCGGTTACGAAGAAGCTGCTGCACAGGGAATAATGGCCGGGATTAATGCCGCCCTGAAAATACAGGGAAAGGAGCCGTTTATTCTTGACCGTTCGGAAGCATATATCGGAGTACTCATTGACGATCTTGTTACAAAAGGCACCGAGGAACCATACCGTCTGTTTACTTCCCGCGCGGAATACCGCCTGCTTTTGCGTCAGGACAACGCAGACAGACGACTGATGAAATACGGGCACAAATACGGACTCATTTCAGATCAGCAATGGAGTACATTACAGGAAAAAGAACGCCTCATTGCAGAAACCCTTGCATAAACAAAAACATTATCCGGTGCACAAGTACCCTGTTACATAACCTACACAAACCAGACCACACATGAAATTGTCATGTCCAATCTTAATCGCGCCCCGCTTTATACCGGTCAAATTAGTACGACCGGCCCAAGGTATTGCCCGTCGCTGGAGGATAAAATCGTGCGTTTTCCAGACAAACTGCAGCATCAGATATTTCTGGAACCGGAGGGACTCGATACACTGGAAATATACTGTAACGGCATTTCCACAAGTATGCCTCATGACGTGCAGGAAAGAATAGTCCATTCCATTGAAGGGCTGGAAGCGGCGGAAATAGTTCGATATGGCTATGCGATAGAATATGATTTCGTGCCGCCTACACAGTTGAAACTATCTCTGGAAACAAAAGCGGTAGAGAATCTTTATCTTGCCGGACAAATCAACGGCACATCCGGTTACGAAGAAGCTGCTGCGCAGGGAATAATGGCCGGGATTAATGCCGCCCTGAAAATACATGAAAAGGAGCCGTTTATTCTTGACCGTTCAGAAGCATATATCGGAGTACTCATTGACGATCTTGTTACAAAAGGCACCGAGGAGCCATACCGGCTGTTTACTTCCCGCGCGGAATACCGCCTGCTTTTGCGTCAGGACAACGCAGACAGACGACTGATGAAATATGGGCACAAATACGGACTCATTTCAGATCAGCAATGGAGTACATTACAGGAAAAAGAACGCCTCATTGCAGAAACCCTTGCATACCTGAATTATAAAACGGCGGGGCAAGACGCGTTAGCAAAAATACTCAGCCGCCCGGAACAAACGTTTGATCAACTTCTCGGAATAGACTCCGAACTTGCAGAAAAAAACGTGCCCGGAGATGTGCAGGAACAGGTGGAGATTGAAATAAAATATAAGGGATATATAGAGCGCCAATACAGCCAAATAGAGAAATTCAAAAAGATGGAAAACCACAAGATTCCGGATTGGCTGGACTATTCACACATTACAGAATTAAGAAGAGAGGCACGCCAAAAACTTTCACAGATACGCCCACTATCTTTAGGACAAGCCTCACGCATTTCGGGGGTATCACCGGCAGATATCTCAATCCTTATGATCTACCTCGCAAAAAAAGCAAGAACGTAATCATTGAAATAAATAAAAACAAGGGAGACCGTATTACTATGCCAATTCAATGGCACAAAACAACATGCCCCTATTGCGGCTTCGGCTGCGGTTTGATGGCCGGAGTGGAAAACGGGAAAATCATTGAAATTAAAGGTATGCCAGGCCATCCGGCCAACGATGGAATGATATGCACCCTTCCCGCCAACTCTGTACCCGTTTTCTGCGCAGAGGACAGACTGACAAAACCAATGATCAGGCGGGACGGAAAGCTCTCCCCTGTTTCCTGGGAAGAAGCAATCACCCATGTCGCCTCCCGCTTTCAAGAAATCATAGAAACACATGGTCCCGGAGCAATTGCCATTCACAGCGGAGCAACATGTACGACGGAAGAGTATTATCTCATGAATAAACTGATAAAAGGATGCATTGGCTCCAACAATATCGAGTCCAGCACCCGTCTGTGTATGGCAAGTTCGGCAATGGGCTTTATGTCGACTATCGGCGCAGACGCCCCTCCGGCATGCTATGCGGATATAGAACAGGCAGATTTGTTCTTCATTGCCGGCAATAATATGGCCATCTCTGTGCCTGCCCTGTTCGCAAGGGTAGCAAGGTCGAAAAGAAAGAACGACGCAAAGGTTATTGTCGTTGACCCGCGCAGGTCGGAAACTACCGGCATAGCGGATATTCATCTTCAGATTAGGCCCGGAACGGACGTAGCGCTGAATAACTCCATAGCCCATGTTTTATTGAAAGAAGGGTATGTCAACGAAGAAAAGGTGGCGGAATACGCATCAGGAATCAAGGACCTTAAGGAACTTTCAGAGGAATACCCCCCTTCAAGAGCATCAGAAATCACCGGATGCCCCGAACAGCTTATCATTGATGCGGCGCGAATGGTTGGCCGGTCTAAGGCAATGCTCATTTTCTGGTTCCAGGGATATAACCACTCCACGCAGGCGGTATTTAAAAATAACACATTGCATAATTTATGGCTTCTGACAAATAATTTTTGCAAACCGGGCGCAGGGCCGTTGTCAATCACCGGGGAATGCAATGCGCTCGGCTGCCGCTGGGTTGGCGGATTATCACATCTTTTGCCCGGCATGCGGATGGTGGCAAACCCACAGCATCGGCAGGAAGTAGCCGATTTCTGGGGCATTCCCACAGAAAAACTCCATCCGGTTCCAGGCAGGTCCATAATGGATATAGTCAGTGGCCTTCATTCGGGCGACGTACGCGCCCTCTGGGTCATTGCCGCAAATCCCGCCGCATCGCTGCCGAATACAAAGTGGATTTTAGACGGGTTATCAAAGGCGGAGATGCTTGTTGTTCAGGATATTTTTCACCCCACTGAAACCACCAAACTCGCGGACGTAGTATTGCCCGCCGCCCAGTGGTGCGAAAAGGCAGGCACGTTTATTTCTTCAGAGAGGCGCATCGAACTGGCGGATAAAATAATCGACCCGCCGGGAGAAGCGAAGCCGGACTGCGAAATATTGTGGCTTGTTGCGCGTGCGATGGGCTTTGAAAAGGAATTTCCCTACTCTTCTCCGGAAGATGTCTTCGGAGAGTTTAAACAAATAACAAGTGGCCGCATTTGCGATATGAACGGAGTGACGTATGAAAGATTACGCGGGAATACGGGTATTCAACTGCCATGCCCGGATGTGAATCATCCGGGAACGCCTCGCCTGTTCACGGACAGATATTTCCCCAGAGCCGATGGGCGCGCCGCCCTGCTGCCTCGCGAATACCTCCCTCCAAAAGAAACCATTAACGAAATATATCCCTTTGTTCTTATCACCGGGCGCCAGCAATGGCATTTTAACACCGGTGTCCGGACAAAACGTATTCCCTATTTACACCAACGCGCACCGGATAACTTCGTCGAGATTCATCCGCACGATGCCGCACAACTACGCATACAAAACGGAGATGAGGTTGAAGTTTCCTCTTCACGCGGCACGACAAAAGGCTTCGCTCAGATTTCCGGCCGTGTGCTTCAGGGAAATATTTTTATGCCAATACATTACGGCGGCGCTATAAACAATAAAGATGCCAGATTAGCTAATCTTGTAACAAACAATATCTGTGACATCCACTCAAAACAGCCCGAATATAAATTCAGCGCCGTCAACTTAAAGAAATCTCAGCCATGTTGACCACAGCACATAATACAATGCCTGACCGTCTCATTAAAAATGAACTTGAAGCGGCGAAACGGACAATCCGGTTCTTTGAGGCAATTTTACGTTCCACGCACAATGGCATAATAGTCACTGACGCAACGAAAAATATTATTGTAGCCAATGATGTGTTTTGCGCTTTGTTCGGCAATACACTAAGAAATGTAATAGAAACAAATCTGTTTGTATGGCTCGAACAGCTCGACGGTAAAGCCGGCGAGCAATGGGCGACGCTGGCGGATAATGTATGCCGGAACGGCTTCAGCCAGGATGTGTGCTTTCAGAAAACAACCCCAGACGGCATTAGGTATTTCAGCGTCAATGCCTCTCTTGTAGAAAATCCGGATATGAAGGAGCAGGGCATCATTGTAAGTATCTGGCGCGATATTACCTTGCACAGACAGATGGAAAACGAAATTATTTCTTCAGAACGGCTCGCCGTATTGGGCAAAGTTTCCGGCAGTATTGCCCACGAAATCAAGAACCCACTCGGAGTAATCGACAGTTCCGCGTATTATCTTGGGCTAAAACTAAAAGACGCTGATGAAAAAATAAAGACGCATATCGACCGTATAAAGTCGCAGGTGAAAAAGGCTACGGGGATAATACAGAATCTAGTCGATGTGGCAAAAATGAAGGAACCATACACGGAAACAGCAGGGATACACGCTATTATTGAAAACGTGCTTACAACACTGAACCTGCCACAAACTATTGCCGTCAAAAAGAAAATAGAAGACACCCTTGTTGCCAAGGCAGACAAAGGACAATTAGAAATGGTCTTCAGAAATATCATTGTAAATGCCGTCCAGTCAATGGAAGAATGCGGAATATTATCAATATCATGTCTGGAAAAGCCTCTTGAGAAAAACAGATTTATAGAAATACGCATTCAGGATACAGGGCCTGGCATTATGCCGGAAGACAGGGAAAGAATATTTGAACCGCTTTTTAGCACAAAAACTACAGGCATCGGCTTTGGTTTGACTATTTGCAAGATGATTATTGAACGCCATGGAGGAACAATTACAGTGGAATCAGAAAAGGGGAAAGGTGCGGCTTTTATTCTGCAATTGCCCGTGACATATGAAGAGACAGCGTAGCTATTCCCTATATGGGTCATTCAGCAGTTTTTCAATAAGGGAGAAATAAATGTTGCAGGTAAATACCGTGGAAAAAAAACTTCATATTCTTATCGTGGACGATAATGCAGACTTTTGCACGAATTGCATTGATATTTTTGAGTCAAAAGGCTATTCGGCAACCGCAGTTCATGATGGATTTGACGCAATAGAGGCAGTGAAGGAAAACCCATTTGATCTTGTTTTAATGGATATAAAAATGCCCGTTATGAACGGCGTTGATACATACAAAACGCTCAAACAGATTAATCCACTGCTGCCTGTAATTATGATATCTGCTTATGCCGTTGAGGGACTTCTTGTAAATGCTCTAAGGGAAGGTGCTTTTGCCATTTTCCACAAACCTCTCAACTTCGGAAAGCTTTTTTCAACCATTGAACACACCCAGAAAAATGGAGCGTTCATTATGGTCGTTGACGATGACAACGATATTTGCGAAAGCCTGTCAGACCTTCTCCATGAAAAAGGCTACAGGGTAAAAACGGCAAATGACGGCAGCACTGCCGTGCAAATGTCCCGGGAAAATCTTTTTGACGTCATACTCCTGGATATGAAACTACCCACCATGAACGGTCTGGACGCCTACCTTGCCATAAGAGATATCCGCCCTTCTGTTGTCGTGATTTTAATAACAGGATACCGGAACGAATTAAGAAACCTTGTTGATAGGGCGCTGCAGAGAAACGCCTGTGTTTGTCTGGATAAACCTTTGGATATTGACAGGCTGCTGGATATTATACAGGAAAAAACCTGACCCGGGCGAGTCAGAAGGAAAATGCGATATAATGACAAAACCATTTAACATACTCCTCGTTGATGACAACAAAGAGCTTGGGGAAAACATCAGGGACATCCTGGAGATAAACGGCTACGCCGCCGAAAGAGTTTCTCTTGGCAGCGACGCTCTTCTCTCCGCCCAAAACAAGCATTTTGATTTAGCACTTGTTGATATTGAACTTCCCGATATTAAAGGCACAGAACTTGTCGGAAAATTAGCGAGTATTTCACCTTCCACGCAATACATATACATAACCGGCCATGCAACGCTCGACAGCACAATCGAAGCTATTAAGCAAAAAGACGTGATCTCTTACGAGGTAAAACCCCTCGATATCGACCGCATGCTGCTCACCATCCAGCAGGCAAAAATAAGAATACAAACAGAAACGGAACTGCATAAATCTGAAGAAAGATACCGGAGACTGATAGAAGGCCTTCAGGATAATTATTTCTTCTTCACACGTGATGCCAGCGGTGTTTTTACATATATCAGCCCTTCCATCAAAAACATCCTCGGCTATACTCCTGAAGAGTTTTACACCCGCTACCGCGAATATCTGACCGATCATCTGGTAAACAACGATGCCGCCCAATGCCTGGCGCGGAGCGTAAAGGGGATCAAGCAGCCGCCTTATGAAATTGAAATGTACCACAAAAACGGTGCAACACGAACACTGCAGATGCAGGAAGCGCCCGTATTCGACAGCAGTAAAAACGTCATTTCCATAGAAGGCATTGCCAGAGACATTACCGAGATAAAAACCTCTCAATCGCAGCTTGTATTTTTAGCAGATCACGACCCTCTTACCTGCCTGTTTAATCGCAGGCGTTTTAAGGAAGAACTCGAACTACGCCTTCTGGAAGCACAAAGAAACCATATCAAAGGAGCACTTTTATTTCTGGATTTGGACAATTTCAAATATGTCAATGATACCCTTGGCCATCAGCACGGGGATGAATTGCTGATAAAATTGTCCTGTATTCTGAAAGAAAGGCTGCGGCAGACAGACATTCTCGCCAGGCTTGGAGGGGATGAGTTTGCCGTGATATTGCCTAATACCGAGGAAGAACAGGCACAGCACATCTCAAAACAACTTGTGGAGTTGACAAGAAACTGCCTTGCGCTTGACAGTCTGAATCCACTGCATATAACCGTCAGCATCGGCATTGCAATGTTTCCCGCACACGGCGATACTGCGGAAACACTGCTCGCCAACGCTGATATGGCAATGTATCAGGCAAAAGATGAAGGGCGAGACCGCGGCTGTATCTTCTCGCTGGAACATAAAATACACATCGAGACGCAATACGACTGGAAGCGCAGAATCAAAATAGCGCTGGAACAAAATAGCTTTGCACTGTATTTGCAGCCGATAATAAATGTGAAAACCCGCAAAATTACTGCCTATGAGGTATTGCTCCGCCTGACTGAAAAAAATCAGGAGGTTGTCCCACCTTTAAAATTCCTCGGCACCGCCGAACGATTTGGCATTATACACGAAATCGACAGATGGGTAGTCGTCAACGCAATCCGCATTATAAAAGAACTGAAACTGCATGAAAACGGTATATTTCTTGAAATAAACCTGTCAGGCAAGGCATTTTCCGACAATGAACTATTGTCCATAATAAAAAGGGAAATCGGGGAAAATATCCTTCGTCCCGAAATGCTCATTTTTGAAATAACAGAGACGGCAATCATAGAGAACATCGCAAAGGCGCAGCATTTTATCGCAACGCTTAAGTCAATAGGATGTCGTTTTGCCCTGGATGATTTTGGGAGCGGTTTTTCATCATTTAATTATTTGAAACATTTGCCAGTGGATTACCTCAAAATAGACGGCAGTTTTATTCAACACCTTTCACAAAACTCTGTAGATCAGCATTTGGTCAAGGGAATGGTAGAGGCTGCACGCGGATTAAAAAAACTCACCATCGCCGAATTTGTTGAAACGAAGGAAACATTTCAATTACTGAAGGAAATAGGCATAGATTACGCGCAAGGCCATTATTTTGGGAAACCACTTTCTGTATGTGACGCACTGCAACAGTTTAATTTTTAGCAAAACAGCAATGGTTAAAAATGTCTTTGTGCTGCTGCTATGCAGAGGGAATTCACGAATTGCCGCTAAACAAATTCTCTCCGCCGATTCCCAAACTCTTGTTTGGTAATGTAATGGCACTGGAAACTACATTTGGTGATGTGATTGATGAAAAGGTGCGGTTGTCAGCCGCCGGGGAAATGGTAGCGGGCAAATGGCAAAAAACACCGCAGATGCGTAAAAATGTTTCCATGGATACATGGATTATGGAGAATCAGGAACACATCCCATATTTCTTGCTTAATCTTGTGGAAAAATATGGGATGTGTCCCTATATTTATATTTGATTGAAATACTGTGAGTACCTCATATGAAGCGTATTAAATGTGCGTGCAAATGAATCCTCTTTCTCAGGGACACAAACATGCTTAGTCATAAGACAATATGCCCAGATTTTTAAGGGGTATTTTGTACTGTATTCCTGTAGCCATTGAAGATATCGGATGAAATCTGATTCATCTTCAAAAACTGGCTGTTGATAGTTTCCTCTTTGAGTTACATGATGTGGATAACCGGAGGCTACCGTTCTTGCAATTCGTGGTATAAAATACACATATAACCATTTTGCCTTGACTTGGTAATGATAAATAGCCGCTGTCCCTATTTTCCCTTCTTTTTATGCGACAACTTTTTTCTCTATTTGTTGGTAGGATATGTCTGGCAGATGCGCTGTTGTTTTCGCATGTTCAATTGTCATGCTAACAAGATTGCCATTTTCATCAATGTCGATATATATATTCTCTGATATCTCTCGTGTTTCTTTTACCTGCTTTTCTGTAAATTCCAGCAGAGCCGTGTCCGTATCATTAAAATATTTTATTTTCATAACTTACACCTTTAATTTTTGCCCATTTTCTTATTCGCCCATCGGATTGTATTTGAGTTTGAACAGGATTCTTGATAGTGAAACCAATCCATTCATCTTTTATATATGCCCTGTCAGGTCTTTGGCGTGTGTAGAGAAAGTATTGTGTGTATTTCATTTATATTATTCCGCCTAACTACCACAGGAAACAGGAACATCGAATATTTATTGGTTTTGCCTGATCTTCCCCACGGAAGATTCCTTAACCTTCTTCCAAATAATGTTTCAAGTTTTTTCATAAAGCCATCATTACCATACGGTCTTCCTGTCATTTAACATCTCTTTATACTACTATCCATCAATTTCTTGTTTTTTATGCGTGTTTTTCATGCCGCCATTTCCGTAAGTGCTTTAATATCAAGGGCTGAAGCGGTCATCAGTGAACAAGAGAACTTCTGGCCTTTCTCCGTCAAAACATAGCGGTTGGCCCTCGGAACTTTGCGGATTAGACCGTGTGCCCGCAGCATCTTTATCCGTCGGGTCGTTCGTCCGGAATATTTCTTTTGCTGATCCTTGCCGGATTGTTCGGATTCCCGGTAAAGCCACTTACGCAAATCATGGTTGCGGAATCCATTTATCGCGTTTTCGCCTTTGGACAGGAACATCAGCATCTGGTAATCATCCTGCTGCCAGGGATTCAAACCCCGATACCTCTTGCCCTCTTTGACAACCTTGTTACAAGCGCTGCTCACCACTTCTTTCAGTTTCTCCTCTACCTGAGCCGCCGCCAAAGCATCCCCATAACGATCATTGCATTGTTGGCTCACCTCACACCGTCGATGAAGATCGCTTACGCCCTTACGCATCTTCTGCCATGACGCCGGTTTGCCTTCATCATCATTGGGACTCCGAAAGACCTTAAAGTCCCGCGTATTATTGATCGTTGTCTCAATACGCAAGAGACTACCGCTCTTGTTATACATCTTCACTGAATTATAATTCACACTGTGCTTGACCCGTATACCTTCATAGCGTCTTCGATAGTCGCTGATAACCTCATCAGGGGCAGCGCCTGCAAGGTTACGCCTACCCAAATACTTCATCACCGAAGAACTGTCGCAAACCCGCATCGCATGATGAACAAACGATGGAAACAACTCCTCCAATGCCTCAACCGATTTAAACATGATGTCCGTCGCCCACTCCGTCTCATCCGCAGACCAGTAATACTCCGGTTCCAACGGACGAAGAATCTGCGACAATGCCGGGCAACTGCCCAACGCAAGCCCGTTCAGCAGCTTCGCCCAGTCAGTCTTAAGCTGCTCATGGAGCAGAACCTGCGCAGCCGCAATATCCTCTATACGCACAAAACAGTTGCCGTCCTTAACATAATCAATACCTTGCTTCTGAAGTTGCCGCTCCAGCCAATGACGACCATTGAGACAAATGAAAATATTAAACGGCGCCCAACTCTGGATACGAACATGACCAAAACCAAACACTGGATCATTAAAATAATGATACACAAAGACACACTTGCGGGGCGCCATTACCAACTCGAGCTTCTTGCTGGCCTTGTTGCCCTTGACCATCGGCGCAATACAAGGCTCTACCACACTCAACAGGCAGATGGAACCTTCCGTAATCCTCTTATCCGCCGCGATCTGGCGAGCCAACTTCTCCTTATCAACACCGCTGCTCATCAAATACCGCACCTCGATACCCAAATCTTTCGCCCGCGATTCACAACTGTCTCGCACCTGTGCCGTAAGCCCATTGACCCAACCGGAAAAATCCTTAAGCAGAATTCTCGCTTGGTTCATGAATGTTCCCATCCCACGCTCACTGGCCAACCACCGCAATGTCCCGCGAAAACGAATCCTGTCCAGACCGCTTATTGCACCCACGATCCTGTCTCGATATAATTCCATCAACTTATTCATAAGTAGTGTCCTCCAAATTGTCTGATTACTATTTACGAGGATACTACTATACTTTATAATAAACTAAAAATCACCTTTTTGGTTGCGGCCAAAGGCCGCGCTAGGTTCTCTATGGCTTGTTCTTCCTCTTTTTCCTTTAAATATTATGACCAATCGTCTATCTCTTTTCCCAGATAACAATCTTGAGACAAAATAGGATTTGCCTCTTATTCACATAACTGCCCGCAAATGTCTTTCATCAAGGATACAAGAGTAAAATCTACCCTGCCAGAGGTGTACTTTCAATTTTCTTTTCTGATTGAAATACTGTGAGTATCTCATATGCAGTGTATTAAATGTGCGTGCAAGTAAATCCTCTTTCTCAGGTACACAAACAAAATGAACATGATTAGTCATAAGACAATATGCCCAAATTTTTAAGGGGTATTTTGTACTGTATTCCTGTAGCCATTGAAGATATTGCCTGAAATCTGATTCATCTTCAAAAACCGGCTGTTGATAGTTCCCTCTTTGAGTTACATGATGTGGATATCCGGAGGCTACAGTGCTTGCAATTCGTGGTATAAAATAAACACATAACCATTTTACCCAGACTTGTTAATGATAAATAGTCGCTGTCCCTGTTTTCATCGATAAACGGGCTTCCGGATTTGGAAAACCAAAGCCAAAAACAGGATGAAACCATGAAGTTTTTGTGAATTTTATAAAAAGAAAGGAATGGTGTTGATATTAAGAATCTATGCCTTGACTTAGTAACCGGGAACGTTAGTTCCACATGTAATAAAGCTAAATACCTTCTTTAAGGCCGTCAAGCTTCCGAAGTATTTCATTTAATGTCTCCCCGCATTTGGCATAATTATTAATTATATCATCTATTAATGACTTATACACCATCTTTATACTTTCAGGCGCTTTATCAAGTTGCCCCGAAACACTTTTCAGGCTCAATGTGCTCAAATCCTTGCCCTCCATGCTGTTACGGTAATAAATAAGCTGACCTACCACACTTGATAGACCAGAAAGCAAAAAGGCGAGTTCACGCATAGATGAATGTATCTCCGTGGGGAGTTCATTAAGTGTTTTTATGAACTCTTCTTTTGATATGACCTCCGCCTTTACATCGGTAATGGCTATTGTAGACGCCAGCCTTCTTTTTTCCTCTAAACAAGAGAGTTTCCCGATAACCGCTCCTTTTCCCAGTTTCAATATAGGAACTTCCCTGCCGTTTATATTTTTTAGTAACTGTGCTTCTCCCTCCAGGATTCTGTACACATAGTAGGTAAAATGGCCCTCTTGTGCTATTGGTTCGCCTTTTTTAAAGACAGTTGTATCCATGGTATGCCTCGCTTTCTTTGTAAGTGTGTTAGTAAAAAAACAGACTGTATAGAATGGTCTCTCTCAGACCCCTTGCACAAATAGCGTTGGCAATGATAGCGTAACAGTTTTTAAAACGCAAATATTTTCCTTAATTACCAATATGAGTATTTGCGCCTGCTTGCTGTATGCTTCCCATATCTTTAAGAGATATTTCATCAACTGCAGACATGGACATGGTACGGCACAACTCTTATGCCCGAACAAAAGGGTTATCCGGAGTTTTTTGAGTTCTTCGTAGATATATGAGTTAATATCCGGGGTTAAAGGGATAAGTCCGGTTTTTTAAAATTTCCGGGTAGGAACGTCTCCGTTAATATAAGAGGATGCATCTTTTAAATCCCAGTAACACACGCAAATGGGTTAACACAAACGGCCCGTTTGGAAGACTGACAATATTCGCGTGGGAAGAAGTATTTTTCATCATGAGTTAATCTTCAGCAATCCTTTGAGGTGGGCTTCGATACATAAGGGTAAACCGGATAAATGATATCCTCCCTCCAAACAGGATAAAAGCTTACCGCCGCAATGTTTTTCCGCCGCTTCCACAACGATTTCAGTTAATGTATAAAAATGCTCTGTCTCAAGGTTTAAACCGCCAATGGGGTCTTTTTTGTATGCATCGAAACCTGAAGATAAAATGATGAATTCCGGCGCAAATCTGTTTACGCTGCCTTCTATTACCCCGGAAAACAATTCAATGTACTTTTGGGGGTGAGTATCCATAGACAATGGTATATTGATATTGAACCCTTTTCCATTTCCCTCGCCTGTTTCATCTTCTGCCCCAGTCCCGGGATAGAATGGATAGCGGTGCATTGAAAAGTACATTACCGTAGGGTCAACATAAAATGCATCCTGCGTGCCATTTCCATGATGAACATCCCAGTCGATTATAAGAATCCTTTTCTGTTGGTAATTTTTCTGCAGGTATCTTGCCGCAATGGCAACATTGTTAAAAAGGCAGAATCCCATACCCCTGTCAGGGGTCGCATGGTGTCCGGGTGGGCGAACAAGGCAAAAAGCATTTTTTGCCTCTCCTTTCATAATTAAATCTATCGCGGTGAGGGCTGCTCCTGCGGAATATAATGCGACATTGTATGAATGGCCGGACACGGCAGTATCACCATCTAACCAGCCGCCGCCGGAATCAGCAATTTGTTGAATGGTACTGATATACGTTTTTGGATGGATAAAGCCTATTTCTTCAGGTAACGCCGCACGGGGCTTTTCTATCGTTACGTGCGCCAAAAAATTATCGGACTCCAGATATTTAATGGTATTTTCTATCCGCCTGGCATTTTCAGGGTGTCCAATACCGGTATCATGTTCCAGGTATATATTGTCATATATCAGCAGTGTCATACATTTTCAGTTTTGTAAATGGGAAAAAATATCTCTTCAGGCTTTAATGCAAAGTAATAATAAAATATGGCATGAAAAAAGTTGGTAAACCATCTTATAAAAAGCACATATCTAAAGCAAGTTTTACTTGAAATTACGATTTAAATTTGTTATTTATAGCCACTGCCTAATCCGCGCTTAATGTTTTTTAACGTGCGGTATAATTGCCCGACTAACAGAAAAAAAGGAATGTTTCATTTATACTATATAACTTATCACCTGTTTATTTGTGTGACAGTGTATAGTTTACTTGAAAATTTAATCGTAATGAAATAGTACATTGGAGGTTTTCAAAAAGAATGAGAAATTTTCTATTAAATCTATTAGAACGGTTCGAGACAACTGTACACAAATTTAATGGAAATGGAAATGGAAACGGCAATGGAAAACATCCTATTCCAGAGTTGATTAAGCATGAATTGAGTTTGGAAAATACTTACTTCAGAACAACTGCATCTACAACGCAGAAAACAGAGAACCCTTTGGATGATTCGATAGACAGGGCGCAGAGATATCTCATCAATCAGCAAAATATAACGGATGGTCACTGGGTAGGGATTTTGGAGGCAGATACCACATTGACGTCCGAATACATTATGCTGATGCATTTTCTTAATAGGGTAGATTATGAAAAACAGGGTAAGGCTGTCGCATTTCTCCTGAAACAGCAACTGACCGACGGGGGTTGGAATATTTATTATGGCGGAGCAAGTGAGATCAGCGCATCGGTAAAAGCATATTTTGCATTAAAATTAGCGGGATATTCGGAAAATGAATCATTCATGAAAAAAGCGAAAGAATGCATCCTTGGCATGGGTGGAATCATGAACGCCAATTGCTTTACCAAAATTTATCTTGCCATGTTTGGCCAGGTTGATTGGCAGGCGGTGCCTGCCGTTCCGGTAGAAATGATTTTGTTCCCCGCAGGATTTTATTTTAGTATTTATGAAATATCCTACTGGTCAAGATGTATTGTCGTTCCCCTTTCTATTGCCATCGCCAGGAAACCACATGTTACCGTAGGCGATGATTTGCTGAAGGAGTTGTATCTTGTCCCGCGTGAAGACGTCGTATATCGTATAGAAAGGGATCAGGATGGGTTTTGCTGGTACAACTTTTTTATTGATGCGGATAGTATCTTCCGCCGGTATGAGCAGCATCCCATTAAATTCATCCGGAGAATTGCGAAGAAGATGGCTGAAAAATGGTTGCTTGAACATATGGAAAAATCGGGCGGATTAGGGGCTATCTGGCCGGCAATGATTAATTCGATTTTTGCCATGAAGTGCCTTGATTATCCGGATGATCACCCCGCTTTGACCGCACAGATGAAAGAGGTGGAAGCGCTGGTTATCTATGAAGGCGATATGCTTTATTTGCAACCGTGCGTATCTCCGGTATGGGACACTGCATGGTCCATTATTGCAATGAATGATTCTGGTATTCCAGGGTCTCACCCTGTTCTGCAAAAAGCAGGTAAATGGTTATTGAGCAAGGAAGTCAGGGATTTTGGTGATTGGAAATTAAAGTGTAAGGTTGAGGAACCGAGCGGGTGGTATTTTCAATATGCGAATGAATTTTATCCCGATACTGATGATACCGGCGCGGTGCTCATGGCATTGCAGAGGGTCTCTCTTCCAGAAGACATGCATAAAGAAAAAACTCTTTTACGCGCCTTACGATGGCTGCAGGCTATGCAATGCGATGACGGAGGATGGGGGGCGTTTGACCGCAACAATAATAAAACGATTTTGAATAATATACCCTTTGCCGATTTTAATGCGCTTCTTGACCCAAGCACCAGCGATGTAACAGGCAGATGTATAGAATTTTTTGGCCGTATCGGATTTAATAAGACATATTTAAATATCAAAAAAGCTGTTGAATTTCTGAAAAAAGAGCAGGATGAAGACGGTTCATGGTTTGGGCGTTGGGGTTCAAATTATATTTATGGTACATGGTCTGTGATTTCCGGGCTGATAGCGGTTGGTGAAGATATTAATAAGGCATACATTAAAAAGGCAATTGCCTGGCTGAAGAGTGTACAGAACTCGGATGGCGGCTGGGGAGAAACAATAAAATCGTATGAGGACAGTGCATTAAAAGGAATAGGCAAAAGCACTCCTTCTCAAACAGCCTGGGCATTACTGACCCTGATTACTGCCGGCGAAATAAAATCGTCTTCCACAGAGAGAGGAATAGATTTTCTTTTGTCCACTCAAAAAGAAGACGGTAGCTGGGATGAGAGAGAATTTACGGCAACAGGTTTTCCCAAAGTCTTTTATTTGAAATACCACATGTATCGCAACTATTTTCCACTAATGGCGCTGGGAAGATATCGCCACTTTACTCATAAATTGGCAACTTCTCAATAACTTGAGGTAAACATCCCATTGATCCCTTTACTAATGGGAAGACTGTGCTCTCGGCAAATTGCAGATTGCGGCCAGTTAACAAAATTTTTTATTACCATTTTCTTAACTAAGCCCCCATTTTGCCATTTCATAAATGTCTGACAAGCGTTTTCCCCCTTCCAGCACGACCGTTGGTTCGAAACCACAATGCATCATGCAATTTTCACAGCGCGGGTCTCGTCCTTCCTGGTATTTTTCCCAATCAGTTTGTTTCATATACTCATCAAAGGTTTTATAATGTGTGTTCGTGATAAGATAACAGGGGCTTTTCCATCCTGAATAATTACGGGTAGGATTACCCCAGGGCGTACATTTCAATGTCCTTTCCCCTTTTAAAAATTTCAAATAGAGGGGCGAATTTAATATTTTGTATTTTTTTGAAATACCATAAATAAACCCAAATCGTTCTTCTATTTCCTTTTGACAAAGAAAAATTGCATTTTCATTGTGTTCGAATCCATAACCAGGAGAAACCAGCATGCCGTCAACGCCAAGTCCCTGCAAAAATGAAAATAATTCCACAATTTCTTTTTCGCTGGTATCTTTAAATATAGTAGTATTTGTACAGACTTTAAAGCCTGCTTTTTTTGCTTCCCTGATGGCGTTTGTCGCCCGGTCGAATATTCCTTTGCCTGCTATTTTGTCATGCGTTTCCGCAAGCCCGTCTATATGAACATTAATATTGAGATATTTGTGCGGTTTCAGTTTTTTTAAAGCATCGACTAATAATATTCCGTTAGTGCATAAATAAACGTGCCGTTTCTCCTTTATTATCCCGGAGATAATTTTGTCTATTTCCGGATGCATAAGCGGCTCTCCCCCTGTTATGGTAACCACCGGGGTCGGGCACTCATGAATCGCCTGCATACACTCCCCAACGCTTAACATTTCACGCATGGTATCATGGTATTCCAGAATACGGCCACATCCTTCGCAGGCAAGATTGCAGAGATGGGTTACTTCCAGCATTAATACGAGAGGAAATCTTTTTTTAAATAACAACCTGTTTTTAATCAAATATTTTGTCAAAGAAAGGCTTAAAGCCAGTGAAACCCTCATTGTTGCATGTGCTCCGTTCCATAGTAGGTTTTAAAAAGGTACGCCAGTCAGGTGAAAATTCATAAGCAAAAATGCTATATTAATCAAGGTATACTGTCAAGTTTTATTTAATGTGTGAAAACTACTTCCGTTGGCTGTTTTTATCTAAAACAATGCCGCTTTAAGAGGAAAGAAAAATATATAAATGTAGACACTATGAACTGTTTTATGCTTGGGTTTGAGAAGATTCTTCGTTCTTACTTCCGGCAATTTTGACCTCTTTTCGAATTCCTCTGGAATCAAACTCCGTAATCAGCAATATATTATTTAAACGTTGAATGCGTTATGCCAGCCTCATGATAATACTATCTTTGATTTTATCGCGGATACTCGTCCCTAATGAATCAAACATTTCTTTATTAACTTTAACCACAAGAACGGTATCATCCGCAATAATAGTAGCGGTTCTTGGGGTCTTGATGAGAATTGATATTTCTCCAAAAAAAACGCCAGAAGACCGCCCTGCAATTGTATATGAACTTGTTCCTTTAACCACCTACACTTTGCCGGAGAGTAAGATAAAAAATGCGGAATCCATGTCTCCCTCCGAACAAGGTATTCTCACTTTTGAAAAATGATAAAATGCGAATTCAGACATACCATTCTATTTTTTCCCTGCATTGATAAGTTGCTAAAGAAAAGGGGTTTTTCTATGATGTTTAACATTCTTTTTAAATCTACCTGGTTAATTATTTGCATCCATTCATTCCTTAAAATAGGGGTACTCTGTTGGCTCCAGTTCCAACTACATATTGTAGTGATTGGTCTACATCCCCTCATGGGTAGTCTTTCACGCCCCAATATACCGTATCATGGGGCTACTGGAGATAACAAAATACCTCCATATTTGTTATTTGACAAAAGGCTTTCATTTGTTATAATCCCCGCTGATTATAAGATTTACTCATTGTTGCATGCAAGTGTTAAACATTTATTAGGAGAATTATAATGCTTTTTTGGCAAAAAATGAGTATTTGCATGTTTTTCCCCCTTCTTTATTTCATGAGCGGATGTTATTCTCCACCAACAATTCCACCAACATCGACTATTATGAAACCAAGCGCGAAACTACCTGAAAAAAAATTGGACTTCTACCTGAGCAGCGATATTAAAAACCAATTGGAACGTTGTTTTGTTCGCGACTGGAAGTACATTGTTGTCCATCACAGCGCATCCGATACCGGAAGCGCTGAAGAATTTGATAAATATCACCGGCAATCGCGCGGATGGCAAAACGGGTTGGGATACCATTTTGTTATAGGAAATGGAAAGGGTTCCGGCGATGGTGAAATTGAAATGGGTGATAGATGGAAAAGGCAGATAGATGGTGCACACGCAGGGATAAAGGAATATAACCAATTTGGCGTAGGAATATGTCTGGTAGGGAATTTTAATAAAACGTATCCTACGCAAGCACAGATGAAATCACTTTCCGCATTAGTGGAATACATACAGGAACGTTGTCACATCCCTACTGATAATGTTCTTATGCACAGGCACTGCAAACAAACCGATTGCCCTGGACGGAATTTCCCCTATTACAAACTGCTTGCCAATACCTTTCAGTAAGTAACTTCTAAATAAATTTATGTAAACAACTCCACTGTTTTGCTTCCTTTTTTAATGGGGAATTTCTATATAGTCAGCACACTGCAATCTACCGTCGGCAAATTGCAGAGTGTGGACTATAGAAATTATTGCTAAAATCTAAACTTATTGAGAAGTTATTTCAGTAACAAAAGGTAACTATTCAGCGTAATTTATTAAACTACAAGAGATCAGAGCGCAACTCGTTCCCAAACAGATACTTCACTATGCTCAGTACAAGGTTTGGAACGAGACGTGTATTGTTTACGCTGAATAGTTACAACAAAAGAGTATAGTTTTTTAAGAGATGAATTTTTACCATTTCGGCCAAAAAACAAATGATACCAATCCGAGACCGAAATCCATCCGGAACATTCCCGCTTATCACGGTTATTATTATCCTTATAAACGTACTGACCTTTCTTTTTGAACTCTCTTTAGGAAGGAATTTAACATATTTCCTTTTCTCCTATGGCATAGTTCCCCTCAAAATTTTCCAGTCGGCGGATATCCCGGAGGTGAATATGGCAAATACATATTTCCCTTTCCTGAGTTACATGTTCCTCCATGGCGGGCTTATTCATCTTTTAGGTAATATGTGGTATTTGTGGATTTTTGGAGATAATATCGAAGACATATTGGGGCGTTTCGGCTTCGTGGTTTTTTACTTAATTTGCGGCATTGGTTCAGCGGTGGTGTATATTTCCTTTAACCGCCAGTCAGGTGTGCCTTGTATTGGCGCAAGTGGCGCGGTTGCGGGTGTATTGGGTGCTTACATGATAAGCTATCCGCGGGCGCGTGTGCTGGTTTTGCTACCGCTCTTGTTTATCTTTGAATTGCCGGCGTATATTGTATTGGGATTCTGGTTTTTCATACAATTTTTTAATGGTACGGCGGCCATTGCAAACACCCGGGATGGCGGCGTAGCGTGGTGGGCACACATCGGGGGTTTCGTGATAGGAATTATTCTCATAAAACTGTTTCCCAGAGCATACTACCGCCATTATTAACAATCATTCCGATTAAATCTTATATCATGCGGTACCAAATGCAATGCTCACCAAACAACCGTTTTTCTCATTGTTTTTCTTCTGCGCCCGTTCTTTTTCTTAGCGGAAAGGGTGCTATTCTCCGACAAAAGACAATGCCAGCATCACCAACACCCCTAATATGAAAAATACTAACTGGAGGATTGATTTCGTAATTTTCACCTCTCTGTGCAATTCCGGTATAAGGTCGCAACTTGCAATATAAATGAAGCCTCCCGCGGCAAAAGGCACTAAAAAAGTGGTTAATCCCTCCACATAAGATCCCATTACCAGGACGATAATTGCGCCGAGTATGGCGGTTAATGCGGAAAGAAAATTGAAAAAAAGCGCCTTTATTTTACTGAATCCGCCATGTAATAAAGAACCGAAATCTCCAACCTCCTGGGGGATTTCGTGGAAGACAACTGCCATTGTCGTGGCAAAACCTAGCTGAATGCTCACCATGTAACTTGCTCCGATGATCAATCCATCGATAAAATTATGCACGGCATCTCCAAACAACACCATTAAAGAAAAAGGGTGGGGATGTTCTTCTGTTGCTGGTATGTGGCAATGTCGCCAGCGGACAAATTTTTCTACGCTAAAGTAGACAACTACCCCGCATAAAACAAACAGGGAAGTGCTTAACCGAAAGGTTGAACCTGCTTTTTCAACGGCCTCCGGAAGCAGGTGTAAAAAAGCGTTGCCAAGTAAGCTTCCTGCGGAAAAACTAACAAAATAAATAAGGACTTGCTTTAGATTCGTTTCTCTAAATGATAACGTTACAACCCCTATCAATGAACATATACTGATAGCAAAAACACTTGCCAGCGTATAAAACCATACGGTAATCATTTTTAGTATATCTCTCTATTAATCATTAATACCTTATCAGTAATTTTTTGTAACTATTCAGCGTAAACTATTAAACTACCGAAGTACAACTCGTTCTCAAACCTTGTACTAAACATAGTGAAGTATCTGTTTGGGAACGTAGGTAAAATCCAATGCCCAAATCCCTGTTTGGAATCTGGAATTTATTTGCCATTTGTTCTGCGAATAGAAGGCTGGATTGAAAGTATAAAACGTTTGGTTCTGGTTGCAAACCTGAACCCGCCGGGATCTTTTAATCTGTACTACTATCCATCAATTTCTTGTTTTTTATGCGTGTTTTTCATGCCGCCATTTCCGTAAGTGCTTTAATATCAAGGGCTGAAGCGGTCATCAGTGAACAAGAGAACTTCTGGCCTTTCTCCGTCAAAACATAGCGGTTGGCCCTCGGAACTTTGCGGATTAGACCGTGTGCCCGCAGCATCTTTATCCGTCGGGTCGTTCGTCCGGAATATTTCTTTTGCTGATCCTTGCCGGATTGTTCGGATTCCCGGTAAAGCCACTTACGCAAATCATGGTTGCGGAATCCATTTATCGCGTTTTCGCCTTTGGACAGGAACATCAGCATCTGGTAATCATCCTGCTGCCAGGGATTCAAACCTCGATACCTCTTGCCCTCTTTGACAACCTTGTTACAAGCGCTGCTCACCACTTCTTTCAGTTTCTCCTCTACCTGAGCCGCCGCCAAAGCATCCCCATAACGATCATTGCATTGTTGGCTCACCTCACACCGTCGATGAAGATCGCTTACGCCCTTACGCATCTTCTGCCATGACGCCGGTTTGCCTTCATCATCATTGGGACTCCGAAAGACCTTAAAGTCCCGCGTATTATTGATCGTTGTCTCAATACGCAAGAGACTACCGCTCTTGTTATACATCTTCACTGAATTATAATTCACACTGTGCTTGACCCGTATACCTTCATAGCGTCTTCGATAGTCGCTGATAACCTCATCAGGGGCAGCGCCTGCAAGGTTACGCCTACCCAAATACTTCATCACCGAAGAACTGTCGCAAACCCGCATCGCATGATGAACAAACGATGGAAACAACTCCTCCAATGCCTCAACCGATTTAAACATGATGTCCGTCGCCCACTCCGTCTCATCCGCAGACCAGTAATACTCCGGTTCCAACGGACGAAGAATCTGCGACAATGCCGGGCAACTGCCCAACGCAAGCCCGTTCAGCAGCTTCGCCCAGTCAGTCTTAAGCTGCTCATGGAGCAGAACCTGCGCAGCCGCAATATCCTCTATACGCACAAAACAGTTGCCGTCCTTAACATAATCAATACCTTGCTTCTGAAGTTGCCGCTCCAGCCAATGACGACCATTGAGACAAATGAAAATATTAAACGGCGCCCAACTCTGGATACGAACATGACCAAAACCAAACACTGGATCGTTAAAATAATGATACACAAAGACACACTTGCGGGGCGCCATTACCAACTCGAGCTTCTTGCTGGCCTTGTTGCCCTTGACCATCGGCGCAATACAAGGCTCTACCACACTCAACAGGCAGATGGAACCTTCCGTAATCCTCTTATCCGCCGCGATCTGGCGAGCCAACTTCTCCTTATCAACACCGCTGCTCATCAAATACCGCACCTCGATACCCAAATCTTTCGCCCGCGATTCACAACTGTCTCGCACCTGTGCCGTAAGCCCATTGACCCAACCGGAAAAATCCTTAAGCAGAATTCTCGCTTGGTTCATGAATGTTCCCATCCCACGCTCACTGGCCAACCACCGCAATGTCCCGCGAAAACGAATCCTGTCCAGACCGCTTATTGCACCCACGATCCTGTCTCGATATAATTCCATCAACTTATTCATAAGTAGTGTCCTCCAAATTGTCTGATTACTATTTACGAGGATACTACTATACTTTATAATAAACTAAAAATCACCTTTTTGGTTGCGGCCAAAGGCCGCGCTAGGTGATCTGTGGTTCCATTTTCGTATTTTTTATTTCTTTCCTGCCTGCCTGGTTTCTTGCTATGCCTGCTTAGACTCTTTACTGGGCTGTTTTTTTAAGCAATAATCCTACAGTCATAATTTCATCATTATAGCCAAAACGTGTCGTAATCCATGGGTCTTTCGTAAAACACACAACCGTTGTTTTGTAGCGCTTTTCCTGAGTTTCTGTAACGGAAACAGAAATATCTTCTCCCACAATTACCAGTGGTATGGAAAGGTACATCTCACCGTATTTTTCAGCAATTTTGGTCTTTACTCCTCCAGCAATCATATTGAGTACTTCACCCACTGCATCTTTTACTTCAGTGGACAATGTTGTTTGCTCTTCCATCAGCATATTTGAAGCAACTTGTAATGCAAGCTCCTTTGTACAAAATAAACTTACAATGCCATGGTATCTGCCGGTGAAGCTTATCATGCATACCACATCGCTTTTTATTTTAGTCTCGTCAACCAGTGCATACTCTTTGAATTTCATATCCATCATAATCATTGTTTCAAATAATGATGTTGTTGCTTCCCTGATATCAACGGATATGTTTTCTGCAACGGCATTGAGATCTATAGGCTCATCCGCCTTGTTTGTTACGTCTGTTCCAATTGTTTGCAGAGTACAGGCGTTATCGCCTAAGAGTATATCCGTTTGTTTTTCATAGATTGCGGCGGTTTCATTCTCTGCATTTTCCTTTATGACACTATCTTCCGGCAAAATATCTTCTTTTGGTTTTTCAGCAAAAATGCCTTCTGTGTTTTCTGTTTCCAGTATCAGGGAAACCTCCTTTCTGAAATCCTCGTTATCACTGTTTCCTCCGCTAAGGTCTTTTTTGTTTTCATTTATCCGGTTATTTTTTTCACCATGAGTCTGCCGTCCGTCTTCACAAAATATATTATCAATATTAAGTAATAGTTTTAGTTTTTCCTTTATTTTTGCAATTCCCAGAAAAAAATCGGCGTCAATGTTGCTTTTCGATTGGGGAAAAGGCTCCATATCATCGGCGTTCACAACGAGCACCTCCGATACCATATCAACGATTATCCCTTTCAGACCATTGCATGTCTCAACGATAATGATACATCTGCCGTCTCCGGCCATTGATTCCCGCATTCCTAATTTTAACCGCAAATCAATGACAGGAATAATCTTGCCGCGGAGATTTATTATGCCTTTTACATATTCAGGGGTTTTTGGCACAGGCGTAATTTTTACCATCCTAATAATCTCTTTTACCCTTAAAACTTCTATGCCATATTCTTCCCCGCATATTTCAAATGTAAGATACCTTGCTTCCTGTTCAGATACGTTCGAAATGTTTAATGTATTTTTTTTTGTTAGTAATTGTTGCATACAATAAGCCGTTCTTAACTATGTAAATGCTATTTCAGTAAATTAATGGGGATATCCCGCTATTTTCTGCCAGCAGGATGTTTGATAAAAAAGAATAAAACGGTACGTGTTGTCATACGTAAAGTTTTACGATTATGTCATAACATGCAGGTATTTTCAATTACATTCATTTTTTAATAAAGTCCTCCTTGCAGGATATGAAACCTAAGATTTCATGAGTTATACCGTTTTTGGCGGGTAAAATTCCGCAGATTATCCCTATTATAATTGCGGAGGAGTTTTTGAAACACCTTCTGCTTCTTCAAGCTTTCCTTCGGAAATTTCTTCTTCCAGTTTTACCACTTCACGAAAAGCAATTCCTTCCTTCCAGAGAAAGAAAAAACCCATAGTTGTGGCAGGGAAGATAGATATTGCCCACAAAATAATAGCATAACTCTGAGCTAACGTTGTTTCTATGCCAAAGATATGCAGCGATTTTAAAACGGCAATGTGAAAAACGCCGATATAGCCAGGGGCTTGCGGCAGTGCTACTGCCAGGGCAAGGCAAACAGCAACAAGACATGCCCCGGCAAAAGGAAGCTGCAAATCGAAGGCAAACCCCAGTATATAGATTTCTATTCCACCCATGAGCCATACAATCAGTGATAAGATAAGTATCCATATCGTCTTTGATTTATTTTCCAGTATTTTCAGGCCAAATACGAATGAATCATACAGGTTGAAAATTTTATCTTTAAGTTTGTGGGGAAGAAATGAACACCATGTGGTGAGTATGTTTTTAAAAAAAAGTGGTTTTGCCACGATAAGAAAAAGCAGGATAATGGTCATGCTACCAAAAGCGGCAAAGACTTCTGTCCATTTTTTTAATGAAGGAATTATCGACCCTCCCGTTTTTACCACATCAGTGGTTATTAATTCGAAAGACGGGATATGATGGGAGGTATCAGGGTTGGGAAGCAGGAACAACGTTGCAACGGCAAAGAGAATGAGTCCCAGCATGTCGAAAATTCTTTCAACAACAACCGTTGCAAATGAGGTAGAGAATTTAATGTTCTCTTTTTTATAAAGGAGAAACGGCCGCAATACTTCTCCAACCCTGGCAGGAAGTATATTGTTTGCCATGAAACCAATGGAAGTAATCGATAGCAAGCTCCATGGGGAAATTGGTTTTATGTGCGACAGCAGACCCTGCCATCGAAATGCCCGCACCACATAGAGGAGAAGCGCCAATATCGTAGCGGGGATTATAAACCAATAATTTGCCTCAATTAACGCATTCTTCAAAGACGCCCATTCTATGCTTCGTATGAATAGCCATGAACAACCAAGGCTTACTATAATGCTCACAATAAATAGGATGTTTTTCTTGCTCAATGTTGTTTTTTGCCTTTCGTAAAATATATTTTTGTACGACTCATAAAAAGTAGTAACACTTTAGTTTTCTGAAAAATTCCAATAATCGCAGTATAGGGGCGAAGCATTTGCCGTAAATTGTCATAAATGCGTTCAAACACAAACAGAGCAAATGCTTCGCCCTTATTTTTTCAAAAAACTAAAGTGTTACAAAAAGTATGGTTTTAAGTATGCGCCCGTATGGCTTGTTTTTATTTTAGAAATTTTCTCCGGCGTTCCGCATCCGATTACATATCCCCCTTCATTGCCCCCTTCAGGGCCAAGGTCGATAATATAATCGGAGGATTTAATAATATCAAGGTTATGTTCCACCACGATGAGAGAATGTCCCGCCTGGAGCAATCTTTGAAAACAATTCAGTAATTTCTGAATGTCATCCATATGCAGGCCGATGGTTGGTTCGTCAAAGACAAAGAGCATTGACTCCATATTTTCCTGCGATATATACGTGGATACCTTGAGACGTTGCGCTTCACCCCCCGACAAGGTTGTTGCTGGCTGACCCAATTTTAAATAACCTAGCCCGGTTTCCTGCAAACACTTCAATACCTTTGTGATATTCACAGATTCACGAAAAAATTCAATTGCTTCATCCACCGTTATGCTCAGAACTTCATGGATATTTTTATTTTTATATTTCACCTCTAGTACTTTTTTGTTAAACCGCTTTCCGCCGCATTTCTCACATGTGACAAAGATATCAGCAAGAAATTGCATATCAACCTTTACATATCCCGCGCCTTCGCAAAACTCACATCTTCCGCCGGCAATATTAAAAGAGAATGAACCGATGGTCAATTTGCGCGCTTTTGCCTCCCTCGTGAAGGCAAAAAGTTTTCTTATTTCATCGAATATTTTTATATACGTTACGGGATTAGAACGTGGTGTGCGCCCAATAGGGGATTGATCAACGAGAAGGATGTCATTGATAAACCTCTCACCTTCAATGGCCGTATGTTTTCCCACAAACCCTGAATAAATTCCCAGCTTCTTTTTCAGTGCGCCGTAAAGAGTATCCTGTACGAGCGTACTCTTTCCCGACCCCGAAACGCCCGTCACACAGACTAGCATATTAAGCGGAAATGTGACATCGATATTTTTTAAATTATTTTGCGACGCGCCTTTTAAAACGATAGCCTTTCTGGAAGGCTTTCTCCGGGAAGAAGGTATTTTTATCGCCTTTTCTCCTTTTAAATACTGCCCAGTCAGAGAACAGTTATTTGCGGGCAGTTGTGCAAAGGTGCCATGATAAACAAGCCTCCCTCCGTTTTCTCCGGCGCCGGGTCCTAAATCAATAATCATATCTGAGTTCTTTATAACCTCCGCATCATGCTCCACCACAACAACGGTATTTCCAATGTCCCTTAACCGCGTCAGTATATGAATCAACCGGTCAGTATCCCTGGGATGTAGCCCTACGCTCGGTTCATCCAGTATGTACAAGGTGTTTACCAGAGAAGAACCTAATGATGTGGTAAGATTTACCCTTTGGGCTTCACCGCCTGATAACGTACGAGTCATACGGTCCAGAGTGAGGTATCCGAGTCCGACCTTGATCATATAGCCAAGACGTTTTGTTATCTCCTGCAGGATTAAGTGCGCAATATTTCTTTCATA
The DNA here is from genome assembly GCF_027493735.1 of Candidatus Kuenenia sp. Classification (NCBI taxonomy): domain Bacteria; kingdom Pseudomonadati; phylum Planctomycetota; class Candidatus Brocadiia; order Candidatus Brocadiales; family Candidatus Brocadiaceae; genus Candidatus Kuenenia; species Candidatus Kuenenia sp. The sequence goes on from NZ_JAOSKF010000005.1 coordinate 92,840, forward strand.
GTCAGAAAGCTGCAGCTTTTGAAAGAACATGTGCGCCTGTTCTATGGTCATAGTGCAAACTTCCGCAATACTTCTCTGCTGAATTACTATGGTAAGCGCCTCTTTTTTCAATCGGGTTCCTTCGCAGGTGCGGCACACATTATAGCCCCTGTATTTGCTAAGGATAACACGAACGTGTATCTTGTATTTTCGGCCTTCCAGCCAGTTGAAAAATTCGTTAATACCGCAAAAATCCTTTGTTCCTTCAAAAAGCAGATTCAACTGTTTTTTTGTCAATTTCCGGAAAGGAACATCCATGGGAATGTCATATTTTGAGGCGGCAGATTCAAGTTCCTCATACAACTCCCTGTATGCGGGGGTATTCCAGGGAACTATCGCACCCTGTTCAAGAGATTTCTCTTTATCGGGAATAACGGCATCCATATCTATGTCTATCGTGTGACCGAATCCCTGGCATTTGGGGCATGCCCCTATTGGATTATTAAAGGAAAATAAGGCAGGGGACGGTTCGGGGTATTCAATTGCACAATAACTGCAAAAAAACTTTTTGCTATATTTCATTTCAACCCATGGTGAATCCTGAATGCGCACAAGATCATCTGTTGATGGTTTTATCGCTTCACTGGAAAGCGCATCGTTAGTATAAAAGATACTTAAGTGCCCTGAACCCATACGGTATGAGGTTTCCAGAGAATCGATAAGGCGGTCTTTTATTGTGTATTTTACAACCAGCCGGTCGATAATTCCGTACACAGTCTTTGCGGCACGGATGTCAAAACTGTTTTGTTCGTTCGTGATGTCAACAATGTCGTTATCAGCCAGGATTCTCACTATGCCGCGTTCTTTCAGGAGATTTATTTGTTCCTCACCCGAAATTTTTTGGCTGATATTGAGAGGAAATGTGACTAGAAATTTCGTGCCCTCCGGCAAGGAGAGTATAAATTCTACAATATGCGAAACAGTGTCAATCCGTACCTGCCGCTTGCAGCTTTTACAATACGTCTTTCCAATGCGGGCATAGAGCAACCGCAGGTAATCGTTGATTTCTGTTGCGGTGCCTACAGTCGAACGACGGTTTTTTACAGGATTTTTCTGCTGAATAGCGATTGCAGGCAGGATACCTTCTATGTGATCGACATCAGGCTTGTCCATTTTTTCAAGAAATTGCCGCGCGTAAGCAGAAAAAGATTCCACATACCTTCTTTGTCCCTCTGCAAAAAGGGTATCAAATGCAAGGCTGGACTTGCCAGAACCGCTCACACCCGTAATGACAACTAATTTGTTATGTGGAATTTCAACGTCAATATTTTTTAAATTATGTACACGTATACCGCAAGCGACAATAGAGTGTTTCATTTTTTGTAAGTTCTTGTATATTTGTTAAAAAGCAATTATCACTACAGCGACATTTTATTCTTACGTCCTGCACAAGAATATGATAAGTTTTCCCCCATCATGTGGTGTGGGTAAAATCCGTCAAGCAGTAGGATGGATTAAGGCGCGGTTTTTTCGCACCGAATCCAACAATTATTAATATGGAAAGGTGGATTCGCTGTCGCTTAATCCACCCTACGCGTTTGAAACACCAAATGAAACAACATAGTATTTGCAAGCATGGTGTATTAACCCTGACAGGGTTCCAAACCCTGTCAGGGTAGTTTCTTTCATTTTCAGATGAAGTATACAAAAAATTGCCGCAATATCTGAAATAAAAATACCGTTGTAGTGTTATAGCTGGGAAGGTGAATTCGCTATCGTTTTAACCCACCCAACCATAAAATAAAATCAGTGCCACCCTATTAACAACTTAGAATTCACATTTTATAAGCATCTTGAGTATATTACAACTTTCTCATGTTTGTCCGCATTTAATAAAAAAAGCCCATGATATTATACATATCATGGGCTTTTTATTTTTGTATGCCGTCGCTCTTTTACTTGGAGATTGTCTTTTCAATCCCGGCTAATCTGCGTAAACGAGCAGCTTCTGCCTGTATCCTTGTCATTTCCATCATCATAGGAGCCTGTCCCCACCACCATGAAACATCCTGCTGGGCGTGTGCAGTTCCTTTGTACCCCTGTAGTTTATACCAGAACCATAATCTGTTGTACATATTTTCGATGTCAGACGGATTATCCTGCATTTGCAAGAACATACCATAGACGCCAAGAATAGGTCCTACAACAGGGAATTTACCCTGGAGCGTCTTAAATGCATTATAAACCGGTTCGCCAAGGAAATCCGCACTAAGTTCTTTAACAATCCCATCGCTTAACGGATAGGGATCTCTGTTCGCTGCATCAGGATATAAAAGACCATCAGCAATCAGGTCTTCAACGATTTTTTGCGCCTGATCAGCAAGGGTGTGCGCCTGAAACATGAATTGATCCAATGATTTCAGGTAGGTATCCGCAAAACGGTCGCTATGGCACTTAGCGCAAACCTCTAACCAATATGACCTCTTGGCAACATTTTCCTCTGAGTAAATATCGATCTTATCTGCGATGATCTTAATTCCGTAAGGATAGTCCTTGAGCGAAGAGGTATACTCTAAGTTAGAAGGCGGAACCGTTCCCATACGCCAAATACCCTTCATAACAGGATTATGAATAAATCTGCCATGTTTTTCGTACATGTGGCAGTACTGACATGTAGGCGTACGATAATCCTCTCCGGGACGAACTTCTACGAGTGGCTTTGTAAAGTCGTAATGTTCTTCCTCTTTTTCATAAATCTTGCCATGTTTTGATTCGCCATAGGATTCTGCATCAGGATGATCAGGACCCATATGGCACGTCATACAGGCTTCTGGCTGCCTGCCCTCTACAGCGCTGAACTTGTGCCTGGTATGACAAACATCGCACTTTTCAGCCCCGGAATGGCACATATCACAACCATGCTGTCCATATAAATAGCCCCTTCTCGCAGCCTCTGCATACCAAGGAACTATAGTATTCGCCTCCCATGATTGTAAGTGGTTTGGGCGGCCAACCTCTCTTTCCCTGAGGAATTCATCAAACTGCTGCCTATGACATCCGCCGCATACTTCACCGGTAGGCATCCTTATCTGATTCTTTTCCGTATCGGCATGGCAATCAAAGCAGTGTACCTCGTCTAGAACCCTGCCGACGTTTTTCTCTATCTGGGCGGTCTTGCTTGAAAGATAGGGGGTGCTTTTTGGATGTTTATGTCCGGAACTCCTCCAGTCCGCTACTATGCCTGGGGTGGCTTCCTCGTGACATATAACGCACAAATCCCTCCTCTCCTGTTCAATGAAAATTGAATGGTCCAGATTTTCCATTGGTTCATAATGTCTGTTCGGCTGCCAGTACATATCCAGCATCTGTGCCTTAAAGTACTTGGTAAATGGACCTGAACCCTCACTCAGCCCAACATTGTCTTTGTAAACTGCCTGGTACCAGGCAGGCGTATCCTTATACAAATCTGGCGGTGGAATCTCTTCGGTTTTTTGTTCTGTAGCCCAGGCTACATTTGACTGGCCCGAAGTCCATTCCACTATAGCGGGCAACATCACAGCAAACGCAACCATGCCCAATAATATCTTTTTCATTTCAAAACACCTCCGTATGGTCAACATTTAAAGACAGAAAACTATTAATTTTTTATTTTCTACATTTCTCTGGTTGAACGAGTGACATAACATAATGGGTTAAATACCATCTTTCGTCATCGCTAAGTTCTTTCGCGAAAGAAGGCATTGGTGTTCCGTTCAAGCCCGTGGTAAATCTCAGATAAACATCAGTTGGCGAATTGCCGCCTTTAAACTTACCAGTAGTAAAATCGAATGGTTTTATCGGAAATCCAAAATCGTCTTCCTGTTCCGATGCGCTTGGGCCGTCTCCGCGACCTTCAACACCATGACACTTCCAGCATTCTAATTTTTCTTCATATATTTTTTTCCCTGCCAAAATGGTTCTTTCTGTCGGTCTCAACGGCAGACCAACATCAACGGAAGGTTCCGGTTCGCGATACTCGAAGGCTTCTGAAAAACTCTTGAGAACCGGCACTACGGAAGCACGTTGCTCCTCGGTTAAAATATCCCAGGGAATCATGGTAGAATTTGGTACACCATATGATATCGTCCTATAAATATCTTCATCTGTAGGAAGCGAACCGCTTGGTGTCGTCCTAAACTTATAAGCCCCCAGTGTGAAATTGCGAGGTTTGGGGAGCATCGATCTTGAAAGTAGTCCATCTCCGCCACCCTCTTCACCATGGCAAGGGGCACAATACTTCTTGTAAACATTTTTTCCTTCTTCAGTAACTTCTTTGGGAATTTCAATTGCTGATGCAGTATTAGGGCGCATGACAACAGTCAGCACTGCACAGGAAAATACTGCGGCGCTCAGAAAGCCAAATGTATAAAATAAACCCTTAGGTTTCATATCAGCAAATCCTCCTTTCCGGTTGCGAATGTAAAAAAAACCTAATTAAAAATCACCCGTCATTGTTACAATGTTCATTTCCCATTAATTCTGCTCATAAACAATCTCTATACTTTCTGTTTTTCTCGGCCGTATCATTACCTCCTTTTCTCGTTTTCCTAATTCTTCATGCCATACCCTAAACACATAAGTGCCTTCAGGAATATCGCATATTTCAAAATATCCGTTCCTATCCGTTACATCAAAATAAGGATGCCCAAAAACAACAATCCAGGCATATTCATGGTGTATATCACAAGACAGTTTTATCGTCTCAGGATAATCAAATTTTTTCAAGACTCTTTGTTTATACGACATGCCAAGATTAAAAGGTTGATTTCTCATTGATTTGGTATGAATGTTGTGCATTTCCTCATCACCATTCAGCAAATCAACCGTTGTGCCGGCGAGTATAGCCGTTACACGAGGAACGAATACCCCCCTTTGCTGATCTATGACGGGATGAATTGGCGGGACTATCCCCTTTTTTCCCCGCACAATATTAGAAATAGAGACGATGGCATTCTTCACACCGTTGTTTACCCTGTTTACTTCTAGCTTTTCAGAAATAACCTGGGAAGATTTCGGCAATTCCCACCCTGCATATAAGTCTATTGAAGGCATCCCGGCGTCCCCCCCACGGATGACATATCCGGTAATGCATCCCCCATCCTGCACCTCTACCACGGTATAATGCTCACCTGCCAGCATCTCTTCTGAACAAAAAAGAGTGCAATAAAAAAACCACGCAAAAATACACAAAGATAAAGATAGTGTTTGTTTCATTCAGCCCCACCGTTTTCCAAAAAGTTTAACAATCCTTTGTAAACGGACAAAAACCGTTCCCTCGCCGGACAAAAAGAAATGAAAGTTGAAATATCCCATAAGTTGCTGATTTCAAACACATTAAACCATGCAAATATGCCTGCTTCACACGCCGTTCCCGCAAAAGCAATTTCAACTATGAAATGTTGCTTTCAAAAATACAAATCCCATTAAACACCCTTTGCAATATATATTCGCAAGACAAGTCAAATCTAATAGTAAAACCCGAAATGCTAAATACGAATCCACTTCCTGCATCCACGCCAGCGGGGAACATTCTCCCCCTTTGGGGGAGGTAATGAGGAAAATTTCTGCTTGTTCCCAAACTCTCTGTTTGTAACGAGTCTAGGAAATATTCAAAACCCGGTTTTTAATTGGGACTTTGTATTTTGAAAATCGTTTCGTATTTCGTACTTCGAATTTCGTATTTTTTATTTATTGTTTGTTTGGTCTGCCTATGCCAGCTACCAAATCATTGAAGGGTTTTTTGCAGCGGGCTATCCCCGATGCTAACGACCTCTTTCACCCTATTATTTCCGTCAGAAAAAACAAGATAACTGTATTTCCCATAATGTTGAATTTTGTATCCTGCTTTATTTATCGCTTCGGGGCTAAATCCCGCAAACAAAGCAATCCCTTTTTCCTTATGAGAAGGATGCTTTATTGTTACCAGAAAGGCATCCTTTTTATCGCCGTACATAACGGTATCAGCGCCAAAGGCATCTTTTGTGAGCGATAATCCCACGGGTAAGTTATTTTGAACGAGTTTGCTTATTTTGTTTTCTTCCACGCCACCCAGTATAAACAAGCTTGTTTGCGCTATTTCCACTTCGGTAATTTCGGTATCCGCCTTAATAGAATCCCGTTCATTCGCCAGGATATGCGCCAGTTTCTTATATTCCACCTTCATGGAATCTTCACAATTTGCCGGATAGATGATAATTTTACTGTCTCCCATTACAAGGTCTATCGTAGGAGGAATCTCATCCGCATGCAAGCGCCGGAAGACCTCTGTGTAAGGATCTATCGCAATGTTTTCGGGGCGGGATTTTACCGGCAGGGAAATACGGTCAGAAGCGTTTTTTATTTCGGCGGTCGTATGAAAAATGCCCTCCTCCAGTTGTACGTAGACAGGCAAATGAAGACGATACGGTTCGTTCGTTTTTTGCAGGATTTCAGCCTTTACAACCCACGCATTTCCTTCCTTATTAACAGTCGTTTCACCCAATTCGATAACGGGGGCGCCTTTTTTGTTCACCCACTGATCAAAAAACCACGCCAATTCCAGGCCGCTCACTTTTTCAAATACCTTTTCAATATCCTCCCAATTCGCACGCTGCCACAGCATATTTTTATAAAAATCTCTGAGCGCCTGGTAAAAAACCTCATCGCCCAGCATTTTTCTCAGCATATGGAAAACCATTGCCGTTTTTCCATATCCAATAGCCTGCGTTGCCTTGTCGCTTCTGCCTAGAAACATTTTCAGTGGGAAATCATTCTGCGTGGTAACATAATGGGTATATTTTCTGCAAATCTCGTTACGATAGGTCGTTGCGGCAACGTCACCTTTTATTTCCTTATAATAGTAATCCGCCATATAGGTCGTGAGACCCTCGCACCAGTTCCCCCGGCTATCATCAACAAAAACAGAGTTTCCCCACCAGTTATGCAAAACTTCGTGCCCTAATGAAATGTCAACAATAAAGGGGAGCTTCACTACTTCGCTGCCCAGCAGGGTAAATGACGGCATACCATAACCTGTTTGAAAGAAGTTTTCAACAATGGCAAATTTTTTATACGGGTATTTTCCAATTAAATCCTGGTATATATCCAGGTATCGTTTTGTTGCATCCAAATATGTATCAACCAAGGGCTGTTCTTCCGGATAAAAGTAAGCGTAAATGTCAATATCATTATGCCGCACTGCCGTCACTTTATATTTCCCCGCCACAAGGCTGCACCCCTCGGACACATTGCCTTCCTCCCACGTTATAGAAACTTTATTATCTGCTGTTTTTTTACTCACAAGAATCCCCTGGGTTACGGCCTCATATTCTTTCGGCATAACGACGGTAACCTTGAATGTTGCCAGTGAATCAGCCATATCGGGATACCATCTGCACGCGGGACTCAAATAAACACCATATTCTCCAATAATGCCGGAGGTAGCGCCAATGTCTTCTCCGCTGAAGGAGTCAGGCAGAGAAGGAAGAAGTCCTTCATATTTGATGTCAAAACAAATAGTTTCCTTACTTTTTACCGTTGCCGGGACGGTAATCTTCATTGTTTGAGCATTTCCCATTTTTCCCGGCTTAAATGCCAGATCCTTACCGGAAGACGCTATTGACGTCACCTTAAACGACTTGTTGATGAGAAACAGCACCTCATTGCTCTCGCCCTTTTGCACACATACATGATCCTCTGCTCTGAGCTTATTTTCATTCAGAGAGAATTCGACCTCAATGACGTGGCTTTTAATGCTGCTACTTACCCCTCTGGCATGCGCATCCAGGGATATTACACTCAACAAAACAGAGAGAAGAGGCACTATTCGATACATTAACCTCATAATCAAAAACATGTTTTCCGCAATAATCCTTTATAAAAACATTTATGTTGTAGTACTACGAGGCTACTTTAGCAAATGCCTCAGCAATTATCAAGGAAACAGAAAAAATACCGGAGAGATTTACGATTTATCATTTTTTTATCTGAGCAATCTGTGGTTTCTCTTTTTACTATTTACGATTTGGGATTTGGGATTTGGTGAGCGAAGTGGCGCTTCGCTCGTAACGGAGCAATCGCAATGAATTACTCCGGTAATAAAAGACAATCTACTTCCCGGCGTCTTTTAAAATTTTAGATACGGTTATGCCAATATCCGCAGGGTTATCCACCATAAAGGCGCCCGCATCCTGCAACGCTGCGACCTTTGTAACAGCCTTGCCTTTATCACCGGCAATGATTGCTCCGGCATGTCCCATACGCTTGCCGTGCGGCGCTGACCTGCCGGCAATAAAGCCGATAACCGGCTTTGTAATTTCCTTCTTTATATACTCAGCGGCCTCTTCTTCCATACTTCCGCCTATTTCGCCAATAAGCACAATCGCCGATGTTTCTTCATCATGCTGAAACATCTTAAGGATATCAACAAAATGCGTTCCTATGATGGGGTCGCCTCCTATCCCGGCACATGTTGATTGCCCAATACCTTGTTGCGTAAGTTGCCATACAATCTCATACGTGAGGGTACCGCTGCGCGAAACAACTCCAACGCTGCCTTTTTTATGAATGTATCCAGGCATAATGCCGATTTTACAAGCGTCAGGCGTAATAATGCCGGGGCAATTAGGGCCTATAAGCCTTGATTTTCCGGCGGCAAGGTATTTTACCACCCTTAACATATCCAGTGTGGGTATTCCCTCCGTAATACATACCACCAACGCTATCTCCGCATCCACTGCTTCCATTATAGCGTCCGCGGCAAAAGAGGCCGGGACGTATATTACAGAGGCATTTGCCCCCGTTTTATTAACAGCCTCGAGCATGCTTCCGAACACGGGAATTCCATTATGTATCGTACCACCTTTACCGGGAGTTACCCCTGCAACCAGTTTAGTCCCATACTCCAGCATCTGCATTGCATGAAAACTTCCGGCTTGTCCCGTTATACCCTGGCATACAACCTTTGTTTCCTTATTGATTAATATACTCACCTTTTGACGCCTTTACCGCAAAACGTGCCGCATCCTTCATATTCCCGACAGAAATAATTTTTAACCCGGAGTCGTCAAGAATTTTTCTGGCCAAATCCACATTAGTACCTTCCAGTCTTACGATAAATGGAATATCCGCTTCTTTGACGACCCTTATGATGCCTTCGGCGATCACATCGCATTTCATTATGCCGCCGAAAATATTGATCAAGACGGCTTTTACTTTTCTGTCGGACAAAATTATTTTAAACGCCCGCGTCACCTGTTCCAGAGACGCATCACCGCCGACATCGAGAAAATTTGCCGGTTCCCCCCCGCAAAGTTTAATACTATCCATGGTGGCCATTGCAAGGCCTGCACCATTTACAAGACATCCGATATCTCCATCAAGGTGTATATAACTCAGCCCATGCTTCTTTGCCAATGCTTCATCAGGCGGAATATCCTGTTCCGCCAAAATGTACTCTAACTCCGGATGGCGAAAAATGGCGTTATCGTCTAACTCCATTTTGGCGTCAAGCACAACCAGTTCATTATTCTCTGTGAGCACCAAAGGGTTGATTTCCAGCAACGAACAATCTTTATTTATAAAGACAGAGAATAGTTTTTTTATCAGTTCGTTTACCTTCTCTGACAGTTTCGCTGAAATCATTAATTTTTCCGTAATACGACGCAACTGAAATGGCAGCAGTCCAAAAAACAGGTCAACAGGTTCTTTGAAAATTTTTTCGGGCGTCTTTTTCGCGACATCTTCTATGGCAACACCGCCTTCAGCGCTCACTATTAATAGAAGTGATTGTAAGGAACGATCAATCGTTATGGCAAGATAGAACTCCTTTTGAATCGAAACAGCTTCTTCCAGAAGAACATGTTTAATTTCAAAGGATTCCTGGTTAGTTTGATATGTTGTAAGCCTTGAGCCGAGCATGCCGGAGATACATGACTCTGCTTCTTCGGATGAATTGACGAATCGGACGCCGCCACTCTTTCCGCGCCCGCCGGCAAGTATTTGCGCCTTTACCACACACTTACCGCCGCCGATTTCTTTATATGCCGTTCGGGCGTCGTCGGCTGCTGACACCACCCGCCCACGGGGAACACAGATGCTATACGTCTTTAATATGTCCTTTGCCTGAAATTCATATACTCTCAAAGTATTCTTTCAAAACCGTAACGCTTTAGTTTTTTGAAAAATAAAAATGTCAGGGGCTTTAGTACCCCTTATCAGTGATTTCTTAGCATTTTTTGGCAAAATATTTACTGGTAACTTCTACAATCTACAATCTGTAATCGGCAAATTGCAGACTGAAAACTGTTTTCGTGCTTTTTTGGTTTTTGCCATGTTAGCTTAGGCATGTAGGGTAAAACACTGCCTACCGGAAATTGGGTGCCGATTATACGCCGTGAAATTTATCATGGCAGACATTACCATGCCTTATGCTACCTGCCGGCAAAAACGTCTTTGAGGTGAATATTTACCAGTTCAACCATTTCTTTCTCGGAAACAGAAGTAATCCTGCCCATGGCATATTGTTCATCAACCCACTCCTTGATCTTTACCACGCCCGGATGGTCCTTAGAAATTCTCTCATCTCCCTGCAATTTATAATAAATATCAATCCACTGAACGATCCCTGCAATTCCTGACTTATCCGTGATAGAAACACCTACAGGCCTTTTCAACAACTTAGTGGTATCGAAAATATTATAGATTTCTTCATTTTTTAATAAACCGTCCGAATGTATGCCCGCCCTGGTCACATTGAATCCAGAGCCTACCAAAGGCTGATTTGGCGGGATCTGATATCCAATCTCATTCCGGTAGTAGTCCGCAATGTCAGTAATTACCGTAGTATCAATTTCGTCATCGTTGCCCCGTAACGCAAGGTACTCAATAACCAGGGCTTCTATTGGCGTGTTCCCCGTACGTTCCCCCAAACCCAGCAACGCCCCATTAATAACACTACACCCATACAGCCAGGCGGCAGTTGCATTGCTCATCGCCAAATACAAATCATTATGTCCGTGCCATTCCAGGCATTCGGAAGGGACGTCCGCAAAGTGCGTCAACCCGTATATAATTCCGGGAACACTGCGCGGCGGCGCTGCACCGGGGTAGCTTACCCCCACTCCCATGGTATCACAAGCACGGATTTTTATGGGGATACCGCTTTCTCTCGACAGCTTCATGAGTTCCTTTGCGAATGGTATTACAAACCCATAAAGGTCTGCTCTTGTTATATCTTCAAAATGACATCTTGGAATCATGCCCTCTTCCAGGGCCGCGCGTACGATATCCAGATACATTTCCAACGCCTGTTTTCGCGTCTTCTTTAATTTTAAATAAATATGGTAATCAGAAGAGGAACATAAAATACCCGTTTCCTTAAGCCCCATTTCTTTTGCCAGTTTGAAATCGCTTTTTACCGCACGAATCCAGCCCGTTATCTCCGGATATTTATACCCTCTCTCCATACATTTTCGTACGGCTTCCTTATCCTTTTCATTATACAGAAAAAATTCACACTGCCGGATAAGCCCTCTTTTGCCGCCAAGCTTGTGTATCATATCGAATAAATCCACTATTTGTTTCACCGTATAAGGCGGCATTGACTGCTGGCCATCCCGGAATGTAGTATCGGTAATCCAGATTTCTTCAGGCATATTCATTGGATTAAGCCGGTAATTGAATGGTATCTTGGGCACTTTGTCGTACGGGAATATATCGCGAAAAAGATTCGGTTCTTCCGAATCTTTCAATTCAAAATGATGTTCTTCGGGTTCTAAAGTATTACGTTGTTTGTTTAATCGGAGCATCTTTGTTTTCCTTTGTATTTAAGTTTCCCAATACACCTCGTTAATTAATGAGTCAAAAGTCGCTAAATTCTATATGTATCATTTTTGCAAGTCAAGCTAAATGATTGCTCTGTAAACAATATTAGCAAAATAACATTGGTATTTTTTACGGAACAACCTGGTATTATAAAAAACAGCACCGTCATTTCTCTTGAAAATACCCAAAAAAACGTTTTCTTGCCTGGAAACTATTTTTTTGAGTATAATCTTGTACTACGTTAAAAAATTATTTGAACCGGATAATTCTTTATCATGAAAACAGAAAATACCTTTACTTACAGAATACGATTTCACGGAAGAGGCGGCCAGGGCGCAAAAGTTGCCAGCAGAATACTGGGGACAACAGCCTTTTTAGGAGGATTTTATGCGCAGGACTTTCCGCTTTACGGGGCGGAACGCAGGGGCGCACCGATACTAGCCTGTACACGTATTTCTTCAGAACCAATACAGGAACGGGGAGTAATAAGCGACCCCGATGGTATCATAATAATGGATGAGACCCTTTTGGACGATACCGCAGCAAGTCCTTTATCAGGATTAAAAAATGGCGGCATTGTTTTTATCAATACCACCCACACCCCTGAAGAAATAAAAACAAAATACCATCTTACCGGACAAACAATAACGCTTGACATTACAAAAATCAGTTTTGAAATGCTGGGGAAACCAATTCTAAGCACACTGTCGGGGGGTGTTGCGGCAAAGATTACCAGGATGGAAGAAGATTTCTTAAGACAAGCTGTCGAAAAGGAAGTGTCAGAAATAATACAGGATAGGGGCCTCATCGAAAAAAATATCAAGGCCTCTCTTTATTGTTTCCATGCCATTTCTTCGGTAATGATCGATGCAAAGGAAATTGTTCATAAGGATAATCCCGTCTTCTCTGTTACTTTTGAACCTGCAACTATTTCGAGCCCTGCGGTATATTCCGTAGCAAACACTCCCCGGCGAAAAACCGGCAACTGGAGAATATTTAAACCCCAATGGAATTACGATGCCTGCACAAAATGTATGATATGCGTCAACAGATGCCCGGACAGTTGTATTTCCGTTAATAAAGAGGGTTTTCCCTTTGCTGATTATGACAACTGCAAAGGGTGTATGATCTGTGCGGAAGAATGTCCCACAAAAGCGATAGAAAAAAAACGGGAGGTTCACGCTTGGTAAACAACACCAAAGCCTCCCTTGCGGTAATTGGCGGTAGCCAGGCCTATGATTTGCTTCTTAGCGGTTGCATTAAAGGCAAAAGGCTGGGGGAGATCAATACCCCTTACGGGCGGTCGCAGCCGGTATATTTCATCAGAGATGCTAATGCAGAAATGCTTTTTTTATCGCGTCATGGCGAAAAAGGCTACGGCGTTACCGCACCCTTTGTTAACTACAGGGCAAATATCTACGCACTAAAAGAACTGGGCGCCAAGCAAATAGTGTCATGGTCAGGCCCCGGCGCTATGAATGAAAATTACAAAATCGGCGAATACGTATTGATAGACGATATTATCGACGAAACGCATGGCAGAGAATCAACCTTCTATAAGCATCTGGGAATCGGATTTATACGTCAGTTTCCTGTTTTTTGCCCCACCTTAAGAGAAAGTATCCTGCACACACTAAAATTTCTAGGCATTGGCATTACCGGCAAAGGCGTCTATGTGTGCACACAGGGGCCGCGGCTGGAAACACCCGCTGAAATAAGAAAATATAAGTTGTACGGCGGAGACCTTGTCGGCATGACGCTTGTCCCCGAAGTCTTTCTTGCCAAAGAACTAGAAATGTGTTACGCATCTATCTGTTACGTCACAAACTACGCGGAGGGAATCGCAAGCAGACCTTTTAAAGCGGGAGAATTGTTTGAGGGACTCGCAACTGACAGCGACCGCGAAGCGGTGAGAAGTGCTGTCGCACTTTTTCCTCAAATTATAAAGAAAATAGCAGAAAATAGTAGTCAGCAAAAAATGACCTGCCAGTGCCAATCGTTAATGGAACGCTACAAACGCAGGGGAGATATAGGCCCTGATTGGCATAGTTGGGTGGCAATGCCTTAGTACTATCAGTAATTTCTTTACATTTTTTGGCAAAATATTTAATGGTTACTTTTGCAATCTACATTTGGCAGTCCACAATCTGCAATCTGCCGACTGCTACGGTATGACGAAAAATTACGAGTCCCTTAACATGAACCTTAGGCTCATACTTTCTGAAATCATTTCGATTATCTTTTGCAATACAAAACATATTACTCATGATAGTCATAAAAGCAAAGTATCTTGTACAAGACAATAACCACTACATTGAAAATGGCGCCATAGCTATCGAAGGCACCAAAATACGTAAGGTGGGTACATTTGATGAAATCAGGAATCTGGGGGATAATGCGGCAATTATTGATTTGAAAAATACTGCGTTGTTGCCAGGGCTTATAAACGTACATACTCATCTTGACCTGACGGATAGTAAAAACCTTATTGCCCCCACCAGCAATTTCACACACTGGGTATTTCAACTAATCGCACTAAAATCAAGATGGAAAGCAGACGACACCATTGCTTCAATAAAAAAAGGAATCGCATTGTGTATCGCCGGCGGCACAACTACGGTGGCAGATATTGCAAGTGCTGAACACTCGTTTTCCGTATTGGAAAAAAGCCCGATTCGCAAGGTTGTTTACAAAGAGATCATTGGGCTGAATCCTGCATATGCGCAAAAAATAATAGCAAAAACTTCCATGGAATTGGCGAAAATAAAAGCCACAGACCTTTACCATGCAGGCATTTCTCCCCATGCCCCTTATTCTGTTTCGAAAGAACTGTATGTGGCCGCTTCCCAACTTGCCAAAGAAAGAAACATTCTGATTTGTACCCACATAGCAGAAACAGAGGATGAAATTGAATTTCTCGCAAAAGGATCCGGGCATTTGCCTGTTTTGCTGCAAAAATTAAAGGCAATGCCTGAAGGATGGCAACCTCCGGAACGTAAACCCATACAATATTTATATGAAGCGGGGGTGTTAAACGAAAAAACACTGCTAATTCATTGCAATTATCTTACTGAAGAGGAGATTCAATTACTACATGCATCAGGCGCCAGCATAGCTTTTTGCCCAAAAAGTCACCACTTCTTCGGCCACAAAAATCATCCGCTGCCAAAACTACTGGAAAAAGGGATCAACGTAGGATTAGGCACGGACAGTTTGGCAAGTAATGATACATTAGACATACTGGAAGAGATGAAATTTTTACATACCCATTATTCATTACCACCAAAGGTACTATTTTCAATCGCTACAAAAAATGGCGCAAAGGCGCTAGGGATGGAAACAGCTATCGGCCAGCTAAAAGAAGGCTTTGAAGCGGACATGTGCGGTATCAGATTGCCCGGCAACCCGACCGGCAGCGTCTATGATCAAATACTTGATTCATCGGCTAAAAATATTTTTACCATGATAGCAGGTGCTGTTTGTTATCATGCAAGTAAATGAAGAATGAGAATGAGGAAAGTATTTGGCGTATTATTATAGAATATTTACCCTATTTACCGCTCACCATTTCATTTATCGCAATTTAAAATGACCACGACACGGCGTTTTCAATTTTCACTCAATATTTCTCCGGATGAGTATCTGGCTTACTATAGGGGCACTGCGAAATACATACAGACAACTACCGCGTCCGGCGAAACAATAAAATTTCCCGCATCGTCGTTAAAAAAACACCTCACTCACAATGGCATACACGGACATTTTGAAATTGAAATATGCGAAAACAATAAATTATTGAATATTAACAAGATAAACGTAAAATCAGATAAAAATGGCATATGGCTTTGATCTTTTATCATATTGAAAATATACAGGCGGCTTCCCATGTATAACGATAACGACAAACAACAACTCAATCCCTCGTCATATGGATTTCAAACAATACAGATGCTCACCTCCACAGAAAGTGATTACCTGATAGAAAGCATCCGTGCAGAGATACGAAAAACCGTTCCTCCGGAACAATATGACCAATGGTTTTCCCGCATGGAAATCTCCTCTATTACCGATAACAGCATTACGTTTGCCGTGCCAGGCGATTCCATAAAAAACCGGATATGCGCAGATTACCTGGAATTCATTTCTAGTATAGTGTATAAACTGCTGCACCCCTCATTTGAAATCGACATTATTTCGGCGGAAAAACCTGCCATCACAACGCAAATGCAATTACAATCCAAAGACAATGACATCTCTAATGCAAATGCATCGTCTATGAATATTGTTTCTCTCTCATCAATAAACAAAAGATATACCTTCGAAAACTTTGTTGTTGCCGCATATAACCGTATGGCGCACGCAGCGGCAGTTTCCGTTGCCGGCTCTCCGGGATATGCATATAACCCTCTTTTTATCCATGGCGCCAGTGGATTGGGGAAAACGCACCTTATGCACGCCATTAATAATTTCATCCTTCAACAAGGCCGTTTGAAGACGTTCTATTTATCCTGTGAACATTTTGTAAACCACTACATTTCCGCAATACAATCCAACAACATGGAAGCATTTAGAAAGTTTTACCGGAATGTGGACGTGCTTTTGATGGACGATATACAATTTTTTGAGAATTCCTACGGAAGCAGGGAAGAGTTCTTCCATACCTTCAACGCCCTTTATAATGACGGAAAACAAATTGTCATCACAAGCAATTATCCCCCGGAATCTATTGCATACATGGAAGACCGTTTGGTATCCCGCTTTAAATGGGGGCTTGTATGCGGCATTAGTACGCCTTCCCTGGAAACACGAGCCGCAATTGTTGAAAAAAGGGCTGCCGCCTGGAATATTAAGGTTTCCCATGAATCTGCCGTATACCTCGCGGAAAATATACCGGGCAATATCCGGGAACTGGAAGGCGCCATTGCGCGGCTGAGCAATGAAGCAAAGGCAACAAATAATGCCGTTTCTTTCGATTTCATCAGAAAGGTCTCCCGGGAAATATCGGGCAGTAAAAAAACCGTTAGTATTGAAGCGGTTCTCGGCGCTATCTCAAAAAAATTTAATGTGAGCGTTTCAGAGCTTTTATCGAAGCGCCGCACGCGTACCGTGGCGCTGCCAAGGCAAATTGCTATGCATCTTTCGAGAAAATTAACCAATATGTCCCTGACAGAAATAGGGGGATACCTTGGCGGGAGAGACCATTCAACCGTAATACATGGTGATGAAACTATCATCAAAAAGGCAGGGAATGATAAAAATCTTTCGTTTATTATACAAAAGCTGGAAGGTGAATTGTTGAAATAAGGAACACTTTAGCCTTTTGAAACTGGAAATCGTAATTTGTAGTGCGACGAACCTCGTCGCACTACATATTCTACTATCCATCAACTTCTTGTTTTTTATGCTAGTTTTTCAAAATGCATTACGCAAGGTTTGGAGTATTGAGTTTTTTGTCACTTGAAATTATTTCATATTTCGATATTCGCATTACAAATTTGGTTGCGGCCAAAGGCTGCGCCAAGTAATCTGTTGTTTAAGTTTTTTTTACCGGCCAAAGGCTTCGCCTTACCGGCATGTGTATAGTAACAAACACGTGTTTACCCCATTTTCACATAAAAACCAGGAACCATAACAATGAAAATACTATTTTCAGGAGACGCTTTACATAAAGGTTTTAGCTTAACGGCAAGTGTAGTGCCCTCTTCCGCCATGAAACAAATTCTGCAGGGTGTAAAGCTGGAAGTGGCGGACAACTGTGCCGAGTTAACCGCAACAGATCTGGAAGTGCTTGTTAAATACAGGATACCGGCAAAGGCATGCGAAGGCGAGGGCGGTATTGTGTTGCCTGCATCGAGGGCTAATAATATTTTCCGGGAATGGGCGGGCAACGAAGAAATTTCTGTAACGGTAGAAGCAGGCCATTGTACATTGCAATCAAAGGGGGGTAGTTTTAAGATTTTGGGGGACGACTGCCTTCAGTTCCCCAATATAACAAAAACAGACGTAACCTCATTTGTCGAAATAGACGGTGAAATACTTGGTAAGATGGTGGAAAAGGTTGCATATGCGGTATCTTCCATAAAAGCGCTCAGCATTTACAGCGGGATATCGGTTAAAATTTTTGGCGATACCATTATCATGGTAGGCTCCGATATGAACAGGCTGGCAGTGGTAAAACGAAAGGTCCGTAATCCGGAAAACGTTTCCATGTCGGGAATAGTGGGCGTAAAATGCCTCGCTTTTTTGCAGCGTTTTGTATCTGAATGCAAAGGTACATTGATGGTCGGGATGGGCGAATCACAAATACATTTCATCGGAGAAAAAGGAGAAGTAATATCGCAACTCATAGAGGGAAAATATCCAAACTATGATGAGGTGATACCCAAAAATAACGATAAAAAGATTGAAGTAAACCGGGATGAACTATTATCCATAGTAAGAATGGCGTCATTTGTCACCAATGACGAATACCGCGTGGTCGAATTTTCATTAACAAAAAACAAACTGTCAATCTTTTCGAGCGCCGCAAATGTCGGGGAGGCTGCATTGGAAATTGCTGCGCAATATGACGGACCTGATTATACGAATACCTTCAATCCCGATTACATTTTAGATTTTTTAAGGGCTTCAGATTGCGAAACGATCACCATTGAACTTGGCGAAATCGACGATGCAGCATTGTTTAAAACCGGGCATGAAGAAATAAACGTCATGATGCCCGTTGAATGGAAGTAATAGGTCACATCACAAGCCTCAACCAAAAAGGTTGAATTTCTAAGTTTGGTCATTAGTCATTGGTCAATTTTAGGGTCGTCCCTGCAACATTTATACAATTATGGATTTTTGCTTTATGAAAGATGAATTGCGTGACCGATACTTTATTAACAAAAACAAGCCCAAACATATTGGCGATTTACTAAAGGAACTCTTTCCCCCCAAAACCCTCTCCCGCACCAATGCCCTCCATAATAATATCAGGAACGCATGGCGAAACATCGTCGGCGATGAAATATACCAGATTACCAGGATCGATGGGTTAAAGAACCGGATTTTGTATATAAATGTTGAATCCTCCGCCCTGATTCACCATTTGACTAACTTTGAACGGCATGCTATAATTCAAAAGATCAACGAGTTAATGGGGAAAAAATCTATAGATGACATTCGTTTTAAGGTGGGAAATATAAAATAATGACGAACAATGATACTTTGGACGCCGTTTTGGAAGCAGATGCCTATGATGCAACGTCAATAAAAACATTAGGGGGAATTGAAGCCGTCAGAAAGCGCCCGGCAATGTATATTGGAGATACCACCGCCAATGGGTTGCATCACCTGGTTGAAGAAATCGTTTGCAACAGTGTGGATGAAGCCCTTGCCGGTTTCTGCGAAAACATTGCCGTAAAAATAAATGTCGATGGCAGTGTAACCGTTGTTGATGACGGACGCGGCATCCCTGTCGATATACATAAGGAAACAAACAAATCTGCATTGGAAGTCGTTATGACAATGCTGCATGCCGGGGGTAAATTTGAACATAAAAGCTACAAGACGTCAGGGGGATTACACGGCGTCGGGGTGTCTGTCGTAAATGCCTTAAGCGAATGGTTTGAAGTGGAAGTAAAAAGGAATGGACATGTATACTTCCAGAGGTACGAAAAGGGGGAAGTTATTACACCGGTGGAAACAAGGGGAATAACGAAAAAACGGGGCACCAAAATTGTTTTTAAACCAGACCATGAAATATTTGAAGACACCGCATTTTGTTATGAAACGATCGCAAAGCGGTTGCGGGAATACGCATTTCTCAACAAAGGGCTAAAAATAACCTTTACCGACGAAAAAACGGATAAAAATGAAACGTTCCAGTACGAAGGCGGTATAAGGGCATTTGTAGAAGAACTGAATAGCGGCAAAGAAGTGATTCATAAGGATATCATATATCTTGAAAAGGAAATTAATGAAATCGTCGTGGAAGTGGCCTTTCAATACAATGAAAGCTACAACGAAAATATCTATTCGTTTGCAAACAACATAAATACGGTGGAAGGCGGTACTCATTTAAGTGGTTTCAGGGCTGCGCTTACCCGAACACTAAACAACTACCTTAAAAATAAAAAAATACAAGGCGAAGAGAAAGCCCCCACGGGAGATGATTACAAAGAGGGGCTTACGGCGGTTATCAGCATCAAACTACCCGAACCTCAATTTGAAGGACAAACAAAAACAAAACTGGGGAACAGAGAGGTTCAGGGTATTGTTGAAACAATCATCGGGGAACAACTTGGCATATATTTCGAGGAAACGCCGTCAACAGCAAAGGCCATTATTAACAAGGGAATCGAGGCTTCAAGGGCAAGAGAAGCCGCAAGAAAAGCCAGAGACCTTACCCGAAGAAAGGGAGCGTTAAGCAGTTCTAACCTTCCCGGGAAACTGGCGGACTGCTCTTCCAGGGATTTTGAAACATCGGAGCTTTTTTTAGTGGAAGGCATCTCTGCAGGCGGTACCGCAAAGCAAGGAAGAGACAGGAGGGTTCAGGCAATCCTCCCGCTCAAAGGAGTCATATTAAATGTTGAAAAGGCACGCATTGATAAAATGCTCAGCAATGAAGAAATCAGAACCCTCATATCCGCTTTAGGCACAGGCATCGGGATTGATGATTTCAACCTGAAAAACCTGAGATATGCAAAGATCATTATTATGACGGATGCGGATATTGATGGCGCCCACATCAGAACCCTTTTGCTCACCTTTTTTTTCCGCCAGATGATCGAATTGATAGACAAAGGACATGTTTACATAGCGCAGCCGCCGTTATTTAAAATAGTCAAAAACAAAAGACAGGAATATATCTATGACGATAAGGGACTGCAAAAAAAATTAATCACGTTCGGCATAGAAGGAACGGTAATGGAAATATGCAGTGATAAAAAAGAGACGCTCGACAGCCAAACGCTGGAAAAACTATTGCCACTCCTTGTTCAGATGGAAGAGCACATTAAATTTTTAAGCAAAAAGGGTGTCTCTCTTAGAAAATTTTTGTCGCTGAGAAACAAGGAAACGGGAAAACTGCCTTATTATAAAGTAACATACAAAGACAAAATAACGTATCTTTCTTCGGAAGAGGATCTGGAAGCGTACATAAAAGAGAAACAACAAAAAGAAGGAAAAGAACTGGAAATCCTGGAAGAAGATGATATGGCTGATGAGAAAGAAAAAGGAGAAGGCGGGGCAATCGAGGTAATTGAATATCACGAATGCAAGGAAATTGAAAAAACAATCAATCTGATAGAGGGTTTTGGCTTTACAATAGATGAATATTTTCGCGGACAAAATGATGAGAAACCAAAATACAAATTAATAGCCGGCGAATCAGAGATTAATGCATTCTCTCTTAATGAAATACTGGAAAAAATAAGGGAAATCGCAAGGAAAGGCATGGAGATCCAGCGTTATAAAGGTTTGGGAGAAATGAACGCAGAAGAACTGGCGGAAACAACCATGAACTTCAATACAAGAACGTTGCTGAAAGTAAAAGTTGAGGATGCGGCAAAAGCAGATTCCATTTTCAGCACCTTAGCCGGCAAAGACGTTCAAAGAAGAAGGGAATTTATAGAAAAACATGCCCTGGAAGTACGAAATTTAGATATATAGTCAAACAAATAATGTTTTCGAAAAATTTACACACCCCAGTCCCCTCTTTTTAGAGGGGACTGGGGTGTGTTTGATAATATGCTTAGTCAAATAAATCTGTTTTTTAGAAAGCCATTTTATCGCCAAATTTCTAAAATCATATTTGTTTGGCTATAACTCTTAAGGTACTAAACAACATTGCTGCAACATTTTTATTTCCCGGGTAGGGTTGATTAAGGAGCGGTTTTTTTCGCATCGAATCCATCAATAATAATGAAGGAACTGTGTATTTGCTGTCACTTAATCCACATTACTGTCTAATAAATTTTACTCACACCTTATGAGTGAAAACCTATCATATTCTTGCGCAGGATGTAAGAATAAAATGTCGCTGTCGTGATAATTTGATCTATTCGCCTATCTAAAAATTCCCGACCTATGTTATAAATGCACATTACATTGATTATATCGCCTTTGTCACAAAACGCATTTTTTGCGCCAATACCCTGAAAATATTGCCCCTCCTTAGAAACCCTTGTCTAATAATTAAGACCATGGCAAAATTTGCATCATTCATGTAACGCTTATTAAAATAAATACTTACAGAATATTCATTGAAATTTTTGCCTGAAAAAAGCGAAATTAACACCTTTTTTAAGAGGAAAGGCTTGATTCCCGCAAAAACAATCCTTAACTATTTTTATTACCATCTCATAATAGTTTTTAAATACATAAATTGTTTTTTTGATGTACTTTATATCCCCACAGTTTCTGGTTTTTCCCGGGAAAAATGTATCCATTTTTCAACATACGCATATGAATACATTCTTCGGGCACTATAATTGCGAAAAGTGATATCAGAATTTTTATAAACATTCATCACCGATAGTTATTTAATTGAATAAAAGAGGAGTGAATTGTTCATGAAAAAGTATAGCAAAAAAAATTGTTCTGTCTGTATTGAATACCCTTATGGTTGCGATGATTGTTACAGCGAAATGAAAACTTTTATGACAACAAAAAACAAGCTGTTGCTTAATAAAAGGCAGCATACCTGCCTCACAAAAATACAAGAGGGATCGAAAATATCATCCCTGCGAAGGCAGGAATCCGGTAGTGTAAATCCATGAATTGCCGATCCACATTTCCGGATGCCCGATTACATGGGAATGAAAGATAAAGATGGTATTTTCATTATGAAACAAACAAAAAGAATCAATGTATAATAACCAAAACAGTCAGATACTCTACTAATAATGAGTTATTTACGGTACAGGGGTGTTTTAAAGCACATAAAAGCCCCGCTAATTTCCCCATTAGATAAAGTGTGCAACTTTCCTTTGTTCAAGGAAAAATATAAAAAGGTTTTTTGTTGATTATACGTATTAAATACTATAAAGTTTGCGGGAAATAATTTCAGGAGGGAGGGAGCAATGATAGCAGAAAAAGAGTTGAAGCAGAAAATATTTGTGTGTCCTCATTGTAAAGGGACGAATTTTATTTTCTTTGGCATGCAAAGGCAAAAGGGATTATTTAAAGGCCGCGAATTGTGGAACTGCAAAACATGCCACAGCACTTTTGCCAGAGAAGCTATCGATGTAAATAATTTGGAAGAAAATACCTCTTTTAACAGCAAGACCTTTCCATTCTATTACAAGGCGCGTTTTTCCTGCTGATGAAATCACCGGATATAATATTTGAGACATTAGAAGTTGGCCCATTATCGGTTAATTGTTACATTATCGGTTCCAGGTCAGATAATACTGCCGCAGTAATAGATGCAGGCGGCAATGTGAAAGAAATTGTTGAAATCCTCAAAAAACAAAACCTTACCCTGAAATACATTATCAATACTCATGCACATTTTGACCATGTCGGCGGGGTAAGCGAGCTTCATGCTTTAACAGGCGCACCATTTTTACTTCATCAGGGAGACGTCCCGCTTCTTGACTTTCTTGACGAACAGTCAAATTATTTTGGATTACCCCCGATTCCCAAACCCAAAGTAGACCGCTACCTCATTGATAACGAAGAACTCCCCCTCGGAGATGAAGTAATACGCATAATCCATACCCCCGGGCATTCCCCCGGCTGCGTGTGTTTCCTTTTTAATAACGCAATTTTTGCAGGAGATACATTGTTTGCAGGTTCTGTTGGAAGGACAGACCTTTACGGAGGCTCTCACGATACGCTGATTAACTCAGTAAAAACCCGCTTATTCACCTTGGAAGACCACGTATTGGTATACCCCGGACACGGCCCCGTTACCACAATTGGTAAAGAAAAGAAACATAATCCTTATTTTTAAATCCGGCTGCCTTTTACAGTGACTGGGAAAGAGATTGATAGTAACTATTCAGCGTAATTTATTAAACTACCGGAGATCAGAGCGCAACTCGTTCCCAAACCTTGTACTGAACATAGTGAAGTATCTGTTTGGGAACGTAATTGCACTGAAAACTTTGTTTCCAGTGAGGGTCTGACTTGACAAATTGCAAACTGTCTTAACCCTGTGATTTTATTCCCTATCTATCAGCAAACAGGCGAGAAACCGGAGTTTCCCGAACAAATGCATTCCCAAACAGATACTTCACTATGCTCAGTACAAGGTTTGGGAACGAGCCGTGTATCGTTTACGCTGAATAGTTACGATTGATATGAAAAAAATAATGATATTGATGTCTTTGATAGGATTACAGAAGATTTAGAATTGGAAAGCGTCCTTGTTAAGGCTAGTACATCGTTTCGTTAAAATGTGTACGTAAAAAAATGTCATTGCGAGGAGTGGAGCGGCGAAGCAATCTCTTGTTCCCAAAAGACTTAAGAGTGCTTCGCTGTCGCTAGCAATGACGGTATCAATGTAGATATTTTAATGAAACGTTATACTAGTGAGGGCGTAACATAGCATTATGACATTGCAACACTTGGAAACAAAATTCCGCATCAAATATTGGCAACTGTTGAATCAGGAAACTGGGTATTTCAAGTATTCGAGGCAAGCCATGACAACGTTTCTACTTTCATGGCATACATTTCTTGCAAAACACACGGCGGTATTCAAATTCAACGTAGATTCTAAATGCGCCGCTCGAAAAGTCTATCGCCCGTTTGATTTCGCTATCGTAATATGTCTTTGATGGTGTATGACAAACAGAGCAAACGTTTTTTTTGTCGGCGTACCAGTTTGATGACCATCGCATACGGATCACCATAAACACCAGTTAATTTACTTCGAGATCGAAATCCAGAATGTGAATATAATCCTGATAAGATTTTACAGGTTTTCATGAATACCCCATTCTCTTGCCTGAATAGTATAAACCTGCACGTACAGCTTTTTGTAGTCTTATTTTACCCGGAAAACATTATTCCTTATGGTATTGAGAAAGAACTATACTGAAAATTTACCCACACAAAACTTAGAAGACCCTAAATAATATACTACGCCCATAAATAAAGAACAAATGCTAAACAAGAACTACAGCAATTATTCAGCTTCGATTTTAATTACAAACCCATCTGAAGCCTGGTCGAAATATGACTGGTATGCCATCCTTCTCCTGTTTCTCCTTACCCTGGCATACTTTCACAAGGTCGTTATCCCCTTTGATACCAGCATACTGAGTGACCAAAATACTGATACCCGCCATCAGCTCTTTTATTGGAGGTATTTTGGTTTTGATACGCTGGCAAAGGGTACACTGCCCCTTTGGAATCCTTATATTTATAGCGGATCGCCCTTCGTTGGCGGCATACAGTCCGCATTGTTTTATCCGCTTAATCTTATTTTTCTCCTATTTCCCATTAATGTTGCAATTAATTACAGCATCATCCTGCACGTATTTTTGTCCGGAGTGTTCACCTATCTCTACATGAAATATCTTCGTTTTTCCGGAGCAGAAAGGCAGGGTGCATCTCCTTTGAAGAGCAGAGAGGCAGGCGGGCTATCCCGGACAAGCTGCATAATTTCTGCCATTATCTTTATGTTTTGTGCTCCGCAGATATTTCACGTCTATCCCGGGCACCTGCCAAATCTGTGCACCATGATATGGCTGCCGCTTATCCTCTTGTTTTCTGAGCTTTTTATCCGAACCAGAAATCTTTTGTATGCACTTGCCGGAGGCGTTGCCGTTGCCTGCAATATATTGGCAGGGCATCCCCAGTATTTCTTTTATACGGCAATTGCCGTATCGCTGTACTTTATCGTGCGTATTCTGCAAGAGTTTGCCGGACACAAAAACGGGAGGTGGGCGGGTTATTCATTTGCCGGCATTTTTGTCATTTATACTACAGGCGCCCTTCTTTCTTCGATACAATTGCTCCCTGCCTTTGAAATGGTGAAGCACTCCACCAGGCAAACACTCACGTATGAATGGGTGGGGCAGTTTTCTTTTTTACCTGAAAACTTTATTACCCTCTTTATCCCCGATTTCTTTGGCGATTTGTTTAATGCGCCGTATTGGGGACGATGCTATCTATGGGAAATGTCGTTATATCTGGGAATCCCTTCACTGATGCTATGCAGCATTGCCGCATTCAATTTTAAAAGCAAATATACCAGGATTTTTTTAATTATAGCATTAATAACAACAATCCTTGCTCTGGGCAAATTTATCCCTATCTTCAAAGTACTCTATGCTGTTGTGCCCGGGTTTAACATGTTTCGGGGGAATTCCAAGTTTATATTCATCGTTGCCTTTTCTCTCTCCGTGCTTGCCGGGTTTGGGATGGAATATTTACAAAATGTTTTTTCCATGAAAAAGCAGACAAAATTCCTCCTTATAATTGCTATTGGCATAGTTGCCGCAATAAGCATGTTTTTTATCATATTCTTTTTGTTTAACGCGGGATTTGGCGCATGGCATGCGATTATCCTCAAAATTTACTCATGGGGCGACCGCTACACAACGCTGCCTGGTCTGAATAATGCCAATTTTCTGCAAACGACCTTTGCCGTAGCCAGGAAGAGTGCTATAAAAGTTATAATACTGGCAATACTCAGCCTGCTTATTGTCGGATTATGGATAAACGGACGATTCAATAAGAAGGTGCTTATTCCTCTTACAATCGCCTTGCTATTTGGAGATTTGTGGATGTTTGGAAACCGCTATATGGTCACATTCGATCTTCAGGATTGTTTTTGGAATAAAGAAGTAACCGATGTCTTGAAGAAAGACCCTCGCCCGTCCCGCATAACAACGATCGGACATTTTGAGTTGAATCAGGGCATGGCGCACTATATTGCAAATATAGGAGGATACGACGCCAATGTGATAAAGGAATACAGCGAGTTTGTTAATCTGTTAAGCGGAAAACCCATTGAACAGCCAAACATAGTAATGGAGGTATCTAACATTTCAAAACTTACCAACCTCCTAAATGTGAAATATCTACTTCTTCCCTCAAACGCAAGAATAAATCATCCGGGTTTTACATTATTATACAATGACGCAAAATACGCCATTTTTGAAAACACACATGCACTGCCGCGCGCTTTTATTGTCCGGAAGGCAAAGGAACTTCATGGCAGAGATGCAATATTTAAGGAACTTTCAGGCGATGAATTTCAACCGGAAGAATATATTATTGTAGAAGAACCATTACCGCCTGTCCGCACTGCCGGATTGCAAAACATACGAAACGAACCATTGCCGGAAATACTTGAGTATACGCCAAACAGTGTAACAATTAAGGCGTCTCTTGCGGAAGATGGATACCTTGTCCTGGGCGATACGTATTATCCGGGATGGAATGCCTATGTGGACGGCAGGAGGAGCAGGATATATAAAACAGATTACGTGATACGGTCTGTCTTCCTTGAAAAAGGAGAACACATCGTCAGGTTTTTGTACGAACCAAAATCTTTTGTCATAGGCATGATAATTTCCCTCTCCGCGTTTATTCTAATAATCCCATCATGCATTTATTTAGCGGTATACCGAAAAGACCCTAAGCTGGCATAGTCAGAAGCCGGGTAGGAAACAGATGCATAGCAAATAATATTGCCAATTTATGGGGATGCATTCCCGATTTTTTGTAAATCTTCACACATGCCTGTAGTCAGAGGGGTATTGTATAGCAAGCATCCTTTTTTATTTTAACCCTGCCAGG
This sequence comes from Candidatus Kuenenia sp., assembly GCF_027493735.1. Taxonomy (NCBI): domain Bacteria; kingdom Pseudomonadati; phylum Planctomycetota; class Candidatus Brocadiia; order Candidatus Brocadiales; family Candidatus Brocadiaceae; genus Candidatus Kuenenia; species Candidatus Kuenenia sp. The sequence goes on from NZ_JAOSKF010000005.1 coordinate 120,404, forward strand.
GGTTTTTCATGCAAATTGTAGTGGCAAGGCGTGCCTTGCTACGGCATTAAAAGGGATTTCAAATATTGGCTCTTCAGGCAAGTGAGTGGGTAAAAATGAATGCCATTGGGTTTTTGCCTTTTAAAAACTCAGCCTGATTAAAGGGACACTTCCCCACGACAACGTCAAAGTTACCTTACGAAAGACGCGGATCAAGAATTTGTGCCAAAAGCTCCCGTCAATAAGTGGAGAAGAAAGTAAAAAACAATAGAATTACCTTATAAATGGGCAAAAATAAGCAAAACAGGCAAAATGGCGCGGGAGTATCTCTGTAGTAACGAAAGAGAGAGGGTAAAATAAAGTGCTTTTTTGTTCTCTACATTACAAGCGATGCATTTGAAGTGCAAGAAAAGGTCTTGCCGCATAGTGTAGAGGCGAAGCATTTGCTCTAAATTGTCGTAAATGCCTTAGCTGACACCGCAAGAGGGTATCTGATTTCTATCCAATGCCGAGATGTATTTGAGCTTGGCTTCTTCTATCAGGCTGACATTGGTTCCGGTAGCAATCCAGCAGTAGCAAGAAAGACAAAGTTTGTTTTTGATTTAATAAAACATTTGTTTATAATTTCCTGATATGGTTTTTCACATTCATTAATAGATAAAACATATCGCAGCATCGCCGCAATTAAAGACCACCCATCTTTCCTATTCCCCATACAATGAGGGGATGAAGGGGCGGCAAAAAACTTCATGAAAAAACATGTTTTTGCAGAATAATATTATATCTAACAATGACAATACTTTACATAATGATTCCCATCTCAATTGTTTTAGCGTCATTTTTTGTATATACCTTTTTATGGGCGGTGAAAAATGAACAATTTGACGATCTTGAAACACCAGCACATAAAATTTTAATTGATGACTGGAACAAAAAAATATAAGAAGCGCAACATTTTAAACAACTGAAGTTTTGCAAAAAAATTATTAAATTTAATTGGAGAAAAGAAGAAACATGGGCGCATCAAACGTTGATACCTCAAATCGTATTCAAATTGAATATGATGACAAAATTGCCAGAATGTTCACCATAGCCACCATCGTTTGGGCGGCAATCGCCTTCACAATAGGGGTATTTGTGGCATTTCAAATAGCGGTTTGGCAATTAAATTTTAATACCGGGTGGCTTACTTACGGACGGCTAAGGCCGGTACACACCAACGCAAACATCTTCGCATTTGCCGGCAATGCCATTTTCGCCGGCATATACCATTCTTCTCAGCGGTTATTAAAGACGCGCATGTTTTCCGATACCTTAAGCAGGCTGCACTTTTGGGGCTGGCAAAGTATTATCGTACTGGCCGTCATTACAATACCGCTAGGGTTAACGCAAGGGAAAGAGTATGCTGAACTGGAATGGCCCATTGATATTCTTGTCGCTTTGGTATGGGTTATATTTGCCATTAATTTTTTCGGCACTTTGCTGAAACGCAATGAAAAACACCTGTACGTTTCCATCTGGTTTTACATTGCTACGGTCATTACCGTGGGAGTGCTTTACATTATTAATGCAATAAGCCTGCCCGTTAGTTTGTTTAAAAGTTATATTGTATTTGCCGGAATACAGGACGCGCTTGTTCAATGGTGGTACGGACATAATGCCGTCGCCTTTTTCCTTACTACGCCTTTTCTCGGATTAATGTATTACTATTTGCCAAAAGCCGTAAACAGGCCTATTTACAGCTACAGGCTTTCGATATTACACTTCTGGTCTCTTATCTTTATTTATATCTGGGCAGGCCCCCATCATCTTTTGAATACGGCGCTGCCTGCCTGGCTGCAAACCCTGGGTGTAATTTTCAGCGTCATGCTATGGGCGCCAAGTTGGGGCGGTATGGTAAACGGGCTGTTGACGATCCGTGGGGCATGGCATTTATTACGCACTGAACCAATCGTTAAATTTTTTGTGGCGGCCATTACTTTTTACGGTATGGGAACCTTTGAAGGGTCGCTTCTCTCCCTTAAGCCGGTAAACGCTATTGGCCATTACACTGACTGGATTATAGGACATGTTCATGTGGGAACATTGGGCTGGAACGGATTTCTTGCGTTTGCAATGATATATTATATTGTCCCGAAATTGTGGAAAACAGAATTATATAGCAAAAAACTCGCAAACATACATTTCTGGGTAGGCCTTTTAGGCATACTTCTTTATTACATTTCAATGCTGGCCGCAGGAATTACACAAAGTTTGATGTGGATGGAAATGGACAATAAAGGAAATCTTGTCTATCCGGAATTCATTGAAACCGTCATTCGCATAATTCCGCTCTTTTACTTCCGCGCAATAGGGGGAGTATTGTTCTTAGGCGGTTTCTTCCTGTTGCTGTATAACATTTGCAAGACCATCAGACTATCGCCCCCGATTTTAAAAAATGATACAATACAAATAAGTGTATCCCCTAAGACCGTTCCCCTTTCAGAACACGGGCATAGAAGGCTTGAAGGGATGGCGGTTACGTTCAGTGTTTTGGCGCTTATTGCCATCATGGTAGGCTCTGTCATTGAAATAGTCCCCACACTTTCCATTCATAAATACATTACGCCGGAGAACAAAATGGCGTCATTCACACCCTTGGAACTGGAAGGGCGTGATATTTATATAAAAGAAGGGTGCCACAATTGCCATTCGCAAATGATCCGGACGATGCCCCCGGAAATATTACGATACGGGCACGCTTCCATTATTGAAGAATCCATGTACGACAGGCCTTCTCAATGGGGGTCGAAACGCACGGGGCCAGACCTTGCAAGACTGGGGAAAAAATACCCCGACCTTTGGCATTACATGCATATGATAAATCCCCGTGCCGTCATAAAGGAATCCATTATGCCCGCCTACCCCTGGCTGGCAAAGAAGAAGATTCACTTTTTCGGCATAAGAAAGAAGATATCCCTCCTCCATAAAATGGGCGCTCCCTATTCAGAAAAAGAACGGGCGGATGCAGATATTATGGCGGAAATACAGGCGCATGAAATTGCCGAATCTCTTAAAAAACAAGGCGTGAAAGAAAATGTGGAAGACAAGGAAATCACTGCATTAATAGCATATCTCCAGGCGCTTGGACAGAAAGGAGTTCAATAACATGAAACAACAGGCTTTAGCACACTTTACCGATACGTATTTGGCGGCGATTGGATTTTTTTTATTCTTTTTTGTTTTTCTGGGCATCCTTTTTTGGATTCAAAGGAAGGGCGCTGCCAAACACTATGATTATATGTCCCATTTGCCGCTTCGCGAGGAGGAACGATCATGAACAGGGATACTCATGTAAAAGATACTCCTATGACAGGGGATGAATACGACGGGATTACCGAATATGACAACCCATGCCCGGCATGGCTAATGTATATTTTCTATACAACGATCCTTTTTGCCGTCTTCTACCTTGGGTACCATTTCGGAAGCGTTAGGAACGGGAAATTGCAGGTAGCCGCGACTGTTGCTCCACCTGCGAATATGATGCAAGCGGAAGAAATACTGATGGAACTGCCTGAAATAACTGAAGCGCAGCTCACTACGCTGCTGGCTGACAAGGATGCATTGGCAAAGGGGAAAGAGGTGTACGCCTCAAAATGTTCTTCCTGCCATGGAGAAGAAGGAGAAGGATTGATCGGGCCAAACCTGGTGGATAATTACTGGTTACACGGCAGAGGGGGAATACGCGAAATAGCAAGCATAATCAGCGATGGCATTCCCGACACCGGCATGGCTGCATGGAGAGGAAGAATTACAGATGAAAACATTCAGCAAACAGCCGCTTATATAAAATCATTAAGAGGTTCCATGCCTGAAAACCCAAGAGACCCGGAAGGAGAACTTGTAGAAGAATAATATGTCGAAAAACTTCTACAATCCGTCCCATGAGGGTATTCGCATAACCCATCCTATGGCAGTTTACGGATTCTACAGAAAGTACAGAACCATTGTTGAAATAGCGCTGCTCATCGCATTTTTTCTGTTTCCCTGGATAAAAATAAACGGTTTTCCTGCAATTCTCATTGACATACCGCACAGAAGATTTTCGCTGTTTGGCTTACAATTCTGGGGGCATGACACGCCCATGCTCTTCTTCGTGATGGCAAGTTTTTCCATGGGAATCGTCTTTGCCACTTCTGCCTGGGGAAGGGTATGGTGCGGATGGGCTTGCCCGCAAACGGTTTTTATTGGAGCAATTTTCCGAAAAATTGAATCTTTCGTAGAGGGAGGCCATATTGCGAGAATCAAACTCCGGAAGGCGCCTTTTCACAAAGAGAAATTAATCAAAAAAACAGTTAAATGGTCTTTGTTTTTTTTGACAAGCGCTGTTATCTCTCACACAATCCTTGCATATTTTGCCGGAGCAGAAAATCTCGTCTCAATGATTGCCATTTCCCCCTTTAAAAATTGGGCGGTTTTTCTGACCACAGGTATTGTTACCATTGTGGTGATGTTGAATTTTGGCTGGTTTAGGGAGCAGTTGTGCATATCAATCTGTCCGTACGGAAGATTGCAATCGGTATTAATGGACGAAAACTCCCTTGCAATAATTTACGATGAAAAAAGAGGTGAACCGCGAAAAGGGCTGCAACCGAAGACGGAAGAGCCGGGAGATTGCATTAATTGCTATAAATGTGTTGCCGTTTGTCCAACAGGAATAGATATCCGCAAAGGGCTGCAAATGGAATGTATTGCCTGTACTGCCTGCATTGACGCATGCGACACGGTAATGGCAACGGTTAAAAAGCCGAAGGGGCTTATACGGTATGAGTCGGAAAACGGCCTGAGAGGAAGACCCTCAGGTTTTTGGCGTATTAAAAACATGATTTACCTGGGATTAGTCTCCGCCTGCCTGATAGGATTAGCCTCCTATATTTCAAACAGGCCTGATTTGGATATTACCGTATTGAGAGCGCAGGAAAGTCCTTATCGGGTAATTACCAAATCCCGGGAAGAACCCCTCATCTCAAACCATTACACGCTGAATCTGAAAAACCAGAGCTTTCATGAGATAGAAGTGGATATTAAACACGCTGAAGATAGCAGAAATAAAGGGATTGAAATTATAGCGCCGACGTATCCTGAAATGATTGCGCCGGGAAAAACAACAAAAAACCATTTTTTCATAACGTTTCCCAAATCGCTTTTGAGCGAAAAAGGGCAACTGAATTTTCAATTACACATTGCTGCTACATCAAACAACAAAACAACCCGAAATTACATAAAGGAGTTAACCCTTGCCGGACCTGTCAAATAATATAATACAACGCATTGGAGAAATGTCACCCTTCTTTGTTCCTTTTGCAGTAATTGCCGCAAGCCTTATCGGCAGTGTCCACTGTGTAGGAATGTGCGGCGGCCTGGCATTGGCCGCAAGCGCTCACAGCAAAGCGGGGCTGATTTCATACCATATAGGACGCTTTTTAGGATACTTTTGCATTGGTGCCCTGGCGGGGCTTCTTGGCTCAAAATTTATCCATTCAGAAATGAAATACCTCTCTTTTGTATCAACGATTTTCCTGGGTATAACCTTCTTTATTATCGGATTCCGTATTCTGAAAGAGGGCAATCTGCACATAAAACAACCGTATTTTCTGCGGTTATTTTACCAGAAAAGAGTAGGGCGTTTATTAGAAGCCAGGGTTTCGCCAAAGAGAGCGGGTTTTTTAATAGGTGTCCTCAGCCCTTTACTGCCATGCGGATGGTTATATGGTTTTATCCTTATAGCCGTTACTACGCACAATCCACTATGGGGCGGCATATTGCTTTTCTCGTTCTGGTTAGGCACTATCCCCGCACTCTCCGGCATTTCCTACCTGACAAAAAAACCGGTACAACTCCTTAATAATAAGGCAATGGCTTTTGTGGGCGTATTTTTGATTTTTATTGGCATATCAAGCGTAATCATAAAATTAACCGTCAATCACAA